>JBDUCU010000044.1:0-20996 GCA_040003315.1 Burkholderiaceae bacterium | reverse complement strand
CAACGATGCCGCCGTGTTCAAGCACTCGGGTGACCGGATTGGCCACCGGCTCGCGCGTCTCCTCGTTGACGATGTTGAATACTTCCCCGAGAGGAAGACCCACCGCGTCGCGCAGAATCCATCCGGTCAGCGCTTCGGCAACTGGATTCAGAGAAGTGAGGTTGCCGTCGACGTCGGTCACGATCACGCCATCGCCGATGCTTGCCAACGTAACCTGCAGCGTCTCACGCCGCAGATCGGCGCGTCTCAACGCAGTGTTCTTTGCTTCGCCAAAAAAAGCGAACGTCAGTGCGATGACCGCGTATCGCAGCCAATCGACCCGATAAACGTCGCTGATCTGGCGCAGTCCCAAATCGGGGTTGTTCGGCACAAACAGAACAACCGCCAGCGCAAGTCCCATTACAGCTGCCAGCAAAGCCGGCCGCAAACCTCCGAACCACGCGACGACTGCAACCGCTACATAGAAGGTCAGTAAGGTAAGGTGATTTCCGAACAGCGGATCAAGCAGCCAGCGGACGATCGCAGCAATGGCGACCGCAGCAACCGCCAGTAAATACGGACCGCGCGAGGTAACGATGGTGTTGCCCATGGTGCCATCTACTTTACTCATCATATAGCCGCTGGCATTGGTTACAAAAGAAACTACGCCGCTGCGCGCGACCGAGACTGGCGCGGTACTGCAGCCGGACGTCACAACGCGGGCAGATTTTCTTTGTGTGCACCAGGTAATGCTTCTTCAGTACGAACGCTTTTTTCCAGCGATAGAAGTCGAAGCTGTACTCTCGCGCCTGTTTGATCAGCTCGCCCAGCTTGCGCGCCGGCAGCGAACCGATCGTGCTTTCTGGCTGAACACGGATTCGAAACAGCACTTCGTTTTTGATGATGTTGCCGACCCCGGCAAAAATGTTCTGATCGAGCAGCGCATCACTGACCAGGGTGTCGGGCTGCGCCTTGAGTTTTCGGCGTGCCGCGCGCGGGTTCCACTGATCCGACATGACATCGGCGCTCCAGTCGTAAGTCTGGTCCAAGTCGCCCTCGGCGCGCGAAGCGCGAAACCTGCGCGCAGAATGACGATCGAAGGACCTTCCGGCATTGCTTTGTTCCAGCTCAGCGCTGGTAATCGACGATCGAATAGGCGAACGCTCGATCGGCCGATGGATGGTGGTGCTCGCGGCTGACAGCGCGCCATTGCGACGCGTCAAAGGGCGGAAAGAAAGTGTCGCCCTCGAATTCGGCATCGATTTCAGTCAATAGTATGCGGTCAGCGCGTGGCAGAGCCAGTGCGTAGAGCTGCGCTCCGCCGATGATAAATATTTCGCCGTCGTCAGCACTCAGGGCGAGCGCATCATCCAGGCTGTCGACCACTTCGGCCCCTGGTGCAGCGTAGTGGCGATCGCGGCTGATGACGATATTGCGCCGAGCGGGCAACGGCCGACCGATCGATTCCCAGGTCCTGCGTCCCATCACGATCGTGTGTCCGGTGGTGACCCGCTTGAAGTACGCCTGTTCGCCGGGAATCTTCCACGGTATTCGATTGTCGCGTCCGATGACGCCATTGCGCGCGCGCGCTGCGATCAGCGTGATCCTGGCCGCCATCATCAGACCGCAACGGGCGCCTTGATCGCGGGATAGGGGTCATACGCCTCGACGACGAAGTCTTCGTAGCGGTAGTCGAACAGCGACGCAGGTTTGCGAGGGATGATGAGTTTTGGAAAAGGACGCGGCGTGCGCGACAGTTGTTCGCGCACCTGCTCAAGGTGGTTGCTGTAAATGTGGCAATCGCCGCCGGTCCAGACGAAGTCGCCGACGTCGAGATCGGATTGCTGGGCAACCATGTGCGTCAGCAGCGCATAGCTCGCAATGTTGAACGGAACTCCGAGAAAAATATCGCAGCTGCGTTGATACAGCTGGCACGACAGCTTGCCGCGAGACGAGCCCGATGCGCCTGGCGCAACGTAGAACTGAAACAGCAAGTGGCACGGTGGCAGCGCCATTTTCGGAATATCGCTGACGTTCCACGCAGAGACGATCAACCGACGCGAATTTGGATTACGCGTGATCTCTTGCAGCACCTGTGAAATCTGGTCAATCGTTCCGCCGTCGGGCGATGGCCACGACCGCCACTGCACGCCATATACGGGGCCGAGATCGCCGTCGGGGCGCGCCCACTCATCCCAGATCGTGACCTGATGCTCGTGCAAGTACTGAACGTTGCTTGAACCTTTCAGGAACCACAGCAGCTCATGGATGATTGAGCGCAAATGCACTTTCTTGGTCGTGATCAGCGGAAATCCTGCGCCCAGGTCGAAGCGCATCTGGTATCCGAACCACGAGCGCGTACCGGTTCCGGTGCGATCTGTTTTTTCGACGCCATGCTCAAGCACATGGCGCATGAAATCTTCGTACGGGCTCGAGCTCGACAGTGGCATCGGCTGATTCTATCGGCCGCCGCTATAGCCGCAGCGGCGCAACGTACCCGGTCATTTCCAAGTAGCCGCGCCCGACCGATCGGTCAGCCTCGAACAGGCGGCTTGCGCCTTCCCAGTACACCGCGCCGGTGGTCGCCCGCGAATCGAGCTCTTGGTCCTCCATCAGCGGTTGAGTGGTGAACGAGCGGTCACCGATACGCACCTGGCGTGCTATCGGCCACGTTGCGCGCGTGCGCGGCGAGGTCCATTCCCCGATCGTCGAGAATGCGACGTCGCGTGATCCGAAGGTTTGTACGGTGCCGCCGCGCGTGCGCAAGGACGCGTACGCATACAACGGCGCCGAATTCGCAAGCCGACCTCGAATCGAAAAAGCTGTCAGCGCGCTGCCATCGTCGAGATTGCAGCCCAACCAGTCCCACCCTGCAGCGTCATCGCTCAACAGTGTGCTTGACCATTCGTGGTCGAGCCAGCCTGTTCCGGTCAGCTGCTCGGCTTTGGCACCGCCGTTATCCAGCAAGCGCGCATTGACCGACAGCTGAGGTTGCGAGTAATAGTGGCTCGATTGCATCGCCGCCGCTGCCTTGCGCGAGTAGCCTGCATCACCCTGCAACAGCAGGGGCTGGGTCGGTTTGGCTTCCAACTCAAGCGTGAAGCTGCGTGCGGGAATGAACGCCCGGTAGCTGCCGTCTTGTGGCGAGCGGACCAGGCGCCAGCGGTCGAGCAGCAAGTCAGTGTCGTCGGTCGCGGCCGACGCCGCGCCAAAACCGGTGCGCGCAAGTCGCTCGTCGCGTAACAGCCGGCCTCGCGCCGGATCGGCAATCGCCGCGTGCGCAATTACCAGCTGTTTGGCGGCGAACGCGCTTGGATTGGCGGGGTCGATCGATGTGCGTGCTCGAAAGAGCGTGATCTGGAAACCGATCGACGTGGCGGCGCGGGGTCGATCGAGCCAGCCGGTCAAGTACCACCACTCGGTCCGGTAGTCGGGATGCGCTCCGTGATCGCGCGGAAATGTCAACGGTCGCGGATAGACCTCGGCGAATTCGACGCTTGCGTGTGCGTGTGGTGACGCAAGCGCGGCGGCGGAGATTAGGAAATTGCGGCGTGACAGCAGCACGGTGCGCTCACCAATCTTCGCTGACAGCCCGCACTGCATCGATCGACACCGCGCGCCGGCCGGCAAGCACCGCGGTCAGGACCGCCGCCGCCATCAGGGCCAACATCAGCGTTGCGATTAGCGCGCGTGGCGGATTGAAGTCCATCGTCCAGTTGAACGACTGCGGATTGATCACCTTGATCAATACGACCGAGATGACGAGTCCGGTGACAAGACCGACCGCGATCGCCAGCGCCGTCAGCAAAGCGCCTTCAATCGCAAGCACCTGCAGAATCTGGCGCCGGGTCAGCCCAATGTGGCGCAGCATGCCGAATTCGCGCGTGCGCGCGATCGCCTGCGACGAAAATGTCGCCGCGATGCCGACCAGTCCGATCGCGATTGCGGCCACCTCGAGAACGTAGGTGACCGCGAAGCTGCGATCGAATATCTGAAGGCTCAGCTGGCGGATCTCGCCCGTTTCGGCAAACTCGACCGCCGGTGCCTCGAGCTCGCGGCGCAGATCGGCGATCACCCGACTTGCGCTGAAGCCGGGCTTGAGCCAGATGCCGGCGTCGGTCACCGTCTGATCACCCGTCATCGATTGGTAATCCGAGGCGCGCATTGCAATGGCGCCGAACTGGCGCGCGTAGTCGCGCCATACGCCTGCGACGATGAACGATCGCAGGCGTCCCGCCAGTGGCAATTCGACCACCTGCCCGACGTGCATGCCGTAGATGTCGACCATCGGTTCGGTGATCCAGATCGGGGGCGCGTCCTTTGATACCGGTCGCGATGGGCCCGTCAGTGGCAGCATCGCCGCAGGATTATCGGCATCGATAGGGCGCACCAGCAACGTGACCTGCGCGCGCTGCGGATCGAGCTGGAGTTTGACGGCGCGCGACAAATCGGCGCGCTCTACACCCGGATGCGACACGATGTGCTGGATATCCGCCGGCGAAAAGAACGCAGTCGCGGGTGCCGGCGCGGCGCGTATGTACAGCTGCGCGGGCAAGATGCGCGTCAGCCAGTCATCGACCGAATCCCTGAAGCTCGCCACCATGGTCGCCATGGCGATCATCAACGAGAAGCTCGCGACAATCCCCGCCATGCCGATCGCGGCAAAGTTCGGCGCCTGCGCAACGCGCGTGACGGCCAGCAACAGCGTCGCGGGGATCGGCCGATCGCCGGAATGTTCGAGCCGACGCGCAAGCGATTCGAATACCGTGCGCGCCAGCCTCGGCTGTAACGCGATGACGCCGAGCAACACGCCCGCGATCGCTGCATATCCAAACATGGGGATGTCGTTGACTGGTGGCAACACCACCATCAGCGCTGCAAGCGCGAGCATCGAAACGCCGGGCCACGTACGTCCGACGGGGTTGTACGCACTTTCTTCGGCACCTGCCTTCATCGCCAGCGCGGGCGGTGTCCGTGCAGCGTCGCGCGCAGGGAGCCAAGTGCCCACGATCGCGGCGAGCATCCCGAGCGCGAACAGAGAAACCAGCGAACCGATCGAGAAGTGCACTCGAGGCGCGACGCCGGCAAAAAATCCGCTGCCCAGATCACCGCCGAGCAATTGCAAACCGACCGTTGCAAGCAGTGCACCGAACACAAGCCCCAGTGCGCTGCCGATAGCACCGAGCACGATGGCTTCGCCAATCAGCAGCAGCTGCAACTGCCGCGCTGTGACGCCCGCGACGCGCAGAAATGCAAGCTGCGAGCGACGCGCAACGGTGGCCTGCGCTTGCAACGACAACACCAGGAATGCGCCGGTAAACAGCGCCACCAAGGCCAGTACGCTGAGGTTGATGCGGTACGCGCGCGAAAGATTCGACACGCGCGTTTCCTCAGCCCCACTACCGGTCAATGCAACCCCGGGCGGCAGATCAAGTGCGCGTGCGACTGCTGCAGGATCGCTGCCAGGTGCGAGTTTCACGTCGATGCGCGTCAGCGTGCCGACCCGATCGAGCCGCCATTGTGCGAAACCGAGATCCATGACGCCGAGCAACTGGCTGGCCGGTGCGCCCGGCACTGTGCCGGCTATCGTCAGTCCAACAACTCGGTCAGCAGCCTGCACGTTCAATACATCGCCGACGTTGAGCTTGAACTTCTGCAGCGCGGCGGGAGAAAGAAAAACTCCATCGTCAAGCAGCGCCCAGCGCACGTCGTCGTGCGCTGTCTGCGGCAGAAGCGTCGATTCGAGCGCCGCCGCCCTGAACGCGTCGAGACCCACGATCGTCAGCAGCGGCGCCGTCACTGCGCCAGTGCCGAGCACCGCGGCGCTCACGGTGAGGCGCGGGCTTGCAAGTTCGACGGCGGGATGCTCGATCACGCGCTGCAGGACGCGTTCGTCGAACCCGTTCGCGGCACCGCTGATCGATGCATCCGCCTGTCCGGTGGCCGCCCGCACGGCGGACGAAAATTCGTTCAGCGCAGAGGCGTTGATCAACTGCACCGCATAGCCGAGCGCGACACCGACCGCGATCGCAACGATCTGCACCAGCGTTCGCAGAGGATGCTGGCGCGCGTAGCCCGCGACCACGTGTGATGCGAGCCAGAAAAACGCCGACCGCCGAACCACGCTCATCTTGCTTCGGCGGTCGGGGCGAGCCGCCGCAACCGTCCATGGTCGAGCACGATGATGCGGTCCGCCGATTGCGCCGCGGGTTCTGAATGAGTGACCAGGACACCACCGGCGCCGTGAGCACGAACCTCGCTCGCAAGCAGGCTCAGCACCGTGTGCGCTGTATCGGGGTCGAGGTTGCCGGTCGGCTCATCGGCAAGGATCAGGGTGGGCCGATGCACCAGCGCACGCGCCAGCGCGACACGCTGCATCTCTCCGCCGGAGAGCTCGCGCGGCATGCTCGCACCGCGATCGCCGAGACCTACGGCATTGAGCAGTTCGTCGACCCGATCGTGGCGCGAGTTGCGCTCTGCACCGAGAAGCACCAGCGGAAGCTCGACGTTCTGCGCGACGGTCAGATGAGGCAGGATGTGAAACGACTGGAAAACGAACCCCAGCTTGGCACGACGGGTTAGCGTTCGCTGTTCGTCGTTCATTGTGGCGAAGTTGGCGCCGTCGATGACGACGCTGCCTGCGTCGGGTTGATCCAGACCCGCTATCAGGTTCAGCAGCGTCGACTTGCCAGAGCCGGATTCGCCAACGATCGCAACGTACTCGCCCGCCGCCACCTGCATGTCCAGCCCGTCAAGCACCGAGCGTGAGCCGAACCGCTTGACCAGACCTGTCACCGACAACATCGGCGGATTCTACGGAGGACCGGTCGTCGTCCACGTTCTAGATGGACAGCGCTCGCTACAATCGCCGGCCCACCACGCGGGATTAGCCGCCTACGCCTTGAACGCCCTTGCAGTCACTTTCGAAGATGTCGTTGCGGCACAGGCCCGCATTGGAGGACATGTTGAGAACACGCCGTGTCTGCATTCGCAAACGCTGTCGCAGATCACCGGCGCCGACGTCTATCTGAAGTTCGAGAACCTTCAGTTCACATCGTCGTTCAAGGAGCGCGGCGCGTTGAACAAGCTTTCGATGCTGTCGCAGCAACAGCGCGACCAAGGCGTGATCGCGGTTTCAGCGGGCAACCACGCGCAGGGGGTCGCGTTTCACGCGCAGCGGCTCGGTGTGCCTGCGGTGATCGTGATGCCTCGCTTCTCGCCGATGGTCAAGATCGAGCGCACGCGCGGGTTCGGCGCAGAAATCGTGCTGTCGGGCGACACCTTCGACGACGCAAAGGCAGAAGCGGCACGCCTTGCGAGTTCGCGTGCTTTGACGATGGTGCATCCGTACGACGATCCGGCCGTCATGGCGGGTCAGGGAACGATCGCACTCGAAATGCTGCAGCAACAGCCCGATATCGACAGCCTCTGTGTTGCGATCGGCGGCGGCGGCTTGATCTCGGGCATCGCGGTGGCGGTGCGCACGTTGAAACCCGCGATCGACCTGGTCGGCGTGCAGACGGATCAGTTTCCGTCGATGTACGCGGCGTTCAAGGGGGTCGACATGCCATCGGCGAATGCAACGCTGGCCGAAGGAATTGCAGTCAAGCATCCGGGCACTCTGACGTTGCAGATCGTGAAGAAGCTGGTCGACGACGTGCTGCTGGTTTCCGAGGGCGACATCGAACAGGCCATCGTGATGTTGCTTGAGATCGAAAAGACGGTGGTCGAAGGAGCCGGCGCAACCGGCCTGGCGGCGCTACTGCGCCATCGCGAGCGATTCGTGGGCCGCAAGGTTGGCTTGATCCTGTGCGGCGGCAACATTGATCCGATGGTACTTGCCGACATCATCGAGCGCGGAATGGTTCGCGCAGGGCGCCTGGCCCGGATTCGCGTCCATACGCGCGATGTTCCCGGCGAACTCGCACGCGCAGCAACGCTGATTGGTCAGGCCGGAGCAAATATCGAAGAAGTCGAGCATCAGCGCGCGTTCACGACGCTGCCGGTGCAAAACGCTGAACTTGAATTTGTATTGCAGACGCGGGGCCCGGATCATATCGAGGAAGTCCTGCGGGTCCTGCATGGCGCGGGGCTTTTCGCCGAGACGCATCCGTATTAGCAGCAGGGCGCGTTTCTTGCTGCCGTTAGAATCCCACGATGGTTCCCGACGAAGTTCTAGCTCCTCCGCGCAGTCACCCGCAGTTGGTCAATCTGCTTGGCAAGACGCTCGACGCGCGCGCCGAGTTGAACGCGGGCCTGCTTGATCCGAAGCCTTTCATACCGCCAAAGTTTTTTTACGACGCACTCGGATCGCGTCTGTTCGAGGCAATCTGCGAATTGCCCGAATATCCGTTGATGCGGACCGAGCGCGCGATCGTCGATGCGCATGTGCACGAGATCGCCGCGCGTATCGGGCCCGGCAGCGTGCTGATCGATCTCGGCGCGGGCAATTGCGAGAAGGCTGAGCGGTTGTTTGGCTGGCTTGCGCCCACCCAGTACGTCGCGATCGACATTGCTGCCGATTTTCTGTGGGACCGGCTTAACGTCCTCGCCGAACGCAATCCGCAGCATCCGATGCTCGGCATCGCTCAGGACTTCACGCGGTCGATTGAACTGCCGCCGGAGGTTGCGCGCGGATCTAGAACGCTGTTTTATCCGGGGTCGTCGATCGGTAACTTCATTCAGGCCGACGCACTTGCATTCCTGCAGAGCACGCGCGCCGCGGGCGGCGCGGACGGTCACCTACTTTTGGGCGTCGATCTGGTCAAGGACAAGCCATTGCTCGATCGCGCCTACGACGATTCACTCGGCGTGACCGCGGCTTTCAATCTGAACGTCCTTCGCAACGTCAATTCACGGCTTCGCAGCGATTTTGACGTTCGCGATTGGAGTCATGTCGCGTATTTCAATCCGCAATGCTCGCGGGTTGAAATGTATCTCGCGGCACGCGTTGATGTGACGGTCCGCTGGCCCGGCGGGTCGCGTGACTTCAAAGCAAGCGACCGTATTCACACGGAGAACTCGCACAAGTACACGCCCGATTCGCTGCGCGAACTTCTCAATCGAGCCGGCTATTCGTCGGTGACGATCTACACCGACCCCGCGCGCAGTTTTGCGGTTGCACTCGCCGCCGCTTGATCGCGGGTTCAGCGTCGCACCAGCCGGATCGTCGAATGGGCATAGGGGTAGTCGGTCCGAAACCAGTTCCGGAACGAGCGCCGCAGCAGCGAGCGCGACGTCACCGGCGAGGCCCCTTTCATCACGTAGTGCTCGTCGTCGAAAAAATTGGCTGAATAGCCGGGGTAATACGCACTCGGTTGAAAGCCGTCGAACCCGCCAAACGGCGTCGAGGTCCATTCCCATCCATTTCCGATCATCTGCGACACACCGTATCGGCTGTCGCCGGCAGGATGTGACGTGACCGCCACCGGATCCCATTCGACGAAATCGAAGTTGCCATGCACGCCATTGGGCGCAGCGTCGCCCCATGGGAAGCGTTGGGCAGTATCGCCATAAGCAGCGCGATGCCACTCTGCCTCAGTTGGCAAGTCAGCCTTGGCCCATTGCGCGTACGCGGCTGCCTGCTGATGCGTTGCATACACCGGCGCGTGCTCGGGCAGCGGCACTTCATCGAACATGCGCCGCAACCGCCATGTTCCGCCGGCCTCGCGCCATAACAGCGGGGCAGTGCCGCCGGCTTCAACAAAGCGCAAGTACTCCGCGTTGGTGACCTTGTGCTTGGCCATTTCGAATTGCGCGACCGATTGCTGATGCGCTGGGAACTCGTTATCCCACCCGAACGCCCCGTTGGGTTGCCCCAGCTGTGCGACCCCGGCGGGAATGGCGATGAACTGGCCCGCCGGCACAGACCAATCGATCGGCCGTTCGACGGCCGGTCGATGCTTCAACGCTGGGTCGAGCTGGTGCAGTAAATAGCAGATCGTTTCGGCATGCATCCACCGGTGTTCGATGACCATCTGCTGCATATCACCTGGTATTCGATCCCAGACTTCATCGACCGCCTCACGTGTGCGGCCGACGTAGCCCAGTACCGATTCGGCCCTTGGCCAGTCGGCCGCGGTGTCTCGAGGTGACTGCCCGGGAGGAGGGTCGATGCCTGCTTCAAACAATACGTCAAAAGCCGGGTCGAACGATGCGATGTCCAGAACGCCGCGCGCCAGCTGGTTCCAGTCGAACGCTTCAAGGTGTCCGACATAGAAGATCAGCCGATGGCGAGCGGGTATGGGACGTAGGTACCACGTCTCGCGCGAGACGAGCTCGAACAGTGAGTCGGTGTGGGCGCGTGCGCGCCGCAGTTCAGAACGGCTATCCATCAGTCGGAGCATGAGTTTGAGCGAAACGATACGTGAGTTGTGCGGTTTCAGAGCAGCATCCCCAGCCTGCGCGGATTGCCTTCGCAGCCGCTCTGCCTAGACGCGGATCGCTGAATCGGGCACAGCAATTGCATTTTCCATATCGTGAATCCGCAGACGCCTCCAGCTTCCCCTAGCAATCGAGCGGCCGCGCAGCCGGCACGCAAGCGCCGTTGGCCCTGGATACTCGGTGCGATTGCGTTGGCGCTGGTCTTATTCGTCGCGATTTTTGATTGGAATTGGCTCCGCGGCCCGCTTGAGCGTCGGCTGAGCGAGAGCAGTGGCCGACCGGTCACGATTGGCCATCTCGATGTCGAGTTGGCCCATTTTCCGCGCATCGTTTTATCGGATATCGCAATCGGCAACGCAGAATGGGCCGGCGACAAGCCGCTCGGCGTCCTGCGCGAGTTGATGGTCAGCGTCAGCCTGCCGTCGTTGCTGACGCACGAAATCGTCTTGCCGCAGATCCGCTTGACCGATGGTCACGTTGACCTGGTGCGCGACAAAGACGGCCGTGCCAATTGGAGCTTGCGCAAGTCGGACCAGCCGTCGACCCGGACGTTCGATGTGCAGTCGCTCGCTTTGAATGATGCCAGCCTGTCGCTGCACGACGCCGTTCAGAACATCGACCTCGATATTGCAGGAGAAACGAGAGTCGAGGGGCTCTACGAGTCGCGGATGACTTTCAGCGGGCGCTGGCGCGGCAACCCGTTCCAAGGAACAGCCGATACCGGCAACATCCTGTCGCTGCGCGAATCAAGCGAGCCGTTTCCTCTGCGCCTTGCGCTGCGCTTCGGCCGAACCTCGGTCAATGCCGAAGGTCAGGTTACCGGGCTGCTCAGTTTGGGCCGGATCGACGCCAAGGTTTCGATCAGCGGGCCGAGTCTGGGGGTGCTGTACCCGACCCTGCCGCTGGCGCTTCCAGAAACCCCGCCGTATCACTTCACCGGCCACTTGATCCGCGCGGGCGACAGCTATACCTACGAAGACTTCAGTGGCGAGATTGGTAACAGCGACCTCGCCGGAGACGCGCGCTATCAACGAGGCGAGCCGCGCCCGATGCTCACAGCCACGCTGAAAAGCCGCAGCCTCGATCTGGCCGACCTCGGTCCGCTGGTGGGTTTGCGGCCACGCACGCAGGCCGCTGCAACGACGCCCGTTGCCGTCAAGGGCAAGTCCACTCCGGCTGGGGCGACACCGGCGGCGCTTCCTCCGGGCAAGGTATTTCCGGACAACGACTTCAACGTCGAGAAGCTCAACGCGACGGATGCCGATGTTCGCCTCAACGCGGCCACGCTGAAAATTCCGGAGCAGATTCCACTCGAGAATTTTTTCACCCATCTGAAGCTGGGTGGCGGCGTTCTGGTGCTCGACCCATTGAATTTTGGCTTGGCCGGGGGAGACCTCGTGTCTCAGATCACGATGGACGCGCGTAACAAGCCGATCTCGACCAAGGCCTCGATCGATTTGCGTCGCGTGCGTCTCGGCAAACTATTTCCGACAGTCGAGACGATCAAGAACACGAGCACCGGCTCGCTCGGCGCGCAGATCCGCCTGGCGGGCAGGGGCAATTCGATTGCTCACATGCTGGCAACGTCCAACGGAACGATCACTGCCGGAATGGCGGGCGGCAGCGTGTCCGAACTCGGGGTGTGGCTGGTGAACCTGCAGGGTGGAGAATTGATCAAACTCCTATTTGGTGGCGACCGTCCGACTCAGATTCGATGCGGTGCGGCTTCATTCGACGTCAAAGATGGCGTTGGAACGATGGGTTTGTTCGTGTTCGATACCGAAGCGTCGAACATCACCGGCACCGGCATCGTCAACCTGGGCACAGAAACGCTTGACATCACCCTCGAACCGCGGTCGAAGAAGGCCGGCATCCTGTCGTTGCGGGGTCCGGTACACATCGATGGCACGTTCCGCAAAGCGCAGTTCGGGGTGTCCGGACAAAGCATCGGACGTGGTCTGGGCGCGATCGGGCTCGCGCTCGTCAATCCTGTGCTCGCTTTGATACCGCTGATCGAGACGGGCCCCGGTCAGAACGCCGATTGTCAGGCTGTGCTGGCGCCGGTCAGCGGCGCAGTCAAGCAATCGGGTAGGAAGATGACCGACGCGCCCGCGGCTTCCGACGAGCGAACAGCGCCCGCGCCGATTACCGATCTCCGCAAGCGCCCCGGTGCGCCGGCACCCATCGTTGACGTGCCGGCGAAATAAACAGCGATGGCTCAGGAAATTTCGCGCGCCGAAATTCGATAGCGGAAATTGTCCGGATCCAGGCTGTCGAGCCGCCCCTCAGCATTTTCGGCCTGCGGGTACATCAGGAATGGCACCGGCGCCTTGGTCGATCCGGGCAAGCGCACGTCGTGGGCGTAGTTGTACGCAAGCCAGTTGCCTTCCCAGCCGCCCCACAGCATTGTTCGCGCGTTCTTGACGACCTCATCCTGCAGGGTCAGCCCGGGCTTTTCCTCCAGCATCACCTTGCGCACATCGGCGGGATCGACTGGCACCCAGCCGATGGTCTGCGCGTAAAACTCCGCGCGGCAATGCTGCGCTCTGGTGATGTCGCCGGATTTGCCAAGGCTTTTGTAGCCGCGGTTTGAGTCCGCCACTCGCACACCATAGACATCACGTGCAGGCACGCCCACCGAGCGCGCCAGCGCCACGAACAGCGCATTCAGGTCGGCGCACTTGCCATTGAGGTTATTGCTCTCGAGCATCGCCTTGATATCGCCCACTCCGCAGCCGCGCGTCTTTGCGTTGCGCTCGGTGTTTTCCACGGTCCATTCATACAGTGCGCGCGCCTTGTCGACATCGGTGCGCGCGCCGCGCGTTGCCTTCAACGCTGTGTCGTGCACGATGCCGTCGGTGGGCATGAATTCGGTCGGCTTCAGGTACTGCGCCTGTTCTGCTGCGCTTGCCAGTGTTCCGCCGCCAGGTTGCAAAGCAACCTTCCTGTCGCGCGTGCGAAAACGGCTCGTCACTTCGATCACCGGCTGCGCCTCACCGGGCTTGAACGATGCGCTGCAGATGGCGGCGCGAGAGTTGGGATCAACCGCGCTGGTGACAACGGCAAAGTTTCCCGTCACCGCGTTGCCCAGCGTCTGAAACCAATCAGCATCTTCCGACAGCGGCAGCGGTGCCCATACCATCACCTGACCGCTTGGCGCGGTGACCTCGATCCGCGTCACGACTTCAAACGTGCGCCAGCCGTCGGTGGCTTGTGCACGCGCGGCGAGCGGTGTCATTGCAAGCAGTCCGGCAGCGGAGCCTGCCTTGAGCAGCGTTCTGCGTTTCATGTTGTCTCCGAGAAGATAGCCGGCACGCGCCTTCGAGATGCTCCGCCCGTTGGCCTGGTGGCTACGAAGCAAGCATCGCACGAATGATGCCGAGCGCGTCGGCGCTTGTCCAATCGGCTGCACCGGCGTGCGCGTAGCGAATGTGGCCGGCGCGATCCACCAGATACGTCGCCGGAAAAATTCGCGCACCCCAGTTGCGCGCGACGCTGCCATCGGTGTCACGCAGCACAGACAACGTCAGACCCAATTTTCGAAGAAACTCGTCGATGCGTGCCGGACCTTCCTGATAGTTGATCAACACCACTGCGACGCCTTGGCCCTGAAAGGTCTGCTGCAACCGCTGCAACGAAGGCATTTCGGCCACACAGGGTTCGCACCACGTCGCCCAGAAATTGATCAGGACGACTTGCCCACGTAAATGACTTAGTGAAAACGGCGCACCGTCGCTCGTAAGCAATTCGACCGGCGGCGCCAACGGCTGCCCGCTCAAGCGCTTGAATTCGCTGGCCGGCAGACACGGCGACAACGCTGCCAGCACGAGCCCGAGCAACAACTGCCGTCGCCTCCAGCGGCGCTGCTCGGCCGGCGTCATTGCACCGTGATTCCAGAGCCGGCGGTCAGCTGTCCGATGATCGCAGCGTGCTCGAATCGCTCGGCGCGAAAGATGGCGAGCACTTGTTGCGCGGCCGTGGGCGCGCATGCGATCAACAGGCCGCCACTTGTCTGCGGATCGGTGAGCAAGGCTCTCGCGGTTTCAGACACGCCGTCAAGCGTGACCTGATGTCCATAGCCGGCCCAGTTGCGGGCCGACGCCCCGGTGATGCAGCCGGCCGCTGCCAATTGCTCGACCGCGGGCAACAGAGGCACGGATTTCACATTGATCGTCGCCGCGAGGCCGCTGCCGAGCGCGATCTCATTCAGGTGGCCGAGCAAGCCGAAACCGGTGACGTCAGTCATCGCATGCACTTGCGGCATGTCGCCGAACAAGCGCCCCGGGGTGTTGAGCTGTGTCGTGCTGGCGATCATCTGCGCGTAGCCGGCCGGATCGAGCGCGCCTTTTTTCAGCGCTGCCGAATAGACACCGACTCCAAGCGGTTTGCCGAGTATCAACACGTCACCCGCGTGGGCGCTGCTGTTGCGCTTGATTTTGGCCGGGTGCACCAGTCCCAGCACGACCAGTCCGTAGATCGGTTCTGCCGAATCGATCGTATGACCGCCGGCGATCGGAATTCCAACCGCATTGCAGACCGACTGGCCGCCCTCGGCGATGCGTCGAATGACTTCGAGCGGCAGCTTGTCGATCGGCATGCCGAGCAGCGCGAGAGCCATCAGCGGCGTGGCCCCCATAGCATAGACGTCCGAGATGGCGTTGGTCGCCGCGATGCGGCCAAAGTCATGCGGATCGTCAACGACCGGCGTGAAAAAGTCGGTCGTCGCCACGATGGCCTGCTCGTCGTTCAATTGATAGACCGCCGCATCATCCGCCGTCTCGATGCCGACCAGCAATTGCTGTGGAACGACACCGCGCACGCCGCGCAGGATCTGGGCTAGCACTCCGGGCGCGATCTTGCAGCCGCAACCGCCGCCATGGGCGAACGCGGTGAGCCTGATCTTCGGTTCACTGTCTTTCAGATCGATCAGTGCATTCATCGGACAATTATGATCGAGCCATGAAAACGCATTTCGCTGCAGCGGCATGGTTGCTGGCGGTCGGCCCTTTCTCGCTGCCTGCTATCGCCCAAGAAGCGTTGACGCTCGCTTCTTCCTATGTCGAGGCGCAGGAGCTGGGACGTCGTGACGAAGCCGACCCGGCAACGCTCGAGTATCACCGCGCAGTACTGCTGCCGGCATTCAGTGCACGCTATCGGGCTCATCTGCGCGATTGCCAGGCTGCGCTGCCTGAGCCCGATGCGTCGGCGTTTTCATTCGTCGCTGCGCTTGACCGAGAAGGCAATGTGTCAAGGCTTTGGAGCGACCGCAGCGCGCCGGTTTATTCGTGTGTGCGTGGAAAACTGCTGTTCGACCGCTTCCCCGCGCCGCCGCGCGCGCCGTTCTATCTGTACATCCACATGCGGTTTGCGAACTGACCGACAGGCGTCTAGGGCACCTGGATCTTGCCGCCGCCGCCGAGGCCGCCGATACCACCCATTCCGCCGGGACCGAAGCTGCCACCTCCTTGCCCGGGCAGCACCAGAGACGACGCACTTTGACGGCGCAAGTCCTGCAACTCGTCGACCGCGCGCTCGATCGCAGCCTTCGCGGCGGCTGCGTATCCCGCGACCGCAGCGGCAAGCGAGTCGGCTTCGATCTCGAACGTCACCGGTAGCGGGCCCATCTGCGTCATGATCTGCGCCTCGCCAACATAAAGCGTGGCGCGCGCCGTATCGGCGACGCCGTCGGATGTCACGGCAATCATCGCGCGGATGGTGCCGATGCGGCGATCGGTGTAGATCTCCTCGCGGTATAGCGAGGCCTTGTCCATCTTGATGTCGAGGTCGGCAGCAGTGGCCATGGAATTCTCCAATAGCTATTCGGATTCGAGCGTCAGGCCCATGACCGAGTTAAATCCGGCGTCAACATGGGTGATCTCGGCGGTGATGCCCGCCGCCAAATCGGATAGCAAAAATGCCGCCACGTTACCGACATCCTCGATCGTGACATTGCGCCGCAAAGGGGACGCGGCTTCAACGGCCGACAGGATTTTCGAAAAACCCTTGATTCCAGCTGCCGCCAGAGTTCGAATCGGTCCGGCGGAAATGCCGTTGACACGAATGCCGCGTGGCCCAAGGCTTGCGGCCAGATAACGCACGCTGGCTTCAAGGCTCGCCTTGGCCAGCCCCATCGTGTTGTAGTTCGGCACTGCCCGGGTTGAACCCAGATAAGTCAAGGTCAGCAGCGCGGCATTGCGGTCGGTCATCAGCGGCAATGCAGCTTTTGCCAGAGCAGCAAAACTGTACGATGAAATATCGTGCGCGATACGAAAGCCTTCGCGCGACAAGCCGTCGATGAAATCGCCGGCGATGGCTTCGCGCGGCGCAAAGCCGATCGAATGGACCAAGCCGTCGAGTCCGTCCCAGCGCTGCTTCAATCCATCGAACGCCGCTGCGATCTGACCATCGTCGGTGACGTCCATGTCGTACACGAGGTCGGAGTCGAACTGCGCTGCGATCTCGGTGATCCTGTCGCGAAAGCGCTCGCCCTGATACGTAAAGGCGAGCTCGGCGCCTTGGCGATTGCACGCCTGCGCGATCCCATAGGCGATCGACCGATTTGAAAGCACGCCGGTGATCAGCAGGCGCTTGCCGTCGAGAAAGCCCATTACTGAAGGCGCGAGCGTGAGGGAGAACGGACGGTGCTACGCGCGGTGATGGGCTTGCGCACCGATTGCACAACTTTTTTCACGCGGCTGCGCGCTTTTGAGGCGGGCACGGTCAATTCCAGGCGCTGGCCCGCGAACAGCTTCGGGGACGTCAAGTGGTTCCAGACGATCACATCTTTTGGCAGCACCTTCCAACGCTGCGCAACACTGGCCACCGTCTCGCCTCGACGTACTCGGTAAGTCACCTTGCGCAGGTTGGGTTGCTCGGGCACCAGTGCGAAGCGGCCGGTCAGACTCTCGGCGGGTATGTCCGCGTCCATCGTTTCGTCGCGCGGAATCAGAATGGTCGAACCCGGGCCCAGCCGATAGCGCGGCGGAATGCGATTGGCATCGCGCAGCTGCTCTTCACTGATGCCCACTCGTTTTGCGACTGAGGTTAGCGTATCGGATGCCGTTGTCTTATATGTGGTCCAGCTTGCAAGCGGCTGACCGGTTGATTCCCAGGCGGAGAGGTTGGCCTGGAAGCGATCAACCTTATCCGCGGGTAACAGCAGCTGCGAGCCGCCCCCCGCGCCGAGTATCACTGGCCGGTTAAACGCGGGGTTCAGCGCGCGGAAGTCTTCGACCTTCATCTCGGCGAGCTTAGCGGCTGTCAGCACGTCGATGTCGCGCGCCTTGTGTACGGCAATGAAATGCGGAACGTTGTCGATTGGCGGCAAGATCACGCCATATTTCTCCGGCTGGGACACGATGTTCTTGATCGCTTGCAGCTTGGGCACGTAGTGCTGAGTCTCGTTCGGCATTTTGAGATCGGTATAGCCTGCCGGTTTGCCTGCTCGCTGATTCTTGGCGATCGCGCGAGACACTGCACCTTCGCCCCAATTGTATGACGCAAGAGCCAGGTGCCAGTCACCGAACATGTCGTGCAGCTTCTGCAAGTAATCAAGCGCCGCACGCGTGGATTCAACGACATCGCGCCGTTCGTCCTTCCACATATTTTGCTCGAGCGCGTAGTTGCGGCCGGTCGATGGAATGAACTGCCAAAGCCCCGCTGCGCTGGCGTTCGACATCGCCTCCGGCACAAATGCGCTTTCCACGAACGGCAGCAACGCCAGCTCCGTCGGCATGGCGCGGCGCTCGATTTCTTCGACGATATGGAACAGATAGCGGCTGGACCGTTGCGTCATGCGGGCGAAATACTCCGGCTGGCTCGCGTACCAGCGCGCGCGATCCTCCACCAGCCGCGTATCCAGGTCGGGCATCTTGAAGCCAAGACGGATGCGCTGCCACAGATCGCCCATCGCTGCCGCACCTGCGGTCGACAACGCTGCTTTAGCCGCGCTTTCGGGGCCGACGATGACCGGAACGACCGGGGTCTGCGCGGAAAGCGGCGCGGCCGACGGCGATGACTGGACCGCGGGAGTGGGGGAGGTTAAGACGGGTGGGGAAGGAACGGGAGATGCGGCGGAGAGTGGAGGTGTCGAGATCGGGCTGTCAATTTGGTGGTCGCCAACGGTGGCGCAGCCCGTAACAAGCGGGCAACACGCGCTGAAAGCAAACCAGAATGTCGCGGATCTTCTCGAAAGACGCATCTGAAAAATCTACATGGGCGTCGGCCAGTGTAGGTAGAACCCAGAAACGGCGTCAAGTTGCGCCTCCCTATGCCGAAAGGGCTAGCGGAATCCGTCTTTCCAGCTGCGGATCGTCGCAAAAGTCGACACCCGCGCGAACCCCGCCCCCTGACTCATACCCGATGCGGCAGCGCGCACCGCCGGCACATCGCAACGCATAAACGGATTGGTCTCAAGCTCCAGGGCGATCGTCGACGGCAAAGTCGGCTCACCGCGCTTGCGCATTGCGGTGGCCATGGCGGCGCGCGTTTGCAGCTCGCGGTTGTTGGGCTCGACTTCGAGCGCGAACCGGATGTTGGCGACGGTGTATTCGTGCCCGCAATAAACTCGCGTCGCGGCCGGCAGCGCTGCCAGTGCGTCGAGCGAAGCCAGCATTTGTTCGGGCGTGCCCTCGAACAGCCGGCCGCAGCCGCAAGCGAACAGCGTATCGCCGCAGAACACGGCAGGCGGCTTCAGCCCGGATGCGTAAAACGCGATGTGGCCGGCGGTGTGGCCTGGAATGTCGATTACCTCGAAGCGAGCCCCGAGCGCGTCGATCTTGTCGCCCGCGGCGAGGCGATGATCGAGCTGCGCAACGTTCTCGCGCGCGGGCCCGTATACGATCGCCGCCGGGCAGCGCTGCTTCAAGGCAACCAAACCGCCGACATGGTCGGCGTGATGATGCGTCGCTAGAATCGCTTTAAGACGGAGTTGCTGCTGTTCCAATGCGCGGATGACGGGCTCGGCGTCACCGGGATCGACGATCGCCGCTTCATTGCCGCGCGTCAGCAGCCACATGTAGTTGTCTTTGAACGCCGGTATCGGCGTAATGATCAGATCGGGCATTGGATCGGGCATGGACGAAGACGCATCGATTGGGAGGTTATCCGAGTTTCTGCGCTCGCCCGCCGGCCAGTACGTGCTCGACTGGGAGCAGGTGCAGCTCGACGCGGCGGTAGTCGATATCTTCGGCTACCACGCGCTGCAGCTCGGCCTGCCGGATATCGATGCGCTGCGCGAGAACCGCATGCCGCTGCGCTTTTGCGCCGCCAATCGCGTGCCGGATATCGAGTACAGCAGCGGCCATCCGAAGGTGGCGGTGATCAACCGCTATGAGGAACTGCCGTTCGCGACGCACTCGATCGATTTGGTCGTGATGCCTCATATCCTGGAGTTCACCGAAGATCCGCACCAGGTGCTGCGAGAAGTCGAACGCGTGCTGGTGCCGGAGGGGCACGTCGTGATCACCGGCTTCAATCCGGTGAGCTTGTGGGGGATACGGCAGTACTTGACGCGGCTCGGCGCTGCGCCGTATCTGCCGCGGGAAGGGCGGTTCCTAACGTTGCCTCGCATCAAGGACTGGCTGAAGCTGCTGTCGTTTGACGTCGAGCGTGGCCGTTTCGGATGCTATGTGCCCTCGGTGCGGCAGGAGCGCTGGCTCGCGCGTTGGCAATTCATGGAAAAGGCGGGTGATCGCTGGTGGCCGTTTCTAGGCGCGATCTACATGCTGACCGCCGTCAAGCGAGTCCGTGGCATGCGGCTGATCGGTGCGGTGTGGAAAGGCAAGGAGGAGCCGGCGCGGCGTCTTGCGCCCGCAGCGACCACGCGCACGTTTTTGACCAGCGACTCGAATTCCGCGGTGATCGATGCGCCCGATGCCGCGAACGACGGCGTCCGCAGTGCGGCGCGCAGATGAGGCATGCGCGAGCGATCAAACTAGTGGATTCAGAGAAGCCCGATGCGCTGGCGCGCACCGGCGACGTGGTTCATATCTATACCGACGGTGCGTGCAAAGGAAATCCCGGGCCGGGGGGCTGGGGCGCGTTGCTGCTGCACGCCAATCGCGAAAAGGAACTCTTCGGCGGCGAGACGCCGACGACCAACAATCGGATGGAGTTAATGGCCGTGATCGAGGCGCTCGGTTCGCTGAAGCGCCGCTGTCACGTGATCGTGCACACCGACTCGCAATATGTGCGACTGGGAATTACCGAGTGGCTACCCGCGTGGATGCAGCGCGGCTGGAAGACCGCCGGCAAGAAGCCCGTTAAGAATGCCGATTTGTGGCAGCGCTTGTACGATGTCGCCTCCAAGCACGAGATCGAATGGCGCTGGGTGCGTGGGCACTCCGGCAACATCGGCAATGAACGAGCCGACGAATTGGCGAACCGCGGGGCCGAGTCGGTGTCTGCATCTGATGCGCGGACGTAAAGTCGGCGCGCCCAGGTGTTAAATTCGATCTCCAAGTTGCGCGACGCGCAGCCTCTTGGCATGAAAAGAAATCGAACCACCGTCGTGGCGGTCGTCGCGTTATTGGCCGTCGCTGTACTCGCCTATTTTGCGGTGGATCGTCTGTCGCCCGGCCCGAACGCGGTCGCCGGGATTAAAGGCACAAGCGCGCCCGATGCAGCGAAGTCGG
>JBDUCU010000043.1:0-21055 GCA_040003315.1 Burkholderiaceae bacterium | reverse complement strand
GGCTTTGCACTGGTGCGTGTCGGAGAACTTGAAGGCGTGCGTGTGCTGCAGTCCAACCAGGATGTCGGCATGACGCAGCGTGGTCGACTGATGTTGGCCCAAGTGCCGGCGCTGAATCCCGCGATGATCGCGATCGATCCACTTAGCGTTCCGATTGACGTGACGCTGAACGCCACGACTCAGCAGATCGTGATACTGCCACGCACCGGCGTGGTGGTCGACTTCATCGCCACGCGCGAACGCAACGCACTGGTCCGGCTCACTTTGCCGTCTGGTGCACCAGTGCCGATCGGAGCGCTCGTGCAGATCGACGGCAGGTCAGAGCAGTTTCCGGTCGGACACGATGGCGAGGCTTTTTTAACCCGTCTGTCTGACCGCCAGACTCTTCTGATACAGGTTGCGGGCAAGCGTTGCGCAGTTGTTTTGACGCTCGATCCGACGGGGCCTTCTCTTGCGGATATTGGGCCGCTACGCTGTGACTTTCTGGCGAACCCGGCTTCGTCGGAAGGAAAGCAATGAAAATAAATTTCTGCGGCTATGCACTCACAGGTGTTGCGACCGCGTTACCGTTACTGTTCACCCAGAGCGCGCTCGGCGCCGCTTGCAATCTTTCGATCGGCAATTTGAACTTTGGAGCTTACGTCGGAACCCAAACGTCGAGCAACAGTCCGGCCCAATTCACGTGTACCAACGTCACCCCCGCATTACTGCCAGAAAAGGTGGACTACGACATCCGGCTGTCCACCGGGGCCGGTACGTACGCGCAACGTCGGATGAACAGGGCGTCGTTGCCCGCCGACACGCTGTTCTACAACCTGTACTTTAATTTCTTGCCTGGCGTTCTGAACACCAATGTCTGGGGTGATGGCAGCGGCGGCACAGTCACATGGACAGGGAGGATGAACCTCTCTACTGGGCAACCTTCCAGGACGGACACCGCGACACTCGTCGGCGCCGTTCCAGCGGGAGTGGTCCCTTCGGCAGGTGCCTATCAGGACACGGTGGTCGCTACGGTACTGATCCTCTAGCAGTTAGGACCGCCAGCAGCGGCAATGCGTGCCGAAACGGCGGCACGGAGTTTCTCGAAGGCGCACGATCGAGCATGTCGCAAAGAGAATGCTGTTAGCGCGGTCGCAGCACACGCGGCGGGAAATACGGCTTCTTCAACGCACGACCCTGGCCAAGAACAAAGCCGGTGTTGCGCGCCAGATTCAATTGCTCCTCGCGCTCGATTCCCGCAAGCACGAACGTCTCGCGCGTCAAACCCAGTGCGTTGACTTCGCGCGACATCTCTTGCCACGTTTCTTCGCGCGAGCTGATCGGCGCGAGCATCTTGGCGAAATCAGGCGCGACGAAATCGATCGCTGCCATTTCCATGCTGGGACGTGGTTCGGCAAATCGGTAGCCCACCGCGATCTGGTACGAGCGCAGCAGATCGATGAACTCGCGCACGCGGTAAGGCCAGCGCAAACGTTCCATTGCTCCGCGCAGAAGCACCGAAAGACGATGAGCCGTGTAACGATGCCCCTGCAGTACATTGGCAAACGCTTCGAGCGAGCGCTCGACTGAACCGAAGGAAACCGTGACTGCGACGCGTTCAACCCGCTCGTGCTCGAGCATCGAGAAGGCGTGCTCCATCGCCGCCAGCTGGATCTGCGACCGCAGCGACCGATCGGGCTCGAAGTCTGCGGTCCATACATAAAGCTCATCGAACCAGCGCTGCGATCCCACCAGAGTGCGGGTCGGCCACACGAGAGCACGCACGCGCGAGCCGAAGCGGCTGAGCGAATCGACGGTGGGATCGAGCTCGACCTGATTGCTGCCGAGCAGCTCGGACCTAAAGGTGTTGCTTGCCATGACCGGGGCCAATCGTGCCACGACGAGGAGTGGCCGATTCTCGGCTAAATCACTGAATTACGGAGTACTAACTTCGCGTGGGTAGCGTGGGAGGCGGGTACGGCATGCAAATCGCGCGGCCCTGCCCAAGCTCAAAACCAACGCGACTGGCCGATTGCTGCTGCTGGCGTGTTTCGACTGCGCCGACGATCGTGCTCTTGGTGTCGAGCGAAAGTGCACGAACCTCGAGCGCCAGATCGTTCCAGGCGTCGGCGCGCGCAGAGGTCGTCGCGAGCACTTTGGCAAAGATCGGCTGCACCAGATCGATCCCTACCAGCTCCATGCTGACCCTCGGTGCGGAGATTCGATAACCGACCGGATACTGCCAACCGCGCAGCATGTCGGCAAAGGCGCGCAGGCGATAGCGCGAGCGCAGCCGCTGCGGGGCACCGCGCAACATCACAAACATCCGGTGCGCGAACAGCAGATTTTTCTCGAGCAATTCGGTCAGCGGATCGAGCGACCGTTCCACCGTTCCGAACGATATGGTGACGCCGACACGATCGATCAGGTCGTACGCCAGCCAGTCGAATGCATTGCCCAATGCATGCAGTTGGATACCTGCGCGTTCGGTGGTCGAAGCGCTGCCACCCTCCGTCCACAAGTAGAGTTCGTCAAACCAACGTTCGGGGCCCGATAGCGAACGGGTCGGCCACAGCGTGGCACGCACCGAGCCGCGAAAGCGGCCGACGCTTTCTCCGGATGAGGGATAGGGCGAACTCTGCGGGGACATGCGCGCAAGCGTGTCAGATGGGGTACTTAACCAGTTGAACTTAACAGAATGGGGGTGTTGCGCGTCGCCTAAAGGCGCTAAGGGCGCCGCCCGTCGGGCTGGCGAAGTCGACTGGTTCCATGGTCAAACAATCAAGCAAGAACCGTTCGTCCAAACAAAAACGGCCCTGCGTGGCAGGGCCGTTCGAGCGAGAAGTTATCAGTTAGAAGCGGTAGCCGATTCCGAGGGTGTACGCATCGACTTCGTACTTGGGATTGATGTTGTCCTTGGCCTTGGTCCGATCCCAGTCAAATCGTGCGTGCCACTGAGGCGTGACATCAAACGTGGCTCCCAGACCGTAGATCAAGTGTCCGCTGCTTTCGCGTGCGCGCGAGCTGAAGTTCGTAACCACGCCGGTTGTGTTGTTCCGCACCGCGGCGTTGCCTGAGAACGACGCAGTCACCGCTGCCCAGCCCACCTTGGCGTGAAGCCCGACAGCTCCCAGCGGCGCACGCAACAGTGCTGATAATGCAAATGCTTGGGTGCGACCTTCGCCAGCGCTTGGCAACGGCGTGGTGTTAGGAGGCGGGTTCAGCAGAAAACCTGGCTGGGTTGCCTGGCCAAAGTGAATGAATGCGCCCTCGAGACCGAGCCACGGCCTGAACATGTAGCCTGCCTCCACACGCACCGCTCGGTCGCTTTCATCGCAGTTACCGGCACCGCCCGCGCAAAAGTCGTGGTATCGCGAAATGCCATAGCCGACGCCAAAGTAGCCCGGCGGCTCAGGAAGTTGCTGCGCCGATGCCGACACGGCTGCCCCCGCCAAAAAAGCTCCTACCAACAAGTTTCGCATGGCGCTCCCTTTTCTGAGTTCGGCGCAGTCTAATCAGAACCTCCGGCCGTAAGCAACGCCAAACGTACAATGTTTGCGTCATGTCTCATATGTCGCTTATTAGCCGATTGACCTGCGCGCTACTGTGCTGCCTCCTCTCGCCGCTGGTATGGGTCAGTGACAGTTATGCCCAATCAAGCGATCGCCGCGGGTTTCTGTGGGAGGTTCGCAAAGGCAAACAGGTCGCGTGGTTGCTGGGCACGATCCACGTGGGCCGCCCGGAGTTCTATCCGCTGCCGCCGTCGCGATTGACGCAATTGAAGCGCGCTCAGGCGATCGTGCTGGAGGCCGATATTTCGGACTCGGCACGCGCGATCTCCGCGACGCAGAAATACGCGCTCTATCCGGAGGGGGCGCCGGGACTCGAGACTCGGCTGACGCCGGAATTGCGGCAGCGGGTCGAAGCGGTGCTGTCGCGCAACCAGCTCGATCTGGCACCGATGATGCGGATGAAGCCGTGGATGCTGGCCAACGTGCTTGCCTTATTCGAGGCCGCGCAGGCCGGCTACGTGCCGGCGCTCTCGGTCGAAGCCTATCTGCTGCGGATCGCCAAGAGCGATAACAAGCCGATTCTCGAATTCGAGGGTATCGAGCAGCAGTTCGAATTGTTTGAGCTGGCGCCGTGGGCGACTCAGATCGCATTTCTCGAAGACGCGCTGAAGGCTGTTGAGACGCGCGCAGCGCGGCGCGAGTTGAATCGAATCGTGCAGGCGTGGGAAACGGCGGATCTCGATTCGCTCGAGCGGCTACTGGCCGAGATCCGCACGCAGTCCTCGCCGGGAGCGCGCTTTACGGTCGACACGATTCTGCTCGGGCGCCACCCGCTGATGGTGCGCAAGATCGAAACGATGATGGCCGACGGCAAGACGTATTTGTTCGCCGTAGGTGCGCTGCATCTGGCCGGCCCGCAAGGCCTGGTTGAACAGCTGCGCGCGCGCGGCTACACGCTGACCGAGCTGTGACCGCGTTGGCGGCAACGGCGATCATTGAAATCGGTGGCTCGCCATGGACGCTGCTGTCCGCGCGGGCGGCGTACTGGCCCGAGCGGCGATGGCTGATCGTCGCAGACGTTCACTTTGGCAAGGCTGCGACGTTTCGCGCACGCGGCGTGCCCGTTCCGCACGGAACAACAGCCGAGACGCTGGCGCGGCTAAGCCAGTTGATCGACCAACTGCAGCCAACGACGATCGTGTGCCTGGGCGATCTCTTCCATGCGCGGGAGGCGCACGCGCCGGCAACGCTCGCCACGCTGTACGAGTGGCGCGAGCGATACGCCGCAATCGAACTGGTATTGATCGAAGGTAACCACGATCGCTCCGCCGGAGCAACTCCGGCGGCGCTGCGGGTCCACACCGAGAGGGATCCGTGGCGGGTCGGCGCGCTGGCGTTCTGTCACTACCCGCGCTTCATCGAGTCGGCGTTTGCCGTCGCTGGCCATCTGCATCCGGCGGTACGACTTTACGGACGCGGCGCCGACTTCGTACGCTTGCCGTGCTTCTGGTTGCGCGACGGCATGATCGTGCTGCCGGCGTTCGGCAGCTTCACCGGTGCCGCGACGATTGATCGCGAAGAAGGCGACCGCGTGATTGCCGTGGCCGATGATCGGGTGGTCGAGGTTCCGGCGCCGCGCTACGTCTGCGGCCAAAACACGTAAGCATCCATTGCAAGCACGCGCTGGTCGATGCCAGCATCGATGTGCTCGACTCGCGGCGCTTTATCCGCAGCGCCAAAGGCAACAAACAGCGGCATCAGATGTTCTGGCGTCGGGTGCGCCCGCAGCGCGTTTGGCGCCAGCTCGCGCCAACGAGCGAGGTCAGCGCGCCGGTTCCCCTCGAGCCCGCGTTGGATCCATTGACGAAACTCAGTCACATAGGCTTCGGGCTCGTCGTCCGAAACCGCCATTGCATTTTGTCGCGCCCTGGCCGTCCATTCGCGGAGGTTGTGCGTCATGTGGCCTGAGCCCATGATCAGCACGCCCTGACGTGCCAGCGGTGACAACGCTTCGCCGACGCGCAAATGGTGTTCGGCGTCGAGCGACGGCTGGATCGATATCTGCGCCACAGGCAGGTTTGCTTCGGGGTACATGCGCCGCAACGGCACCCAGGCTC
The DNA here is from genome assembly GCA_040003315.1 of Burkholderiaceae bacterium. Taxonomy (GTDB): domain Bacteria; phylum Pseudomonadota; class Gammaproteobacteria; order Burkholderiales; family Burkholderiaceae_F; genus JACCZX01. The sequence continues at coordinate 15,447 of JBDUCU010000043.1, read as the reverse complement.
CATGGTCGAGCCCGCGGCAGCCGTTACTGGTCGCCGGCAGACCGACTGCTTGCAGCAGCTCGACGCCGCGCGCTGCGACGTCCGGTGCTCCCAGGGCCGGGTAGCGAATCTTGTAAAGCTCGGCCGGGAAGCCGCCGAAGTCGTGGATCGTTTCGGGCTGGCGCGAAGTCGACAGCATCGGGAGTTCGGTTTCCCAGTGTGCCGAGGCGATCAGAACGGCGAGCGGCTGAGGCAGCGTGCGCCCCAATTGCGACCAACGCTCGCCGGCACGCCCGGCTTCCACGGCGTGCATCGGCGAGCCATGCGACAGGAATACCGTCGGCAACGTGGTCATTGCGGCTACTTGATAAGTCCTTCAGCCTTCATCGCCTCCTGCACGTAGGGGCGCGCAGCAACGCGCTTTTGATACGCCTGCAGCACCGGCCAGCGGCTCAAATCGAGGCCGGTCGATTTAGCCCAGTTGGTGACCGTAAACAGATAGGCATCTGCGACGGTGAAATTCGAACCGGTCAGATAATCCTTATCTTTTAGTTGCTCGGCGATCCAGTCATAGCGCTTCGCAAGCTTCTCGCGCTGCTTGCTCTTAACTTCCTCAGGCGTGGTTGAATCGAACAGTGGCGAATACTGCTTGTGCAGTTCGGACGTGATGAAGTTAAGCCATTCCTGCAGCTTGTAACGCGCCCACGTTCCGTTGGCGGGCGCGAGTTGCGATGCCGGAGCCTGGTCGGCGATGTACTGCACGATGGCCGGGCCCTCCGTCAGACGGGTCCCGTCATCAAGCTCGAGCGTGGGCACATATCCTTTGGGGTTGACCGCATAGAAGTCGGCGCCTCCGTCAAGCTGGTGCGTCTTCGTGCTGACCTTGACCGGCGTGAACGAAATACCTGCTTCGCGTAGCGCGATATGCGGCGACAGCGAGCAGGCACCTGGTGCGTAATAGAGTTTCATGTTTTTTTCCTTGGGTTAATTCGATCACGCCGTACGTAACTGTGCGATCGGTTTGCGGTCGGATAGCGACGACACAGCGTAGGCCCCATCCCCGAGCAAGGCTTGGACCACCGCGGCCACCGTTAGAAATGCCGGGTACTCCCACCCACCGTTCGGTGATGTGAAAAGCCAACCGTTTGGAGAGTGGACCCAGGTGGCGCCCAGCAGAACCGGAACCAGCAGAGCAGCGGCCCACCGAGTTTGGATGCCAAGCAGGATCAGCGTGCCGCCGATCAGTTCGGCTGCAACCGTGACGTAACCCAGAGCACCGGGCAACCCAACCGACTGAAAAAATTCCGCCGTACCGGGCAGGGTGAACACAAACCACTTCAGCAAAGCGTGCGCGATAAACATCACACCCAGCGCAACGCGTAATAGCAGCGCCGCGTACGACGCGCTTCGAATATCGGTCATCAAATCCTCCGTGTGGTTAATGCTGTGATGGCAGGACTGTATGAGCTCGGATCGACGCGAAAAAGGGGCGGCCGCGCAAATGTTTATGCCGAAATACGGGAGAATCGCGCAATGGATCGATGGTCTGCGATGCAGTCCTTTGCCCGCGTCGTCGAAAGCGGCAGCTTCGTTGCGGCGGCTGAGCGGCTGGGGACGTCGACGTCGTCGCTGTCGCGGCAGATTTCGGAGCTTGAACAGCACTTGGGCGCGCGCCTACTGAATCGAACCACGCGCAGGCTGTCGCTAACGGAAAGCGGACAGGCGTTTTACGAGCGCACCGTTTCATTGCTAGGGGACCTGGCAGAGGCTGAGGCTATCGTGGGCCAATCGGCGGTGGCGCCGCGCGGCACCCTGCGCCTGACGTGTTCGCACAACATGGCCGAAAAGCAGGTGGCGCCGGCAATCGCGGCGTTCGTCGAACGATATCCCGAGATGAAGTTCGATCTGGTGGCGTCGGATCGGCTGGTCGATTTGGTCGACGAAGGGTTCGATCTTGCGATTCGCGTCGGCTCAGTGGGCAGCGACCGACTCGTCGCGCGCCGGCTGGGATCGACACAGTTGATTGCCTGTGCGTCCGAAAATTACCTAGAACAACACGGCGGTCCGACGGTGCCGGCGGATCTGTCGACCCACAACGTATTGACCTACGCGTATGCAAGCGTGCCGCGCAGCTGGCGGTTTACCGACTCCACGGGTCAGCAGCATGACGTGCGTGTGACAGGCAGCTTGCATGCGAACAGCGGCGATGCGCTGAAGGCAGCGGCGATTGCGGGACTGGGGATCATCTGCGAACCAGACTTCATGGTGGCTGACGCAATCGGCCAAGGGCGCCTGAAGCGCATCCTGCCTGGCTTCGACGCGGTGCGGGGCGATATCTGGGCTGTCTATCCGAGCCGCCGTCATCTGTCGCTGAAAGTGCGTCTGTTCGTCGACCATATCGCGCAGAGGTTCGACTCCGGCGCTCCGGCTTCTTAGTCGCGCTCCTCTAGTGCGCGAGTTGACCCCAGCCCGCCCATCTGGAATAGTACGAACGTTCGTTTTAACATTTTGGATTCTCCTGCGTGCAGACAGCAGTGTCATCGGTGGGCAAGCCTCGCGCGTCGCGCAAAGGCCTAAACACGCGCGCTGCCATCGTCGAAGCGGCGATGGCTGCCGCGAGCCGTGATGGACTCGAGGGCCTGACCATTGGCACATTGGCCGATCAAATGCGGATGAGTAAAAGCGGCGTCTTCGCGCATTTCGGCTCGCGCGAGGAACTGCAGCTTGCGGTTCTGAAGGAATACGTGCATCGCTTCGTCGATCAGGTGCTGCGACCCGCCGTACGCAAACCGAAGGGATTGCCACGTCTCGAAGCGATCCTGCAGCGCTGGGTCGCGTTCCTGGCCCGCGAGATGACACGCGGTTGCATCATGATCGCGGGCGCGGTCGAGTACGACGACGTCCCAGGGCCGCAGCGCGATCAAATGGTCGCGATCATTACCGGCTGGAAGCGCGAGCTTGTGACAGCGATTCGTTCGGCGGTCGCTGAAGGGCACTTAAAATCCGGCGTCGATGCTCATCAACTGGTGTTCGAAATCTATGGACTGATGCTTGCAATGCATCAGGACGCTCGCCTGCTGCGCTCTGCCGACAGCGCTACGCGCGCTCGCGCGGGTTTGCGTCGATTGATCAACGGCGTGCGCCGCGTGAAGAGTTAACAGGAGTTGCCATGCCGATTTACAAAGCCCCTTTGCGCGATCAGCAGTTCGTAATTCACGAAGTGCTCGGCGCCGTGGATATGTTGAAGCCGCTGCCGCGCTACGCTGAACTCGATGCCGATACGATCAATCAGGTGATCGAGGAAGCTGGCAAGTTTTGCGAAGAATTGTTGCTGCCTATCAACCAGATCGGCGACGCTGAAGGATGTACCTACGACGTTGCCAGCCATTCGGTGAAGACGCCGCACGGCTTTAAGCAGGCGTTCGACGTGTTTCGCGCCGCTGGCTGGCCGGGATTGACGGGCGCAACCGAATTTGGCGGGCAAGCATTGCCACACCTGCTGCAGATCGCGTTCTACGAGATGCAGTATTCGACCAACCAGGCTTGGGCGTCGTATGCGGGACTGACGATCGGCGCCACCGAATGCCTGTCGCTGCACGGCGCCGACGAACAGAAAGATATTTATCTGTCCAAGCTCACGTCCGGCCAGTGGACCGGAACGATGTGCCTGACCGAGCCGCAATGCGGCACCGATCTCGGCTTGATTCGCACCAAGGCTGAACCGCAGGCAGATGGCAGCTATCGGATCACAGGCGGCAAGATTTTCATCACCGCAGGCGAGCACGATCTGGCCGAGAACATCATCCACCTCGTGCTCGCGCGCCTGCCGGACGCACCGCAGGGGACCAAGGGCATCTCGCTGTTCGTCGTGCCAAAGTTCTTGCCCGAAGGCGCGGGCGCTGATGCCAAGGTCGGCGCGCGCAACGGCCTGTATTGCGGTGGAATTGAACACAAGATGGGAATAAACGGCAGCGCGACTTGCCAGATTAACTTGGATCAGGCCGTCGGCTGGCTGGTCGGGCAGCCGAACAAGGGCCTTAACGCGATGTTCACGATGATGAACGGCGCGCGGCTCGGTGTTGGTGTTCATGGGCTGGGCCTGACCGAAATCGCCTATCAGAACGCGTCGGCGTACGCCAAGGATCGGTTGCAGGGGCGGTCGTTGTCGGGCGTCAAGGATCCGAGCAAGCCGGCTGACCCGATCATCGTGCACGCGGACGTGCGGCGCTCGCTATTGACAGCGCGCGCCTACGCCGAGGGCGGCCGCGCGTTTGCCTACTGGGTCGCGCTGATGGCTGACCTGCAGTTCCATCACCCAGACGAGCAGCAGAAAAAATTTGCCGCCGACATGATGGCGCTGATGACGCCGATCGTGAAGGCGTTCATGACTGACAACGGTTTTGCGTGTGCGTCAGAATGCCTCGGCGTGCTCGGCGGCCACGGCTACATCCGCGAGTGGGGCATGGAGCAGTTCGTGCGCGATGCGCGTATCAACATGATTTACGAAGGCACCAACACGATCCAGTCGCTCGACCTGCTCGGCCGCAAGGTGCTGATGGACAACGGCGCGCGGCTCAAAGCGTTCGGCAAACTGGTCACCGGCTTCATCGAAGAAAACGGCACGGCCGCCGAGATGAGTGAATTCGTGACGCCACTGGCGGACCTGGGCGACAAGGTGACCAAACTCACCACCGAGATCGGCATCAAAGCCTTTGCTAGCCCGGATGAAGTCGGTGGTGCGGCGGTCGATTATCTGCGCGTTGTCGGACACCTTGTATACGCGTACTTTTGGGCGCGTATGGCAAAAGTCGCACTCGCACGGATTAAGGCGGACGGCGATCGCGTCGATCCGTTTTATCGCAACAAGCTCGCGGTCGCGCGTTTTTACTTCGAGCGTTTGCTGCCGGAGACAGCAGCCCGCATTCGGACCGCGCGCTCGGGCGTGAACAACCTGATGGAGCTGCCCGCTGAAGCGTTTTAGCAGTCGAGGAGAGCATGAATAACTTCGTAGTGAGAAAAGTTGCAGTGCTGGGCGCCGGCGTGATGGGTGCGCAGATCGCTGCGCATTGCGTCAACGCGAGGGTTCCAGTCGTGCTGTTTGACCTGCCCGACCGGACGGGCGGAGGGGCCCCGTCCTCCTCCACTAAAGGTCCAGACAAGAACGGAATCGTTTTGCGCGCGATCGAGAACTTGAAGAAGCTGAATCCGGCGCCGCTCGGCAACAAGGACGATGCGGCTCACATCCAACCGGCCAACTACGAAGACAATCTGGAGTTGTTGCGCGGCTGCGATGTAATCATCGAGGCAATCGCTGAACGGATTGATTGGAAGCACGATCTGTATCGAAAAGTCGCGTCCTTCGTCTCAGACACCGCGATCTTTGCGTCCAACACGTCGGGATTGCCAATCGCAAAACTCGCAGAGGCGCTGGATGACGAGTTGAAGTCGCGTTTCTGCGGAGTGCACTTTTTCAATCCGCCGCGCTATATGCACCTGGTCGAGTTGATTCCGACAGCCGCCACCCGGCCGGGAATTCTCGATGATCTAGAAACATTTTTGACATCGACCCTTGGCAAGGGCGTGGTCCGCGCCAAAGACACGCCGAACTTCATCGCCAACCGGGTCGGCATTTTCGGCATGCTGGCCACGATCAAGGAGGCCGAAAAATACGGCTTGTCATTCGACATCGTCGACGACCTGACCGGCACGCGACTGGGGCGCGCGAAGAGCGCAACGTTTCGCACGGCTGACGTCGTCGGTCTTGACACGATGGCGCATGTGATCAAAACGATGCAGGACACGCTGCCGGCGTCGATCGATCCGTTTGCCGAGCATTTTGCAACGCCCGCGATCCTCAAGACGCTGGTCGAAAAGGGAGCACTCGGGCAGAAGACGGGCGAGGGCTTCTATCGCAAGGATGGCAAGACGATCAAGGTCCTTGATGCAGCCAAGGGCGAGTACGTCGAAAGCAGCGGCAAGGCCGACGAACTGGTCGGCCGCATTCTGAAAAAGAAAGATCCCGCCGAGCGTCTGAAGCTGCTGCGCGAATCGGATCATCCGCAGGCGAAGTTCCTATGGGCGATCTTCCGCGATGCATTCCATTACATCGCGGTGCATCTCGAATCGATTGCCGATTCCGCGCGTGATGTCGACTTCGCGCTGCGCTGGGGATTCGGATGGTCCACGGGCCCGTTCGAAACGTGGCAGGCGGCCGGCTGGAAGCAGGTCGCCGAATGGATCAAGGCCGACATCGACGCCGGCCAGGCGTTGTCGAAAGCGCCGCTTCCGAGCTGGGTATTCGAAGGTCAGGCTGCCAAGGCGAACGGCGTTCACACGCCCGAGGGCTCCTGGTCGCCATCGAAGAAGAAGTTTGTTCCACGATCGAGCCTATCGGTCTATTCGAAGCAGATTTTTCGCGCGCCACTGATGGGCGAGGGCGGTGCAATTGCAGCGAGCGTCGGCACCACGGTACTTGAGGACGACTCGGTGCGCGTATGGACGCTTGCATCGGGCCCGCATGCCGATGTGCTGATCCTGTCGATCAAGACCAAGGTGCACGCAATCGGTCCGGGCGTACTTGCCGGATTGTCGAAAGCAGTTGACCTTGCTGAGACTCAATACCGTGGCCTCGTCGTTTGGTCGCCCGACGATCCGTTTTCGTTCGGCGCCGACTTGCAGGCAATGATGCCGGTATTCATGTCGGGCGGAGCGAAGGCGATCGACTTCGAAGAGAAAAAGATGCAGGACGCGTTCATGCGCGTCAAGTATGCGCAGGTTCCGGTGATCGCGGCGGTCAGCGGCATGGCGTTGGGCGGAGGCTGCGAGCTGATCCTGCACAGCGCGAAAACAGTGGCGTCGCTCGAAAGCTATATCGGCCTGGTTGAAGTGGGCGTTGGCTTGATTCCGGGTGCGGGGGGATTGAAGGAAGGCGCGCTGCGCGCAGCGATGGCTGCTCAGGTGGCGGGCATGACCGACGTGTTCCCGTTCATGCGGAATTGGTTCCTTAACGTTGCGATGGCCAACGTTTCCAAGTCGGCGCTCGAGGCCAAACAGATGGGTTACTTGCGCGCAACTGACACGATCGTGTTCAACAACTACGAGCTGTTGTGGACCGCTTTGAGTGAAGCGTGCGCCTTGCACGCGAGTGGCTATCGGCCGCCGCTGCGTCCGACGTCGTTTCCGGTGGCGGGTCGTTCGGGTGTCGCGACCATCAAGGCCCAGCTGGTCAATATGCGCGACGGTGGCTTTATCAGCCAACATGACTTTTATCTGTCCTCGGCCATTGCGAACGTTATGTGCGGTGGTGATGTCGAGGCGACCGCGCAAGCCGACGAACAATGGCTGCTCGATCTCGAGCGCCAATTTTTTACCGAGCTGGTCAATCATCCGAAGTCGCAGGAACGAATGATGGGAATGATGCAGACGGGAAAGCCGGTGAGGAACTGAGATGAAGCAAATCCAAGATGCCTATGTCGTCGCAGCGACGCGTACTCCGATCGGCAAGGCGCCGAAAGGGATGTTCCGCAATACGCGGCCCGACGATTTGCTGGTGGCGGCGATTCGTTCTGTGATGTCGCAGGTACCGAGTCTCGATCCGAAAGCAATCGAAGATGCCATCATTGGCTGCGCGATTCCGGAAGCCGAGCAGGGATTGAATGTTGCGCGCATTGCGGTGCTGCTGGCAGGACTGCCGAACTCGACCGGCGGCGTGACGATCAATCGGTTTTGCTCGTCCGGGCTGAACGCGGTGGCGATGGCCGCCGACCGGATCCGAGTCGGCGAAGCCGACGTGATGATCGCGGGTGGCACCGAGTCGATGAGCATGGTGCCGATGACCGGCAACAAGCCGTCGTTCAATGCGCGCATCTTCGAAAAAGACGAGAACGTCGGCATCGCGTATGGCATGGGGCTGACCGCCGAGAAAGTTGCTGCACAGTGGAAAGTCACGCGCGAGATGCAGGATGAATTCGCGCTCAGATCGCATCACAAGGCGATCGCTGCGCAGAAGGCGGGCCTGTTCGCCGATGAGATGACGGCGATCGACATCGTCGAGAAATTTCCCCACTTGGGTACGCGCGAAATTAATATCCGATCGCGTTCGGTCGCTTTGGACGAAGGCCCGCGCGCTGACACCACTGTCGAAGCGCTCGCGAAGCTGCGGCCGGTTTTCGCGGTGAAGGGCAGCGTAACCGCGGGCAACAGTTCGCAGACCTCGGACGGCGCCGGCGCGCTGATTCTCGCCTCCGAGCGCGCAGTCAAACAGTTCAACCTAACGCCTTTGGTTCGCTTTGTCAGTTTTTCGATTCGCGGCGTGCCGCCGGAAATCATGGGTATCGGACCCAAGGAGGCAATACCGGTCGCACTCCGTTTGGCGGGCGTTTCGAAGGATGACATCGGGTGGATCGAACTGAACGAAGCGTTTGCTGCGCAGGCCATTGCTGTGATCAACGATCTCGGGCTTGATCCGGCCAAGGTCAATCCGATGGGCGGTGCGATTGCGCTCGGCCACCCGTTGGGCGCGACCGGAGCAATCCGCTCTGCTACCGTGGTACATGCGATGCGGCGTAATAACCTGAAGTACGGAATGGTCACAATGTGCGTGGGCACTGGCATGGGTGCCGCGGGAATCTTCGAGCGTGTGTGAGCTGATGCTCGTGGCGCCAGCAGTACGGCTGGAGTTCGCAAGGTCGGGTCTGGCCAACCAATGGGCGTAGCTCAACGTTTTTATGAGGCGTTCACGGTTCGTGACTGGTACACGATCAGCTTGCTGTACGCCGAGCACGCGACCTTCAGCGACCCGGTGTTTCCGCTTCTCAACGCGAAGGGCACGCGGCTGATGTGGCAAATGCTGCTGTCGCGAGCCGAAGACCTCGACGTCGATGTCGATGTCCTCGAAGATACTGCCCAGCGAACTCGCGTCAACTGGGTGGCGCGCTACACGTTCTCCGGAACCGGCCGGCCGGTCACGAATCGCGTGCAGACCGAGATGCAGCTTGTTGCGGGCAAGATCGTGCGCCAGCAGGACACGTTTAGTCTCTGGCAATGGTCGGCCCAAGCGCTCGGCGCCAAGGGAGCGCTTCTCGGCTGGACTCCGATCGTGCGCAACAAGATCCGCTCGCAAGCCTCTGCGTCGCTGCGTGACTTTGCCCGCAAGGTCGCGCCCGACGGCAGGTAGCAGCAATAACGGTTGATGTGCATGCGTCGATGAGCATTGCAGCCACCAGCGTCAACGGCGTCGCTCGCATCGAGATCGCACGTCCCGAAAAGAAGAATGCCATTACGGCTGCGATGTACCAGTCGATGCGAGATGCGATCGCAGCTGCGCACGATGACCCGGCTGTGCGCGCAATTCTGATACACGGCCAGCGCGACGTGTTCACCGCGGGCAACGACCTCGAAGACTTCGCAAAAAATCCGCCGGCCGATATGAACGCACCCGTGTTCCAGTTCATGCAGGCACTGGGGTATGCCGAAAAGCCGGTCGTCGCCGCGGTCAACGGGGCGGCGGTGGGTATCGGAACCACGCTGCTGATGCACTGCGACCTGGTCTACTGCGCGGACAACTCGGTCTTTTCAATGCCATTCGTCTCGCTGGGGCTGTGTCCGGAGTTTGCGTCGAGCCTGCTGGTGCCGCTGAACGCCGGTTACCATCGCGCTGCCGAAAAATTGCTGCTCGCAGACCCTATCAGCGCCGCGGAAGCGCTCGAAATGAAGATCGTCAACCGTGTGCTGCCGCGTGACGACGTGCTTGACTACGCCATCAAGCAAGCCGAACGCTTTAATCGGCTGCCGCCCGCATCGGTGCGCGCGACCAAGCGGCTGATGAGATCTTCGTGGAAAACTCTGACCGAAAAAGTCATCGTTGACGAGGCGACCTTGTTCGGGAAGATGCTGCGAAGCGCGGAAGCGAAGGAAGCCTTTGCTGCCTTTTTCGAGCGGCGCGCGCCGGATTTTTCCAGCTTCACGTGATCGAGTTCAATCGCAATGCCACTGCGCCCCGAGGTCACGCTTGCTCAGTTGAACGCACGTTCCGCCGCCGACAACCTCCCGGGCTGGTTTGGCATGCGGGTCTTCGATTTAGCCGAAGGATCGCTGTCGATGGAGTTTGTGATCAGGGCTCAATTCCTCGCGCCCAATGGGTACCTGCATGCGGCGTCGGTGATCGCGCTGGCCGACACCGCGTCGGGCTACGCAACCATTGCGCACCTGCCCGACGGCGCATCGAACTTCACGACGATCGAACTGAAATCGAATTTTCTGGGTACGACGGTCGAGGGCACATTGCGCGCCAACGCACGCGCCGCTCATCAGGGGCGAACGACGCAGGTGTGGGACGCAACGGTCACGCATGTTGACAGCGGCAAGACGATCGCGTTATTTCGCTGCACGCAGATGATTCTTTGGCCGAAGGAGTAGCGGTGAACCTAGCGGGCAAGACTGTCTTTATTTCCGGCGGTTCGCGCGGGATCGGGCTGGCAATCGCAAAACGCGCCGCCCGCGATGGAGCCAATGTCGCGATCGCCGCCAAGACGGTCGAAGCAAATCCGAAGTTGCCGGGCACGATCCACACCGCCGCGACCGAAATCGAAGACGCGGGCGGCAAAGCGCTGGCACTGGCCTGCGACATTCGCGACGAAGAACAAGTCCAGGCCGCAGTGCGCAAGGCCGCCGAAGCATTTGGCGGTATCGATATTCTGGTCAACAACGCCAGCGCAATCAGCCTGACGCCGACCGAAGCCACGCCGATCAAGCGTTTCGACCTGATGATGGGCGTCAATGCGCGCGGCACGTTTCTGTGCACGCAAATCTGCTTGCCACACCTGAAGAACTCCGCCGAGCGAAAGCGCAACCCGCATGTGTTGACGTTGGCGCCGCCGTTGAACATGGATCCGCGGTGGCTGGCGCCGCACGTGGCCTACACCATGGCCAAGTACGGAATGAGCATGTGCGTGATCGGGCATGCGGCCGAATTCAGGCAGTACGGCATCGCCGTCAACGCGCTGTGGCCGCGCACCGTGATCTATACGGCCGCGCTGCAGATGATTCCCGGTATCAAGCCCGAGCACTGCCGGATGGTCGACATCATGGCCGACGCCGCCTATTACGTTCTGACCTCCGAATCGGCGTCGACGACCGGCAACTTCTTTATCGATGATGAGGTTTTGCAGCGAGCCGGCATCACCGAGCTGGACAAATATTCGGTGGTACCCGGTAGTCGTCAGCTGGTGCCCGATCTGTTCTTGTAGCCGGACGTGCGCTTCGCCGCAACGCTTCATGGGTTTTCGGACGACCTTAGCAATCCTCGTTGACGCTCGCTTGCGCTAAATTCCGGCGAACCGCCGAAAATAGCGCGATGACACCCCCACTTAACCGCTTCTCGGCGACGCAGCTTGCGCGCTTGCTGGCTGCACGCGAAATCACCCATGAGGCGGTCACGCATTCGTTCTTGGACGCCGTCGCGCAGCGCGAGAGCGAAGTACGCGCGTTTGCGTGGATCGACCCTGCACGTGCGCTGAAGATTGCGCGCAAATTCGACGGGGTCGCAGCGCGCGGTGCGCTGGCCGGACTCCCGATCGCCGTCAAGGACGTGATTGACACGGCTGGAATTCCGACCGAGTACGGCTCGCCGATTTACGCGGGCCGGGTGCCGCACGCAGACGCAGCGTGCGTCGCAGCGTTGCATCTAGCGGGCGGCTACGTGCTCGGCAAGACCGTATCGGCGGAGCTGGCGAACTTTGCGCCCGGGCCAACCCGTAATCCGCACGCTTTAGACCACACGCCAGGCGGCTCATCGAGCGGGTCCGCCGCGGCGGTCGCCGCTCATATGGCTCCGCTTGCGATCGGCACCCAAACCGCAGGATCGGTCATTCGGCCCGCGTCGTTTTGCGGCGTTGTCGGATTCGTGCCCACGCGCGGTGCAGTGCCCCGTGCGGGCGTGAAGCAAGTTTCCGATACGCTCGACGTGGTGGGTTGCTTTGCAAATAACGTCGAAGACGCCGCTCTGCTGGCGGATGCGATCGCACTTAGCGGCGGGGGCGGAATTCGTCACGCTGTCACCGCGCCTTCGATCGCCTGGACCGACACGCCGTGGGCCGATCATCTGACTCGATCGATGTCGAGCGCGCTCGAGCGCGTGGTGCATGCGTGTTCGAGCAACGGCGCGACGGTGCGGCAGGTCGTATGGTCTGCGAAGTTCACTGCATTGGCGCAAGCGCAGCGCATCGTGCAGGTTTACGAGACGGCGCGCGCGTTTGCGACCGAATTCGAAACGGCACGCAATCTCTTATCGCCGCAACTTGACGCGCTGATCGAGGAAGGACGCGCGCTGGACGCCGCGGCGTACGTATCGGCTTTGCAGACCGGTCGCGAAGGTGCGGCGCAGATCGATCGGTTGTTCGGCGACGCCGACGTGATCCTCGCACCGAGCGCGCCGGGTGAAGCTCCGCACGGCCTTTCGAGCACCGGTGATCCTCAGTTCAATCGGCCGTGGCATCTGCTGGGCGGTCCTCAGATCAATCTGCCTTTGCCCCGCGCCTGGATCAAGAGTCCGTCCAATTTGCCGCTGGGAGTGCAACTGGTCGGTCGACCCGGCGACGACACGCGCCTGTTGGCCACCGCCCAATGGCTGGAACAGCAACTTCAGCGCGCGGCGGCTTGATCGATGGGCATCCTGATCGATCCCCAAGCGCGCTTTGCTTCAACGGTTCCGGTTCTTGTGATCGGTGCCGGTGGTGCGGGCGCGATGGCGGCGCTCGCGGCGCGCAGCGCAGGTGCCGAAGTGCTGGTGCTCGAGCGCGATGTCGCGCCGAACGGCGCCACGGGGTGCTCGTCCGGCATGGTGCCCGCGGCTGGCACCGAAGACCAAATGGCGCGCGGCATCGCCGATACGCCGCAACGATTTGCAGACGATATTCAAGCGAAGGCCAACGGATGTGCCGACGGACCGCGCGTCGAAGCGCTGACCCTTGCTTCGGCGCAGGTCCTCGAATGGCTGACCCAGAAGCACAAGATCCGGTTCGATCTGGTCGAAGGCATCGCTCCGGGTCATTCGCTGCAGCGAATGCATGCTTTGGCCGATCGGGGAGGTGCAACGCTGCTGTCGTCGCTGTATGGTGCTCTTAGCACGCAAGGCGTACGACTGAAGACGGGGACGCAAGTAACCGATCTCGTCGTCGACAACGACCAGCGCGTGCTGGGCGTTCGATATCAACGCAATGGCAAGCTCGAGGCAGTCGGTTGCAGTGCACTGATCCTCGCGTGCAACGGGTTTGCCGGAAACAGCTCGCTGGTGGCCCAGTACCTGCCCGATGTGCGCGGCTTGCCGTTTGCCGGTCACGATGGCAGTCAAGGCGATGCGCTCGCCTGGGGCGCTGAACTGGGCGCACAGCTGGCGGATATCGACGGATTTCTGGCGCACGGCGCAGTTGTTCTGGCGCATCGTCTGCCGCTGCCGTGGTCGCTGATGACCGAGGGCGCGGTTCAGGTGAACCGAGAAGGAGAGCGCTTCATCAACGAACACGAAGGGTATTCGGAGTCCGCCCTGTTCGTGCTTGCGCAGCCGGGTGCGGTGGCGTTCATGATCTACGACGAACGGGTGCATGAAATCGGATTGACGATGCCGAATTACGCGTCGGCGGTTAGTTCGGGAATCATCAAGCGCGGCGCGCAGCTGCGCGACCTTGCTGACCAGCTCAGCGTGCAGCGGGAGGGATTGGAGGCGACGATTGCCCTGGTCAACGCACTCGCCTTCGACGATGCCGTCGACGAATTCGGCCGCGAATTTCACGCGACGCAGATGCTGCTGGGGCCTTATTTCGGCGTGCCCGTCACCGGTGCTCTGCTAGGAACCGAGGGCGGACTCGCCATCGATGTCGCGGGCCGCGTGCAGCGTGAAAACGGGTCGCCGTTTCCCAATCTGCTGGCGGCTGGTGGTGCCGCGCGCGGCGTCTCGGGCGACGCTGCAGGTGGCTACTTGGAGGGCAATGGCTTGCTGACGGCGGTCGTCGGCGGATATATCGCGGGCAACACGGCGGCCAGCATGGTTGGCTGACTGCCGAAGCGAACTCGGGCTGTTGCGCTACAGCGGCGGCAACGGGCGCGGCTTTCGGTGCTCGTCGGTTGCCACGTAGACCAGCGTCGCCTCGGTGACCTTGACGACGTTTTTCTGCAGGCGGTTGCGCTCGACGTAAACCTCGACATCAACGGTGATCGACGTCGTGCCGAGTTTCACGATGTCGGCATAAAAGCTGACTAGATCGCCGACGAATACAGCTTGTCTGAAAACGAACGACGTCACGGCCACCGTTGCCACGCGGCCACCGGCGCGGCGCGCCGCCGGGATCGCACCCGCGACGTCGACGTACGACATGATCCAGCCGCCGAACACGTCGCCGTGCACATTCGCATCAGCCGGCATCGGCATCATCCTCAGCATTGCAATGCGGCCGCCGGGAAGCTGAGCGGAGTCGGACATCGTGTTACTGGGATAATCGTCGAATGCAAAGAGTAAGCCATTTGAGTTGATGCGCTGGTCCCCTCCCCGAGAGGCACTGGCCTCCGATCGAGTCGAGCGCAACGACTGGAAAGCGCTCAAGACACTGCTGCCGTATCTATGGGCCTACAAAGGCCGGGTGCTGTTTGCGCTCGGGTGCCTAGTGGCAGCCAAGCTCGCAACCGTGTCGGTTCCGATCCTGCTGAAAGCGATCGTCGACGGTCTGTCACCCACTGCGCTGGCGGCCGGCGCGCTGCTGGTGCCGATCGCGCTGGTCGTCGGCTACGGCGCACTGCGGCTGAGCACGTCACTGTTCACCGAGCTGCGCGAATTCTTTTTCGTCAAGGTGACGCAGGCGGCGACCCGCACGCTGGCGCTGAAGACTTTCCGGCACCTGCATTCGTTGTCGCTGCGCTACCACCTCGAGCGGCGCACCGGTGCGGTGACGCGCGAGATCGACCAGGGTATTCGCGGAATTTCCTCGCTGATCAGTTTCACGCTGTATTCGATCCTGCCGACGTTGATCGAAATCACGCTGGTATTTGCGTACCTGCTCTGGAACTACGAAATATGGTTTGCCGCGATCGTCGGCACCAGCCTGATCATTTACGTGACCTTCACGGTCAGCGTGACCAACTGGCGCACGGCACTCCGGCGCCGCTGGAACGAGCTCGAAAGCAAAGCGCAATCGAGGGCGGTCGATTCGTTGCTCAATTTCGAGACGGTCAAGTACTTCGGCAACGAGAATTATGAAGCGCGGCGATATGACGAAACGCTGGCGGACTCGCAGCGGACGGCGGTGCTGTCGCAGCAGTCGCTGAATGTTCTGAACGCGGGCCAACAGGCGTTGATCGCGATCGCGCTGACGCTGATCCTGTGGCGCGCGGCGCTTGGCGTCGTCGAGGGACGAATGACGATCGGTGATCTGGTGCTGGTCAACGCCTTCATGATCCAGCTGTACATCCCGATGAATTTTC
>JBDUCU010000042.1:0-21242 GCA_040003315.1 Burkholderiaceae bacterium | reverse complement strand
TGCTGGTGTGGCTCGGCGGAATGGGGATTCTGGTATTGGCGGTCGCAATTCTGCCGCTGCTCGGCGTTGGTGGCGCGCAGGCGTTCAAGGCCGAGACCGCGGGGCCGCTTAAGGAATCCAAGCTGACCCCACGCATCGCCGACACCGCCAAGGCGCTGTACGCGGTGTACTTCGGTATCTCGATCGCGTGTTTTTTCGCCTATCGCTGGGCTGGTATGAGCTGGAGCGATGCCTTTATGCACATGTGCTCGACGATGGGGCTCGGCGGTTTTTCATCGCACGATGCCAGCTTCGGGTACTGGAACTCGCCGCTGATCGAGTACACGGCGGTGTTCTTCATGGTGCTGGCCGGCTTCAATTTTTCGATGCACTTTCTCGCATTCCGCCGCCGCTCGTTGCTGGTGTACGTCCGTGACTCGGAGAGCAAGGCGTATGTATTCACCGTGTTCGCTGCGTCGTTACTCGTCGCGGTCTTCTTGCTCGTGCGAGACGTTTATCCAGACTGGTCGACTTCGTTGCGTTACGCGTTGTTTAACACCGTTTCGATCGCGACGACGACCGGCTACTCCAGCACCGACTACAACCAATGGCCGATCTTTGCGCCGGTATTGATGATCTTCCTGTCGGCCTTTACGACCTGCGCCGGCTCCACCGGTGGCGGCATCAAGATGATTCGCAGTTTGATCCTGCTAAAGCAGGCGCGGCGCGAATTGACGCGAATTTTGCATCCACGCTCAATCAATCCGGTCATCGTCGACGGCAACGTGATCGAGAACAACGTTATTTTCGCCGTGCTCGCTTTCATGCTGGTCTACGGCGCGGCGATTGTCTGGCTGACGTTTCTGTTGCTGTTATCCGGGCTCGACGTCATTACTGCGTTCACCGCGATCGTGGCCTGCATCAACAATATGGGTCCTGGATTGAATCAGGTCGGTCCGGCATCCACCTACGGTGGGCTAAACGATTTCGAAATCTGGGTGTGCACGTTCGCCATGCTGATCGGCAGGCTGGAACTTTTTTCTGTTCTGGTGCTCCTGACCCCGGCGTTTTGGCGCAAGTAGGACCGGGGTTAGCGGCCACTCGCCGTGGAAGCGCACGGGTTTTCGACGTTTCACCGACTTGATTCGCGCTGTCAGGTACCGATATTGCAGGTAAGCCTCCAAGGAACTGTGAGCTTTCGCTCAGCCGGTGGTAGCGCCGAAAGGGATCAGGTACATGGCAGTCACGATGATTTACAACAGTCCGCAGTTCTGCGTGTTCGAGTTCCAGGGTGCGGCCCTGGTCGGCGAGCGCGAGGTCGGTGGCTATGAAATCATGGACAAGCAGTTACGCAAGGAAATCTTTCTGGGTGGCGACAATGCTGCCGCATTCCGCAAGAGCGTCCAGGAACTGATCGAACAGGGACCGACCTCGGAGCAGGTTGACGAGTTTCTGCAGGGGTTCAGTGGCCTGATGCATCAGCCGGTCGTTCTGCATTGACCACTAGCCGTCTGCGCCTGGAATCGAGGAACGCTTCTAGTCGGCTGCTCCAGTAACCTGCTCTGAGCAGCGAGAATGAGCCTCGCGCGAGCAAGGTGCTCGCATTCTCAGCGGCTGAGCGCGCATGGAATTTGACTACATCATCATTGGTGGCGGCTCCGCAGGCTGCGTGCTCGCCGCGCGCCTGTCGGAAGATCCCGCAGCGACCGTTGCGCTGATCGAGGCGGGCGGCAACAACGACAGCGTGCTTAACCGCGTGCCGACCGGCGCGGCGCTGCATGTCATTCGACGCAACGCCTGCAACTGGGCGTTTTCGACAGTGCCGCAGCCAGGGCTTGGCGGAAGGCGCGGATACCAGCCGCGAGGCAGAGGGCTCGGTGGTTCGTCTGCGCTGAACGCGATGATCTATCTGCGTGGCCAGCGCGAGGATTACGACGCGTGGGCGGCCGAGGGGGCAACGGGCTGGGCCTGGAGCGACGTGCTGCCCTACTTCATCAAGGCCGAGAACAACGAGCGCGGCGCGAACCTTTTTCACGGCGACGCGGGGCCTTTGAATGTCGCAGACTTGCGATCGCCGCATCCGATGGCGCGGTTATTCATCGAGGCAGGCATGCAGGCGGGCTTGCCGCGCAACGACGACTTTGCCGCAGAGACGCAGGAGGGCGTAGGCTGGTATCAGGTTACGCAAAAAAATGGCGAGCGCTGGAGCGCTGCGCGCGCGTATCTCGAACCTGCACGGCGCCGGCCCAATCTGCGCGTCGAGACCGGGGCGTTTGCGACGCAGATCGTGCTCGACGGCACGCGCGCGACCGGTGTGCAAGTCAATCGCGGCGGAGCGATCAGCGAGTTGCGCGCGCGGCGTGAGGTGTTGGTCGCGGGCGGTGCGCTGCAGTCTCCGCAGCTATTGATGGTGTCGGGCATCGGTCCGCAGGCGCACTTGCGCGAGCTCGGTATTCAACCGGTCGCCGACTTGCCGGTGGGTGACAACCTGCACGATCACCCCGACATCACGATCAATCGACGCGTTGCCAACACCGACCTGCTCGGCTTTTCGTTCGTCGGTGCCGTCAAGTTGATGCGCGCGATGGCGCGCTGGCGGCGCGATCGAAGCGGCGTGCTGACGTCCAACTTTGCCGAGGCAGGCGCGTTCATCCGGACCTTGCCGCGTCTGCAACGCCCCGATCTGCAGTTGCACTTCGTCATTGGGATGGTCGACAACCATAACCGCACCTATCACTGGGGGCACGGCATGAGCTGCCATGCGACCGCGCTTCAGCCCGCGAGCCGAGGGACCGTGCGCCTCGCATCGCGTGATGCACGCGATGCGCCGCTGATCGATCCAGCATTTCTTTCGGCACCAGCGGACCTCGATACGCTGGTGCGTGGGTTCCGATGGGTTCGCAGGCTTTTCGCGCAGCCGGCGTTTCACCACCACGGCGGCAGCGATGCAGGCCGAGAGCTCTATTTTTCCGGGATCGACAGTGACGAAGAGATTCGAGCGGCGATCCGCGCGCACGCCGATACGATTTACCATCCGGTCGGAACCTGCAGGATGGGCTCGGACCATCGCGCCGTGGTCGACCCGCAGTTGCGCGTACGCGGCATCGATCAACTGCGCGTGATCGACGCATCGATCATGCCTACACTGGTGTCGGGCAACACGAATGCGCCGGTGATCATGATTGCCGAAAAAGCCGCCGACATGATCATCAAGGGCCGGCATTAGCTCATATGGCGGCAGGCGGATATCTGCGCCTGGCCTCGCCTACAATCGCCGGCTCCTGCAAGGGCCTCGATGAACGCGCCTCAACATCTTCCCCGTATCGGTACCGTCAGCACAGTCGAATCGCAATTGCGCGAGCTCATGGCGCGCCGCATTCTGATGCTCGACGGCGCTATGGGAACGATGATCCAGCGGTACAAGCTTTCAGAGGCGGAGTTCCGAGGCGCGCGATTTGCGCACCATGGCGTTGACCTGAAGGGCAACAACGATCTGCTGTCGGTCACGCGGTCCGACGTCGTGCGCGAAATTCACGAAGCCTATCTGGACGCCGGCGCCGACCTGATCGAAACCAATACGTTTAGCTCGACGTCGGTCGCGCAGGCCGACTATGGTCTGGCAGACGTCGCTTACGACATCAATCTTGCCGCGGCGCAGATCGCGCGCGCGGCGTGTAAGCGCTACTCCAGTGTTCAGAAGCCGCGCTTTGTGGTCGGCGCTCTGGGACCGACTCCGAAGACGGCGTCGATTTCGCCCGACGTCAATGATCCGGGTGCGCGCAACATCAGCTTCGACGAGCTCGTCGCATCGTATGGCGAACAAGTCCGCGGTTTGCTTGACGGCGGTGTCGATCTGCTGATGGTCGAGACAATTTTTGACACGCTGAACGCAAAGGCTGCTTTGTTCGCGATCGACGCCGAGCTAGAGGATCGCGGCATCCGCGTGCCGGTGATGATTTCCGGCACGGTGACCGATGCGTCGGGACGGATACTGTCCGGGCAAACCGTCGAAGCCTTCTGGAACTCGGTGCGCCATGCGCGTCCGCTGACGGTTGGGCTGAACTGTGCACTCGGAGCGGCGCTGATGCGGCCGTATATCGAGGAGTTGGCCACACTGGCCGATACGTTTATCAGTGTCTATCCGAATGCGGGCTTGCCCAATCCGATGGCCGAAACGGGCTTCGATGAAACGGCAGACGTCACGTCGAGCCTGCTGAGGGAGTTTGCCGCAGCGGGTTTCGTGAATATTGCGGGCGGCTGCTGCGGAACGACCCCCGAACATATCCGCGCGACCGCGCTGGCGATCGAGGGGCTCGCGCCGCGCGTGGTGCCGACGACGCCGCCACTGATGCGCCTGTCCGGCCTCGAGCCGGTGACGATCACCGATGAGTCCCTGTTCGTCAATATTGGCGAGCGCACGAATGTGACGGGATCGAAGGCATTTGCGCGGCTGGTACTGAACGAACAATTCGAAGAAGCGGTTGCAGTTGCGCGGCAGCAAGTCGACAGTGGGGCCCAGATCATCGACGTCAACATGGACGAAGCGATGCTCGACTCGGTGGCCGCAATGACGCGGTTTCTGAAGCTCATTGGTTCGGAGCCCGATATCGCGCGCGTTCCGCTGATGATCGACAGCTCGAAGTGGAGTGTGATCGAAGCCGGCCTGAAATGCGTGCAGGGAAAAGGCATCGTCAACTCGATTTCGCTGAAGGAAGGCGAAGCATTGTTCATCGAGCAGGCGAAGCTCGCGCGTCGCTACGGCGCGGCGGTTATCGTGATGGCGTTCGACGAGCAGGGCCAGGCCGATACGTTCAAGCGCAAGACAGAGATCTGCGAGCGCTGTTATCGATTGCTGGTCGACACCGTCGGCTTTCCGCCCGAGGATATCGTTTTCGACCCGAATGTGTTCGCGATTGCGACCGGCATCGAAGAGCACAACAACTATGCGGTCGATTTCATCGAGGCCACGCGCTGGATCAAGCAGAACCTGCCGCTCGCAAAGGTGAGCGGCGGCGTCAGCAACGTCAGCTTCAGTTTCCGCGGCAACGACCACGTGCGCGAAGCGATTCACACGGTGTTTTTGTATCACGCGATTCACGCCGGGATGACAATGGGCATCGTCAACGCCGGCCAGCTGGGTGTCTATGAAGACCTCGACCCGGTGTTGCGCGAAGCGGTCGAGGACGTGGTGCTGAACCGACGCGCCGATGCCGGCGAACGTCTGGTGCAACTGGCCGAAACGATCAAGGCCGGAGGCAAAGAGCGCCAGCAAGACCTTGCATGGCGTGGCGAGCCGGTTGAAAAGCGCCTGGCACACGCGCTGGTGCACGGCATCACGCAGCATATTCTTGAGGACACCGAGCAGGCGCGCGCCGAGGTCGCCGAGCGCGGCGGCCGGCCGATCGAAGTGATCGAAGGGCCGCTGATGGACGGTATGAACATCGTTGGCGACCTTTTCGGTGCCGGCAAAATGTTTTTGCCGCAGGTGGTCAAGAGCGCACGCGTGATGAAGCAGGCGGTCGCCCACCTGATTCCGTTCATCGAAGCCGAAAAAGTGGCCGGCGGCGGTGAGGTACGCGCGAAGGGCAAGATCGTGATCGCCACGGTCAAGGGCGACGTGCACGACATCGGCAAGAACATCGTGTCAGTGGTGCTTCAATGCAATAACTTCGACGTCGTCAATCTGGGCGTAATGGTTCCGGCCGACAAAATCCTGGCAGCGGCGCGTGAGGAAAACGCCGACATGATCGGCTTGTCGGGGCTTATTACCCCGTCGCTCGAAGAAATGCAGCACGTTGCGCGAGAGATGCAGCGTCAGGGTTTCAAGCTGCCGCTGCTGATCGGCGGCGCAACTACTTCGCGCGTGCACACGGCTGTCAAGATCGCGCCGCATTACTGGAATGGCCCGGTGATCTATGTATCGGATGCCAGCCGCTCGGTCGGCGTTTGTCAGAGTCTGGTATCGGACGACGCGGCGGCCAAGTACATCGCCGACGTCAAATCCGAATACGAGCGCGTCCGCACGCAGCACGCCGCAAAGAAGGGCCCCGATCTGATTTCGCTGGCGGACGCTCGCGCCAATGCACCCCGCATCGACTGGTCGAATTACACGCCGCCGAAGCCCAAGTTCATCGGTCGTCGCTCCTTCAAGAACTACGACCTCGCAATGGTTGCGAAGTACGTCGACTGGGGTCCTTTTTTCCAGACGTGGGACTTGCACGGTCCGTTTCCGCAGATCCTCGCCGATGAGGTCGTCGGCGAGCACGCGCGGCAGGTGTTCGCCGAAGGCGAGAAGATGCTCGAGCGCATCGTTAAAGAGCGCTGGCTGACGGCCAGTGGGGCGGTTGCGTTTTATCCCGCCAATGCGTTTGGCGACGACATCGGGGTCTACACAGACGCTTCCCGAAACGAAGTGCTGTTTACCTGGCACGGTTTGAGGCAACAGACCCGCAAGCCGGTGCTCGACGGTGTACCCAATCCCAACCAGTGCCTGTCGGACTTCATTGCACCGAAGAGTTCAGGCATTGCCGATTACATCGGGCTGTTCGCGGTGACCTCAGGCATCGGTGTCGACAAGCGAGAAGCGGCGTTCCAGGCCAACCACGACGACTATGGCGCGATCATGCTGAAAGCGATTGCAGATCGCCTGGCCGAAGCGTTCGCCGAGATGTTGCACGAGCGCGTGCGCCGCGACCTGTGGGGATATGCGCCCCATGAAGCGCTGACCAATGAAGAGCTGGTCAACGAAACTTATCGAGGCATTCGTCCGGCGCCTGGCTACCCTGCGTGCCCCGAACACTCGGTCAAGCGCGATCTCTTCGAAGCACTGCGCGCCGAAGAGATCGGAATGGCGCTCACTGAAAACTATGCGATGAGTCCCGCGTCCAGCGTCAGCGGGTTTTATTTAGCCCATCCGCAATCCAAGTATTTCAACGTCGGCCGCATCGGACGCGATCAGCTGGAAGATCTCGCCCGCCGCAAGCGCGAATCCGTCACCGAGCTGGAGCGCTGGCTGGCGCCGAACCTCGGTTAAGCATCCTTTTGCTGGGTCAGCGGCCGGTCGCGGAAGTGACTGCGCGACGTCCAGTTTCGGGCGCTCGCGGCAATCATGCGAGCCAACGGTTCGATGCGCTGGCGCGCAGCTTTCCACGCTGACGGGTTCGCACTTGCGCTCCCGCGACCAGCGGGGCGCCGACGTTCAGGAGTACATGGGTCGTTGAACGATTCCGCCAGCGCCGGAGGCGGTAGTAGTAAGCATTGAGGCGCTGGCGCCGATCGTCCGACGCGTGCATTGAGTTGAGTCGGCATCGCTATCGCCTAGTTCGCCGCCGTTCCCCGCGCCAGGCGAGTGGCGGTACGCGTCTGCACGGGCAGCGTCGACCAGATGACCTGATCATTCAGGCGCGTTTCGAGTTCAATTGCGCCCGCTTCGAGCGCTTCGAGCGCAGCGCGGTCGGCGAGCGGGACTATGAAGGCCACCGGCGCTGCGCCGGACCGGCCGAGCTCGATCCCTTCCGGCTCCGCCGAACCCTTGCCGATGGCTCCGCCTGATGCATAGAAAGGACGCAGTGTCAGCAGGGCCGTTGCACCTGAAATTGGATGAGGGATCACAACCAGGAAGGCGCCATTTTTCTGATCGATCAATATCGCCTGCGGCTGCGTCGGTGCGTGCTTCGGCAACCCCAGCCGGTACGATTTCTCGGTGCGCGTGATTGGTTGCCGCGCAACGAGCTCGATCGATACGGTCTCGCCCGGCGACAGCTGCAGTGCGTCGGCAATCAACTCGTCGAATTGCAGTTGCGCATGTCCAGCGGTCGGGCTTTGCAGCTCATCATCGGCTGGGTCGTCGTCACCGCACGCCCCCTGCAGCAGGTTGATGCTGCGGTCGCGATGATAAATTCTCAGCACCTCGGTGCTTTCGTCGGTTATCGACAGGTTCGGCGCGAGATTGATCGCCACTTCACTGTCGTTGCGAAGGACCTGGCTGACGCGAACGTCGACCATCGGGCCGTCGATCTGCAGGTCGATCCAGCTTGAGACCAGGGTGGGTAGGAGCGGGCTTTCAGCGCTTGCAGCCATCGGAGGGCGTTGGGCATCCGACGCTTCCGCTGCCCAGGCGGGTGTAGTAAACAGCAGCGCGACCAGTTCGGCCGCCGCGATAAAGCCATCGATCATCACTTGCAGCGCAGGCATTCTCTTCTCCGGATCAACCGTGCAGGGGTTGACGAGCGAACGATCGACTGCGCAAACGAAGCGGTTTTGAACGCTGTGCGGGCACTGTGTGAAAAAGTCGTGAATACAGCGCCGCTTAGTCCATCGCACCGGCCGGGTACTGCTCCGAAGATTGGCGTCGACGGCAATCAAGCCGCTTTACAGCCACGGAGGCGTCTTATGCGGGTCGATTTCGGCAGGCAGCAATTCCGTTCCGACTTGGAACAGCAGCACCTCCGGTTGATACGAGTGGTACGCACCTTCGCGGCAGCGGTGGTCCTGGCGGGCATCGGAGCACTGATCATCACGACAGTGCCGGCGCAAGACGGCCGTTGGATCGAAGCGATGACGTGGAGCGGCGCCGCCAATTCGCATGCTCGGTCAGGCGCCACGATTGACGAGCGCGCGCAGTCGCAGCCAACGCTTGATCCCGCCTTAAGCGTTGTCGACGGAGTTGTACAGCACGGATAGGCAAGCGCTTTGCGCCACGAATGCCTTGCCAAAGGCGCAACCGGCTCCCTGGCGCTCCGGGTTGGTCGGCCGGACAACCGATCGACTCGGAGCTTTTTTTAGCCGGCGCTACTCGGCGCGGATGGCAGCGAAAGAATCGCGAGCGCGCCGCCGTCGGGAGGGTTGACGAGTCGTGCGGAGCCACCGTGCAGTTGTGCGATTTCGCGCACGAATGCGAGTCCGAGGCCGGTGCCTTTCTTGCCGTTAGGGCGCGGCGTCGAAAAAAACTTCTCAAAGGCCCGATCGTGCGCATAGGCTGGCAGGCCGGGTCCGTGATCACGCACCGTGATTTCGATGCGACCGCGTGTCGGCTGCGCGTCGACCGTTACCGCGGTCTCGCTCGGCGCAAAGTCAATCGCATTGCTGACGAGGTTCGACAGTGCTCGCTGCAGCAGAAATCGATCGCCGCTGACTTCGAGCTCCGGCGCAACGTCGATGAATAATTCGACCCCGCGTTGCGCCGCGACCGGTGCCAGTTCGGTGCGTACCGCATCGGCAAGTGCGGCAACGCTCAATGTTTCGTGCTGCGCCACGATCGCGCGGCGCTCCAGGGCCGACAGTTCGAGCATCCGGTCCACCATGTCTTGCGCGCGAGCCACCTGCTCCTCGATGTTGCTGGTGAACCGCACTCTTGCGTTTTCCGGCAACGGCTCGCGCAGCAATTCGGCGGCGCCGCGAATGGCCGCCAGCGGACTCTTGATCTCGTGGGTCAACGTGGCCACGTACTCTTCGATGTAGCTTTTGCCCGTCAGCGCATCGCGAATGTCGGCAAATGCCACGCGGAACGGATTGAGCACCCGCCCCGCGCCACCGCGCGAAGATCGCAACGCACGCCAGAGGTCGGTGACCAGCCCAAAGGGGCGCACCAGCCACACCGTGACGATCAGAAGCAACAATGCGAACGAGGCAACAGACAACGCGCCGGCGGCGAGCAGCTTCTGCCGCGCGTTGGCCACGAACGGCGAAAACGCGGCGATCGGTTTGCCGACACTGAGCATGCCGACGATCTGCTCGCGCCCCTGCGGCGCCGAGCGTTCCCGAATCGCCGCACCGACATACATAACCGCCGACGACGGCACACCCGGTTCAGCCAGCGTCGTCCGCGCGCCATACTCGCCGGCCAATGTGCGTCGCACATCGATCCATTCCATGTAATTCCGTCCCGTGTCGCGCCCGGCCGAGTCGTACAGCACGAAGCCGTTGACGTCTGTGACATAGACGTGCAGGACGACCGCGGTTTTTTCGATGGCGAAAATTCTTGCGTTCAGCGGTCGCTGGGCAACGTGTTGTAGCGTGCGCTCGAGCTCATCGGTCTGGATCACTCCGTTGTAAGCCTGGCGCTCGAGCAGCGTCGCCAGTACGTTGGCCGTATCCACCAGCGATTCTTCGGCGGACTCGCGATAGCGGGGGTCGATGTCGACACTGATGCGATAGAGCAGAAATACGACTGCGGCCAGGTAGACCAGCACGATGCCAACGAAGATCCGCGTGCGCTTACTCATTCGAACCCGACATCGATAGCGGTGTTGATCGAATGGCCTGCGCGGCCAAGTGCGGCGTCAAGTTTTCTCGCGCAGCGAGTATCCCAAGCCGCGGTGCGTAACGATTGGATCATCGGCCGGCGCCGCCTCGCGCAGCTTTGCGCGCAACGCTTTTACATGTGCGTCGACCGTGCGATCGAACGCTGAGGCAGGGTCGTCCCACGCGCGTTGCATCAGCTCGTCGCGCGAAAACACGCGCCCCGGCCGCTCGATCAGTACTTTAAGCAACCGGTATTCGGTGCGTGACAGGTCGAGCGGTTGTCCGTGCAGGCGAATCGTCTTGCGTTCATCGTCGATATCGAACCCGCCTGGCGCAGCGGGCGGCGGAACATCAGCTGTGGCAGTGCGCTGTACGCGGCGCAAGACGGTGCGTACGCGCGCCACCAGCTCACGCGGGGAAAACGGCTTCGCGATGTAATCGTCCGCGCCAAGCTCGAGGCCAACCACTCGATCGATCTCACCGGAGCGCGCGGTCAGAAAGATTGCAGGCAGGCCCGCGCCCCGCTGCAACTGCTTGAAGAGTTCGAGGCCGTTGATATCGGGCAGACCCACGTCGAGCACCGCAAGCGCAAAGCCGCCTTCGCGCGCGGCGTCGATGGCCGCGCCACCGGTCGCACACCAGTGAGGCTCGAATCCGTCGCTCGCCAGCGCGTAGACGATCGTATCGGCGATTGCCGGTTCATCTTCCACAACCAGAATGCGCTGGCGCGACATCGAGCCGTCTACGCCACCATCAGAGGCAGGGTGACCTGAGGCTCGCGCCCGGCCACCATCGAACGGTTGCGCCCGGCCTTTTTCGCCTGTAGCAGTGCCTGGTCGGCGCGTTGCAGAACTTCAGTCCCTGTTTCGGTGCCGTTCCAGCTTGCGATGCCGGCCGAAAAGGTCTGGCGGTCGGGCACGACGGCTCTTAGGCGGTCGATCATTTGCGCCGCGTGATCCGCATCAACTCCCGGCAGCACCAAAGTGAATTCCTCGCCGCCATAGCGAACCAGCATGTCGGTCGGCCGCAGCAACTTGAGCCAGCCCTGCGCTGCGCCGCGCAGAACCGCATCCCCGGCAGGATGACCGCGCCGGTCGTTATAGCGTTTGAAGTGATCCAAGTCGATCATTACCAGCGTCAGTGGCTCGCCGCTGCGCTGCGCTCGCGAGAACTCGATTGGCAATGCGTCTTCCAGGCCGCGCCGATTGACGGCGCCCGTCAATGCGTCCTCGCGCGCCAGCTGCTTCATGCGCGCCAGCACGGCGCGATTCTCCCTAAGCGTGCGCAGCGTCAATCCGACCGACAGCAGCGCCAGCGCGAAGGTGACAATCGAAAACGCGATCAGCGCATAGCGCGCAACCAGATTCAGATGATCGGCGCGGCGCGCTGATTCGAATGTGCGCTGACTGACGGCAGAAACAAGATCGGACAATAAGTTCTCGAAAATCTCCGACCTCTGTTGAGACAGCGCTACAAATTGTCGCGCCGTATCGAGTGCGATGTCGTTCTGGCGGCTGGCCCCGAGCAGCAGCTCGTTGACGCGACCGACTTCGGCGAGTGCTCGTTTCATTTCGACCAGGCGGGTTTTCTCCTCGGTAGACAGGCGAACGCTCTCCATCTGTGCAAGTTTGGCTGTTAGCCCGACCATTGCACTCTCAAGAGAGCCAAGCTCGGGGGTCGAGGATAGAGAGGGAGTCTGCGTCAGCCTGCGTGCGATGCTGGCTTGTAAGTTGAGCAACACTACGCTTGAATGCTGCGTTTCGAGCGCTCGCTGCGAGAGCGCGAGAGCTTCCTCGTAGTTCGCCCGCATTTCGTCTTGAACCGCCATCGATTTGATGGCGAGCGCAACGCCACCCACCATCAGAGCGGCGGCCAGTATCACCACCGCGGAGGGCCGGATTCCGCCGAGTTGATTGCACCATGACCGTGCGGGCCTTGCTTGGGGCCGCATGAATTCGTTTAACTGCCCCACGTTACATCGACTCCTTTTTTCTGCGCCGCGCGCAGCATCTCGATCAGCGGAAAAGCACGCTGGCTGAAGGTGACGCCGCGCGCTTGTGCAGTCTCGCTCGCGGGCTCGTCGATCCCGCTGCCAGCCGACGTGGTCCGTTGTCCTTTGTCTTGATCGACAGCTGCGGTGAGTCGCTGCAGCGCATCGGGCGCCTGTGCGGAAGTGATGACGCCACGCGGTGACTCCGGGCGGCCGAGAATCTCGAAAATCCGGCGTGCGTTTTCCGCAAACATCGTGATGTCGCCAGCAACTTTCGAGCGAAAAATAACCAATGCCATGACGTGAACCTCCCGGGGATTCCGCATTGTAGGAGGCCTCTATACTGCGTCGATTCAACTCGATGGGCCATCGTCAATGGGCAAGGGCGATCTTCGTACTCGGCGCGGCAAGATTTATAACGGTAGTCACGGCAAGAAGCGGCCGGGCCGGTTGAAGAAGGCCGCGCCGGTCGTGCGCACAAATGCCGCGCCAGTGCGCAGCAGGACGCGTTAGTTGCGCGTTACGGCGGGTTTTCTTGGCGGAGGGAGCCGCCGCGTATCTTTCGATGCGCGTTACGGGCCTTCTGATCTGCGCTTCGCTCGCCGCAGCGTGTAGCCCGACGTTCAACTGGCGCGAATTCCGATCTCCTGAGGGCTATGCCGTGATGCTGCCGGGGCGTCCGCAAACGGTGGTGCGCGACGTCAGCTTGCCGACCGCTGCGGTGCCGATGTCGATGACATCCACGGGCATTGGTCCCACACTGTTCGCTGTGGGCAGTGCGCACTTACCGCCGGCGCTGAGCTCCGACGCGGGTGTACGGTTATCAACGCTCGGTTCATGGCGCGACGCACTGGTGCGCAATGTCAACGGCAGTGTGGTGAAACTTTCGCCGGTGCGACTGACGGTGCCAGCCGGAGATTCGCGCCGGGTTCTTGCCGCCGAGGCGATCGAGGCGGTTGGCAGTGACTCTGAGCGGCGTGCAGTGCGCCTTGCAGCCAGACTGTTCATCGTCGATGATCGACTCTTTCAGGTGGTGGTGCTGGGAGGAGAAGGCACGCTGTCACCCGAGATTCTGGAAACTTTTTTCACGTCTTTTCGACTTACCGAGTAGAACACTTGGCGGAGACGACGGCATGTTGCTGGTGAACACGATCAACCGATGAGCGCGATCTCAAGCGAACGTAGCGTACGTGCAGAGGCGGAGCTGGCACGCCTGCGAACCGCTTTGCGCGACAGCGAGCAGCGCTATCAAACGCTGTTCAATTTGATCGACGAAGGGTTCTGCCTGATCGAGATGCTGTTCGACGCCGACGGCAAGCCGCACGACTACAGATTCATCGAGATCAATCATTCATTCGAAGCGTTGACGGGCCTCAAGCAGGTGCTTGGGAAGACAGCGCGCGAAGTCATCCCTAACTTCGAAGAACGCTCATTCGAGATTTACGGCGCAGTCGCGGTCACGGGCGAGCCGGCACGCTTCGTCGACGGTTCCGAAAAGACGGGCTACTGGTTCGACGTGCATGCATTCCGAGTCGACACGGTGCCGAAGCCGACGGTCGCGCTCCGTTTCACGAATATCAGCGATCGAAGGCGAGATGAGGCTGCACTGCGAGACAGTCAGCAGCGGCTGCAGACGGCGATGGATGCTGCGCACATGTATTCGTGGGAGATGGATCTGCAAACCCGGCAGGTCACGTGGTCTGACAACCACAAAGAAGTGCTGGGCTTCGCGCTGCCTGCCAGCTTCGAGGAAACAATCCTGCTAGTGCATCCGGACGATCGCGCCTCCACCCAACATGCGGTGCAGCGCGCGGTCGAGCTCAACGCGCCGTACCGCGGCGATTGCAGGATCACCAATCCGAACAACGGTGAGATCGTGTGGTGCGACTGGCAGGGGGCGACAATCGGTGCGCAAGGGGGTCCACGGCGCTTTGTCGGTATCACGCAGAACGTCACGGCCCGCAAGCGGACAGAGAAAGCACTTCTGGCGAGCAATGCGCGCTTGCGCATGCTGATCAGCCAAAGCACCGCGGGCATCGTCGAGGCGGATCTGCGTGGGCGCTTTACGTTTGCCAACGAGCGCTTCTGTCAACTCACCGATTACAGCGAATCGGAGCTTCTACAGCTCAGCATAAGAGACATTACGCACCCGGACGATGTTCAAAGCACGGCCGAACGGTTCGAGCAATTGGCACGCGGCGGTGCTGACTACATTCTTGAAAAGCGCTATGTGCGCAAGGATGGATCGATCGTCTGGGTCAGCAACAGCGTCGCGGGGATGCGCGACGAGGACGGTCGCGTGCGCAGCGTCATGGCCGTAACGATCGACATCACGGCGCGTCGCGTAGCGGAACAAGGGCAGCAGCAGGCCGACGCACGCAAGGATGAGTTTCTCGCAGTGCTTGCGCACGAACTGCGCAACCCGCTTGCGCCGATTCGGAATGCGGCGCAGATCATGCAACGCGTCGATGCTCGACAGCCGGTGATCGCCTCAGCAATCGCACTCATCGATCGCCAGACGCGGCACCTGACGCGGCTGGTCGACGATTTGCTCGATGTGAGCCGCATTAATCTGGGCAAGATCGATTTGCGCAAGGAGCGGATCGACGTCGGTAGCGTGGTGCAAAACGCCCTCGAAACGAGCCGCCCATTGATCGATGCCGCCGGTCATCGTCTTGCCATCTCGGTGCCCGAGGATCCGGTATTCGTCGACGCCGATTCAGTGCGGCTCGCGCAAGTGTTTTCCAACCTCTTGAACAATGCGGCAAAGTACACGGAGCACGGCGGTAGCATCGAGCTCATCGGAAAGCGCGACGGTGACGAAGCTGTCATTTCGATCAGGGACAGCGGCGTTGGTATCGCGCCAGAAATGTTGCCGCATGTATTTCAGATGTTTGTCCAGGTCGATCGATCGCTGGAAAGATCAAGAAGCGGCCTGGGCATTGGATTGGCTCTTGCACAACGCATCGTCGAAATGCACGGCGGTACGCTGACCGCGCGCAGCAGCGGTGTCGTTGGCGAGGGCAGCGAGTTTGTCGTGCGCCTGCCGGTGTCGCTTGCCGTATTGCCGGGAGCTGGGGTGGCGCAGTCGCCTGTCCTCAACGGGGATTCGCAAAAGAGTCGCGGTCGACGCATTCTGGTCGCCGACGACAACGAAGATTCGGTTGAGAGTCTGGCGCTGCTGCTGTCGATCGACGGCAATGAAGTGCGCACGGCCCTCGACGGCCGTGCGGCGGTGGAAGCAGTCTCTGGGTTCGACCCGGATATGGTCGTGCTCGACATTGGCATGCCGAAAATGAACGGCTACGACGCGGCGCGCGCAATTCGCAGGCAATCATCGAACAAGGACATTGTTCTGATCGCGCTCACCGGGTGGGGGCAGGAAGACGTCAAGCGCCAGTGCGAAGAGGCTGGCTTCAATGGGCATCTAGTCAAGCCCGCCGACTACACGGCGCTCAAGCGGCTGATCGCCGATCTTCCAACTGCGCGAGTGCAGTAACGAGGACGGTGAGTCGGCGCAGAATGATGGCTCGGTCAGCTGCGACTGGGAGCAGTTATGGGTAAAAACGAAGCGGCACTCGCCGATATCCCTCACTGGATCGGCGGCGAACGTTCGAGCGGCGCATCGTCGCGCAGCAGTCCGGTGTTTAACCCGGCAACCGGCGATGTGACCGGCCAAGTTCAACTCGGCAATGCCGACATAGTCGACGCGGCGGTCGACGCTGCCCGAAGCGCCCTGCCCGCGTGGAGCGAAACATCGGCACCCCATCGCGCTCGCGTCATGTTTCGCTTCAAGGAATTGCTCGAGCGCAACCATGACGCACTGGCGTCGACCATTACGCATGAACATGGCAAGGTATTGAGCGACGCCAAGGGCGAGGTGCAGCGCGGAATTGAGATCGTCGAGTTTGCCTGCGGGGCCCCGCAGCTGTTGAAAACCCAGTACTCGGACAACATCGGTGGCGGTATCGACAACTTTTCGTTGCGCCAGCCGCTGGGCGTTGTGGCCGGGATCACGCCGTTCAACTTTCCGGCAATGGTTCCGATGTGGATGTTCCCGCTGGCGCTTGTGTGCGGAAACACCTTCGTGCTGAAGCCGTCCGAACGCGACCCATCGGTTTCATTGTTGCTCGCCGAGTTGCTGAAACAGGCCGGTTTGCCCGACGGTGCGTTTAACGTCGTGCAAGGCGATAAGGTGGCGGTCGACGCGATTCTCGCGCATCCGCTGATCTCGGCAATCAGCTTCGTCGGTTCGACGCCGATTGCGCAATACATTCACGCAGAAGGCACTCGCAACGGCAAGCGCGTGCAGGCGCTCGGCGGTGCCAAGAATCACATGGTGGTTCTGCCCGACGCCGATCTCGACCAGGCCGCAGACGCGCTGGTCGGCGCGGCGTACGGTTCGGCTGGCGAGCGGTGCATGGCGATCTCGGTCTGCATAACGGTCGGCGATATCGCCGACCAGGTGATCGACAAGGTGAAGTCGCGGATCGGGACTTTACGAATCGCCGGCGGGATGAACGCAGACGCGGACCTCGGTCCGCTGGTGACAGCGGCGCATCGCGAAAGAGTGCTGGGTTACATCGACCAGGGTGTGGCCGAAGGCGCGCGGATCGTCTGCGACGGTCGCAGGCACGCGGCCGCGACGCAGCCCGGGTTCTTCCTCGGTGCGACGTTGTTCGACGACGTCGAACCGTCAATGAGAATCTATCGCGAGGAAATCTTCGGGCCGGTTCTGTGCGTCGTGCGGGCTCCCGATCTCGCGACCGCCCTTGCACTCGTCAACTCACATGAATACGGCAACGGCGTGTCGTGCTACACGGCCGACGGTGCAACCGCGCGCCAATTCGCGCGCAGCGTGCAGTCGGGAATGGTCGGAATCAACGTGCCGATTCCGGTGCCGATGGCGTTCCACTCGTTCGGAGGCTGGAAGCGTTCGATGTTCGGAGATCATCACGCGTACGGCGAGGAAGCGATCCGCTTTTACACGCGCTACAAGTCGGTGATGCAACGGTGGCCCGATTCGAAGCCTATCGCAGAGGCGGCCGCGCGCAACCAGCAATTCATGATGCCGCTGAACAAGTAGAGCTTCAGGTTTCGCGCAGCGAACGGCGGTATTGAATTGCCTCGGCGACGTGCGAGGTTGCCAGTTCGCTCGCTCCCGCCAGGTCGGCAATCGTGCGCGACACCTTGAGTACCCGGTGATAGGCGCGCATCGACCAGCCAAGTCGCACTGCTGCAGCGTGCAGCAATTGCTTGACCGCGCCATCGGCCATGCAGAACTGATCGATTTCGGCGGGCTGCAGATGATCATTGAGCTTACCTTGGCGCGCCAGGGCGCGGTTGTAAGCCTTGCGCACTCGTTCGGCGATGTAACGTGTGGGTTCGCCGTCGCCCATCGATGTCATTTCCTCTTCGGTAAACGATGACACCTCGACGCGCATGTCGATGCGGTCGAGCAGCGGACCCGAGATCCGGTCCTGGTAGCGCGCCACCATGTCGGGCGTGCAGCGGCACTCGATCGTCTTGTGGCCGAAGTATCCGCACGGGCACGGGTTCATCGCTGCGATCAACTGAAATCTGGCTGGGAACTCGACCTGGCGCGCCGCGCGTGACACGGTGATCTTTCCCGCCTCGAGCGGCTGCCTCAATGCTTCGAGCACACGGCGCTCGAACTCGGGCAGCTCATCTAGGAACAGGACACCGTGATGCGCGAGCGAAATCTCGCCGGGCAAGGGCGGGTTGCCTCCACCGACCAACGCGACCGCGCTCGCCGTGTGATGGGGTGATCGATAAATGCGCGTGGCCCAGCGCTGCGTCGCGAACTGGCCGACGAGAGATAGCACCGCTGCGGATTCAAGCGCCTCATTGGTCGTCATTGGCGGCAGAACGCCGGCAAAGCGGTGTGCAAGCATCGTCTTGCCGGTACCCGGCGGGCCCACAAGCAGCGCACTATGGCCACCGGCCGCGGCGATCTCGAGCGCGCGCCGAGCGGCGAGCTGACCCTTGACATCGAACATGTCGGGATAGGTGGGTGGCGTCAGACGCACCATCGCCTGATGCACCTCGATCCGTTGCGCGTCGGGCTCGCCAGCGTCGGCGCGCAGATGTTCGACAACCTGCAGCAGCGTCTTTGCTGGATAGATCGAAACCTGTCCGACCAATGCCGCTTCATCGGCGCTCTCGTAAGGTACGACGAAGCCACGCGGCGCGGGCGCTTTGTCGAGCAGATTCTGTGCACCGGTGTCCGTGTTGCCCAGCGTCACGGCGTACGCCATCGCCAGCATGCCGCGCACCGGCCGCAACTCGCCCGACAGCGACAGCTCGCCCGCAAATTCGTAACGATCAAGAACACGCGCTGGAAGCTGTCCGGTTGCGGCCAGGATCCCCAGCGCAATCGGAAGATCGAAGCGGCCCGACTCCTTCGGCAGATCGGCGGGCGCCAGATTCACGGTAATGCGCCGCATCGGAAAATCGAAACGGCTGTTCTGCAGCGCTGCGCGCACGCGCTCGCGTGCCTCGCGCACTTCGGTATCAGGCAGGCCGACCAGCGTAAACGCCGGCAACCCATTGGCGAGATGAACCTCGACGGTGACCTCCGGCGCAGACATTCCCGCCAGGCCGCGGCTGCGAACGACGGCGAGCGTCATTGCGTCGACTTCTTCAAACGCGGCAGGGTGGGCATGGGCCGCGATTCTATCGGCGTGAGGCGTGCTGAAAGGCCAAATTTCGCATCCAATACGCCCGGTCCCACCGGCGCCGTTTCAAAACCTGTCGCGCGCTCAGTGCGCTCGGTGAATCGTCGGCCTAAACCGATCACGCGATATGCGTATGCGACACAGTCCAGTTAAGTCGATCGGATGGTGAAAAATGACCCGTTTGGCCTGATATTCCGAGGGGATGGCTTCGAGCAACGTGGCACGATACAGTTCACATCCTTCGACCCATTGCAAGCACAGTGTCGACGTTTCTTCTTGCCATTGTCGTATTCGTTTCCCTGACCGGACTGTATATCTGGGTGCAACGACGCGCACGCGCGATCCGCCAAGAGGCGGAGAAACGCGAGCAAAGCGCGATGGCACTGATGCTGGCGGGCGGGCGCTCCGACGAAGAGCGATCGGAAGATGAGGCCGCGCGCGCGAACGGTCTGGTCAAGCCCAAGATCATGGGCCGACTGCTGGAAGACGATCCTGCAGAAAAAGCCGCTGCCGCCGCGCGCCATGCCGCTGCTCGCAACGCGTCGGCAACCAAGTCGCGCGACCTGCCTCCGCTCGAATACGGGCATACCCGCTCACATCGCCACTCAAGCTCTCGCAGGAAATCAGAACAGAACTCGACCAAAAACGGAGCGCGTCATCCGACGCCTGCCGAGCAGGCGGCAGCGGGGATGGATCCCATCGAGCAACTCATATCGCAGATCATGGTGCACGAGCCGGAGTCCAACGGCAGCGCGCGCGCAACGGTGCCGGTGCCGGCCTCAGCAGAGCCCCGCAGCGATCGCCAGCGTGACCCGATCTCGCCCGGCGTGTCGCTGCGCGAGCTGGTGCTTGCCTGGTATGAGTCGCGCGGCTATCGCGGTTCGCCGGCGTCGCCTGCTGTCTGGCCCATTGAGCTCGTGCTGCGTCATCGTGAAGACGCGGCGCGCGCGTACGCGTTTGTGGTGCAGAACGATCATGTGTCGGTCGATCGCATCACCGCGCTGATCGAGCAGGCGCGAGAAATCGGAATGATGCGTGTCGCAGTGATCGCCGAAGCCGGTTATGAACGCGGCGCCAAGGAAATCGCGAAGCGCCGCAACGTGCGATTGATCGACCGCTCGATGATGGAAGCCGAACTAGCCGAGCTGCAGCTGCCGACGGCTGCCAAGATCATCGCGATCGCGCGCACGCGCTCGGCAGCCGAGCCATCGACCGCTTAGCCTGAAACGTCACGGCTTTAAACCGCGCGTCGTCTCGAGCTGCTGTAGTTTTCGCTCGAGGTCGTCCAATTTCGCGCGCGTACGCGCAAGCACTTTGGTCTGAACGTCGAACTCTTCGCGTGTCACCAAGTCAAGCCGAGCGAACTGCTGCGCTAGCAGCGCCTTAAGGTTTTTCTGCACATCGGCGGCGGGCGTGTTTTTCATCAACGACGCCAGTCGATCCTGCAGGTCATCGAGAAACGAAACCTTGTCCATGGTGCGAATTTAGCCTATCGGCTGGAAGCGCACCGCCCCGCGCTCGTGCATGCCCGCACTGTCGAAGTGCGCAGTAGCCGCGGCTCCCGGTGATTTGCACCGCAAGCGCGCGTTTTCGCGCTGCAGCAATTGGCATACATGTTGCGTAACGGTCCTGCGACTTGTGTCAACCATGAACGTCCATCGAAGGGGATCAACATGAGTAGAGCGCTGATTGCGTGCGCGATCGCGATCGGGTCTGTAGTAATGGCGCCGCCAGTTTCGGCGCAGACCGAACCGAAGTCTGAGGCCAAGCCCGAACCGGAATTTACGGTCACTGGGAACGCCGGGTTGTTTAGCGATTATCGATTCCGCGGCTTTACACAGACGGATTACAAGCCGGCATTTCAGGGCGGCTTTGACTTTGCGCATCAGTCAGGCTTTTATTTGGGAAACTGGAACTCAAATGTCGAGCAGTTGCTGTACAACGGCGCGTCGCTCGAGATGGATTTCTACGGCGGGTACAAGAAAGCGTTTGGCGACTTCGGACTCGACGTCGGTCTTCTCTACTACTACTACCCGGGTACCGGCAAGGTTAAGCCCGGGATCCACGCTAAAAACTTCGAGGCCTACATCGGCGGTTCGTATGGGCCGGCGTCCTTGAAGTATTTCTACTCATTCACCGATTTCTTCGGTCTGAACAGCGATGCGTTTGCTCCAGGCACCGTAGCGCCGGGCGTCGACAGCAAAGGCTCGCAGTATCTTGATCTGACGGTCACACTGCCATTCGACGGCGGTTGGTCGGTGGTTGGCCACCTGGGGTACCAGAAGATCGAAAACGGCAAGCGGCTGGGGCTGAGCGACGATAAGGTGACAGAC
>JBDUCU010000150.1:0-6349 GCA_040003315.1 Burkholderiaceae bacterium | reverse complement strand
GGCCACACGCTCGCCGTGAACAAAGCGGGCGGTGTCGCGCAGGTCGCCGCGGCAACCCCTACCGGCGTATCCGTTGGCTTCGTGCTGCCAGTGTCGCCGCCGCCGCAGCCCGAGAGCGCTGCCGCTACTGCGAGCAGCGGCATCGCGATCCGTGCGTTGAGACTGTGATTCATCGTTCTCTCCCTATGGGATTTGCAAGCTGACCGGGAGCAGACTGTGCCTGCGATAGAGGAAAAAATAACTCGTGGAGAAGGATGATCGGCAAATACCCTTTGGTTTCCCAAAGGTCTGCAAATCCCTTGTTTGGGGCACTCAGGAACGACAACGCTAATGCGTTCGGATTAGCGCGAAATCCGGTTGTCGGACTGTGTTTTGGCGACTGCTTGGAGACCTAAAGCGTGCCGCTTTTGACCGCGAAGCCACGCTTCAGATGGCAGCGTCTCGGTGAGATGGAGCTCGTCGGTGCTGTCTAGTTTGTCGATTCGTGCCTGCAGCCGATCTCCGGGAACGATAGGCTGCCAATGCGGCTTGCATTGCCGATGCTACGTAGTGCCGGAACTCGGAAGCAACATCAATGGACGTTGCTTTAACTAAACCCGTGCGCGAATGAGCGGTTCCTGGGCCTGCGCCGCAGCCAAACCACAATCGAAAGATTCGTTAAATTCCAAACCAGGCCATTGATGAACGCGGCGCGGTAGGAGCCGGTGAGGTCGAACACTGCGCCGGACATCCAACCGCCCAGGGCCATTCCAAACACGGTGGCCATCACGACCAGGCCCACGCGCGTGCCGGCCTCACTCGGCGCGAAGTTCTCGCGCACGATGATCGCGTAGCTCGGCACGATGCCGCCCTGAAACAAGCCGAACAGCGCGGAGACAACGAACAGCGAAGTCAGCCCATCGAACGGCACGTACAGCATCAGCGCCAGGCCCTGCAGCACCGAGCCGAGCAACAACGTTCGCAAGCCGCCGATTCGATCGGCAATCACGCCCGACGCCAGGCGACTGACGATGCCAAACGCGAGCATCAGCGAGAGCATCCGCGCGCCGACCGCCGGTCCGTAACCCAGATCGCCGCAATAAGCGACCAGGTGCACTTGCGGCATGGACATCGCCACGCAACAGGCGACGCCTGCAATCATCAGCAGCGTCTGCAACGCAAACGGAGAGATGCGAATCGGCGCCATCCGAGCGCGCGATGGCGCGGTTGTAGCGCTTGCAGCGCCGGTGTGCGGTGCCGGGCGTCGCATCGCGTAGGTCAGCGGAAGCATTGTGGCGAGGCAAATCACGCCCACATAGAGATGCGCCGAGCGCCAGCCCACGGTCTCTATGAAATACTGCACGATCGGCGGCCAGAGGGCACCCGCCAGATAATTACCCGACGCTACGATTGAAACAGCGAGCCCGCGTCGACGTTCGAACCAATGGGAGATGTCGGCCAGCAAAGGCCCAAAGGTCGCTGAACTTCCGAGCATGCCGATCAGCAAACCTTGCGCCAAGGCGTACATCAGAAGGCTCGACGACATGCTGGCGAGCACGTACCCCAACGCCAGCGCGCACGTCGCACCGGTTAGCGGAACACGCACGCCGTAGCGGTCGGCAAGCCGTCCCATGAAGATGCCGCCGACGCCAAAACCCAGCATCGTCAGCGTGTAAGGAAGCGAAGCCGCCGCACGCGTGACGCCGAATTCGGCCTGAATCGCGGGCAAGGCGACGACGACCGACCACATGCCGACGCCGCCCAGCGTGCTCAGCGCGAGCGCCGCAATCAGCCGCCACCAGGCGACGCGCGAATCGATCAAGTGGATCTGGGCAGGCATCAGCGTCAAGCGAGAGATGTAGATGATGCCGGAACAAGCGCGCGGCGCGGTGCCCTTGACTTGTCTCGACTGTAGAGTCCGCTTCTAAGGCACTATCCGACTCACATTCAACAGAGGAAATACGCAGATGTCGATATCAATGTATAGCGCGTCAGTCCCGGTGTTCAACCAAATGCTCGGAAGCGTGAAAGCATTTCTTAGAAAAGCCGAAATGCACGCAGAGCAGCACAACATCGAGCCGGACGCCCTGCTCAGCGCCCGCCTGTTTCCGACTATGTTTTCTCTGCGCCGGCAGGTACAGATCGCTTGCGATTTTGCGCGAGGCGTCTCGGCGCGTTTGGCGGGTGTCGAGGTCCCCAAGTTTCCGGACACCGAACAGACATTCGCGGATCTGCAGGCGCTGTTAACCAAGAGCCTCGAGTTCGTCGACGGCCTGTCGGCAGCGCAATTTGACAACAGCGCTGCGCGCGAAATCGTGACGCGGCCCGGTACGCCGAAGGAGCGACGGTTCAGTGGCGAGGCGTATCTGCTGAGCTATGGGCTGCCACAGTTTTTCTTCCATGTGACAACGGCGTATGCACTACTGCGCCACAACGGCGTCGAGCTCGGCAAGGCCGATTACATGGGAACCTATTAGTCGAGCGCGACCGTCACCAGCGTTACTTCGTCAGGCCCATGCGCTTCGCACCTTCGGTATAAAGCTTGACGCGGTCCTTCATAAAGCCATCCATCTGATCCACGCCAATGTTGATCAGTTCGAAGCCACTTTTGGCCGCCAGATCTTTCATCTCAGGGTCGGTGTTCAACGCTGCGAACAGATCCGACATGCGCTTGCGCTGCTCGGGTGTCGATGACTTGGGCATTCCGATCCCGCGATAGGCGCCGTCGATCCAGTCGACGCCGAGTTCCTTGAAGGTCGGAACATCGGGTAACAACGGGTGGCGCGTTTCCATCGCAACGGCGAGCGCTCGCACCTTGCCCTTGTTATTGACCGCAAACGCGCTGTAGGCCATCGCACCGTCGACATGCCCCGCAAACACCGAGGTAGTCATATCGCCGGTGCCTTTATAAGGAATGTAGGTGGTTTTGATGCCAAACGCAGCGTTCAGACGCTCGTGCGCCGCGTGGTTGGCTGAATTCAGGCCGGATCCGCCCAGACTCAGCTTGGCTGGATTGTCCTTTGCGAACTTCACGAATTCTGCGAAGGACTTGATCGGGCTTTGCTCGCGCACCACCAGCGCATCAGGGGTGTAGTGAAACCAGTAGACCGGGGTTACGTCCTCTGTCTTGTATTGCACCTGGCCTTCGAGTGGCTGAAAAACGATGTGCGGCAAATTGACACCGACGATGTTCAGACCGTCGGCCGGTAGCTGGTTCATCTGTGCCCACATCAAGCCGCCCCCGGCTCCGGCCTTGTATTGAATGATCGTGTCGATCGCCGGGCACTTTTTCTTCAGCACGACCTGCTGATGCCGCGCGGAAAGATCTGACTCGCCGCCGGGAGGAAACGCCTGCCAGTAAAGAATGTTCCTTTCCGGGCACGGCTGCGCCATCGCCGCGGACCCCACGATCAAACACAGGATTGCAAAGATCTGCCTCAAGACGTTCTCCTAAGCGTTGTGTCGGGCCCATGGTGCGGCACTTCAAAAAAACGGCACGTTAAACGTGCCGCTATTTTCGACTAACGAAAAGAAGATGTCGACTTACTTCCCGTGCGCGGCCTTGGCATCGGCGATGCACTTGTCCTTGGCAGCGCCGGTCATCGGATCGCACTTTTCGCGAGCAACTTTGTAGTCCGCGTCGCGCTTGGTATCTTTCGCGTCAGCGCGTGCGACGCTGGTCTGGCGCGCGGCTTTGGCATCGGCCTTGGTCTTCGCCTCGGCAGCTTTGGCAGCCTTGATGCAGACGTCCTTGTCGTTGCCCGTTTTCACGGCGCACTGCTCTTTGGCAACCATGTAGGTCGCTTCAGCATCGGCGATGACAGCTTTTTCGCGCGCCTTTGGCGTGTTCTCGTAGTCAGCTGCAGCTTTGGCCTTTGCGCGTTTTTCGGAGGCCTTCGCCTCTGCTACGCAAAGATTTTTCGGTTGCCCGGAAAGCGCGTCGCACTTTGCTTTCGCAGCTTTGTATTCGGCGCCGACACGGTCCTTGGCGGTGTGGTACTCGTCCTTCGTGAGCGCTACAGCAGACCCTGCAATCAGGATTGCGGCAGCAAACGCGGAAACTTGCGCACAGATGCGCATGTTTGTTCTATTCATCGATCCTCTCCCTTGTTGTTGGAACCACGAAAATAACCTGAACCGTCTGTGCGACGACCCAAGACCGTAGCGTAACGCCCGGCGCAAGCAATCCGTTTACATCGAGCCTATCCGCCTCGTCGCTGGTTTTCGCGACGCGCAGCGCAGCAAAAGCCTCTGCTGGCGCCAGCCCTACCTAGGTGCTTCGCGCGCTCGACATATCGCGTGCCACCGGTGGATACCGCCGCAAAGAGAGCCCGGCTCCAGCAACGCGGTAAGCTTCGCGGGCCAACCACCTGAGGAGAAATTCCTGGCCAAGCCCAACTACTCATTTGAAAAGCGTCAGCGGGAATTAGCGCGCAAGAAAAAACAGGACGAAAAGCGACAGCGCAAGGTTCGCGCGCCTGATGAGCCGGCGCCTGCCGATCAGCAGGTCCAGCCCACGCCGCCCGCTACCGACACAGCGAGCTAAGTTCGTACCCACTTGCGGGCGACAAAAGCGAACCGTCGAATTGGGCCGTCACTCCACGGCCCTCCGGTGAATAGGTTTGGCTTGCTTCTCGCTGTACTGGAACTTAACGCAAACACGTTATGTTTGCGGCATGTACCACGGCGAACGATTCAACAGCTTTACTCACCTGGCGGGCACTGCACTGGCTATCGCTGGATCGGCGCTGCTGATCACTCGAGCGAGTGAACAGGGCGACCCCTGGAAGATTTTTGCCTTCACCACATTCGGCGTCGGCCTGGTTCTGCTGTACGCGGCGTCGACGCTCTACCACTCGTTTCGCGGTCCGTCCAAGGCGCTGCTGCGCAAACTGGATCACGTGGCGATCTATCTGCTGATCACAGCCACTTACGCGCCCTTCCTTCTAGTGAGCCTGCGCGGTCCGTTCGGGTGGACGCTGTTCGCGGTGGTGTGGGCGATGGCGCTGTACGGCATCGTGCAGGCGTGGAGACGCAATGATGGAAGCGATCCGTCGCCTGTCCCGTACATGGCGATGGGGTGGCTCGGCGTCACGGCATTCGTGCCGCTGGTCGACAAGCTCGGTCCGCAAGGCTTGGCCTGGCTTGCGGCGGGTGGCGCTCTGTATACCGCAGGGGTGCTGTTTTACGTCAACGATCGCCGCTGGCGGCATGCGCACGGAATCTGGCATCTGTTTGTGATGGGCGGCAGCGCCAGCCACTTCATCGCAGTCTTCAATTTTGTCAGCTGATTGGCCTCAGTCATCCACTTTCCGCCGCGCCGCCTTGATCTGGCCACGACGGACCTTCGTGTCGACACGCTTCCTTTTCGATGACAGCGTGGGTCGAGTCGCTCTGCGGGCGCGCGGAATCGTGGCCGCGGCCGCGACGATCGACTCCAGCCGCGCCAGCGCATCCGCCCGGTTCTTTTCCAGACTGCGGTACGTCTGCGCCTTAAGAACCACAACACCATCGTCGCTGATGCGCTGATCACGTTTGGCGAGCAGGCGCTGTTTGATGGCCTCGGGCAGCGAAGACGCGCCGATATCGAAGCGCAGGTGCACGGCGTTTGAAACCTTGTTGACGTTCTGCCCGCCCGCCCCTTGCGCACGGATGGCGACAAGCTCGATCTCGTCGTCTCGCAGCTCGAAGTCAATCGACAGTGCGGCCATCAGCGTTCTCTTGGTCCGTGCGACGTCGGCGCCGGCAAATGCGAAAAGGTCTCATTTTCCCCTGGTCCGTGGATAGCCCGCTCCAGCCTCTCTGAAGCCTCGCCTGTGGACATTTTTTTTTCCCGTTCGGTCGTCTGTCCGCGAGTTCGCCGGTTTCGTCGCTGTCCACCCCGACCCAATGCACTCCACGCCGTCTTTCGTGCACTTCATCGTAAACGCGTGGCTCGGACAAGGCCAACTGCCTACAGTGCGTTCATCGACACATTGATGCACACGACGCGGTCAGATCAGGAGAAGGCCATGATCAAACAATTCGAAACCACATTGTTCTTCGCGACTACCGTCGGTGCGCTGGCGCTCGCAGCGGTTCTCGGTGTCCAGGAATTCAGCGCAGGCCCATCGGTACAACAAGCGGTGGCGATGCCGATGGTCCAGCTGGAAGCAGTGCAAATCATCGGCCACCGTGGCGCTCAAACCGCCGTACAACAAGCCCCCGAGCAGATCGCGCTGGTTCGCTAACCGGTGTTATCTGCTGCGGCCGGCGGTTGGTTCAGACCAGCCGCCGGCCGTTTTTATTTCTGCTCACTCGAACCCACGGCTGCGTATGACTTCCTGATTTGAAGCAGCAGGCGCCACGCCATCCACGCCAGCCCCGTTAC
>JBDUCU010000004.1:0-58381 GCA_040003315.1 Burkholderiaceae bacterium | reverse complement strand
ATTCGAAGCCCGCGAGCTCGAGCAGATTGCCGAGCACGCGCAGGACCTTCCAGCCGGGCCGCGCTTCGCCCGCTGGGCGCACCGTTGCGTTGAAGCTCTGGACGCGCCCCTCGCAGCTGACAAAGCTGCCGGCCGTTTCGGTGAATGGAGTGATCGGCAAGATCGCGTCGGCGTAGTCGAGCGCGCCGTTGCGATACACCGAGAATGCGATCACGGTATCGGCCTTTTGCAATGCCCGCGCGGTCGCCGCAGGATTCGCAGTGTCGTAGTCGGGCTCAAGATTCCACAGCAGGTAGGCCGCACGTGGCTGCTCGATCATCTGGCGCGCATTCAAGCCTGCATCGCTCGGCCCCGCGCCGACCAAATACCCGCCGACCGTATTCGCAGCGTCTGACAGCACACCCAGCGTGGCGCCGGTGGCGCGCGCGATCCATTGTGCCAACGCGTGCAGTTGAGTCCCCTGCGGATGCTGAATTGCGGCGTTGCCGATCAGGATTGCGCGACGCTCGCCATCCATCAACGACGCTGCGATGGCTTTCGCGCTATCGCCAGGGGTCTCACCCTCGATTGGCGCACGCTCGCCACGCATCTGCGCGACGGCCGTCGCGATCTCGCCGAGTGCCTGCAGCCATGCGCTCGGTCGCACAATCAGCTTGTTCGTCACTGGCATCAACAAATCGGAATCGACCGCGTGCAACACGCTCACCTGGCAGCCGCGCTTGGCCGCAGCGCGTAAGCGCGCCGCTAGCAGCGGCTGATCCTTGCGCAGAAACGAGCCAACCAGCAACACGGCACTGAGCTTGTTGACCTCGGCGATCTTCATGCCCAGCCAGGGCGCGCCGGCCGCATCGGCGTCCGCAAAATCCAACTGTCGAAGTCGGAAGTCGACGTTGCCGGAGCCGACAGCGCGCATCATCTTTGCCAGCAAATACAATTCCTCGAGCGTGCTGTTCGGAGCCGCCAGTGCACCGATCGCTTCAGCGCCGTTCTCGGCTTTAACTCGAGTCAGCGCATGCGCGACATACTCAAGCGCGTCGGTCCAGTCGACTTCGCGCCACTGCCCGGCCTGCTTCAACATCGGCCGCAGCACGCGATCCGGCGCATTCAAGCCCTCGTACGAGAAGCGGTCGCGGTCCGACAGCCAGCATTCGTTGATTTCTTCATTTTCGAGGGGAAGAACACGCAGGACTTCGTTGTTCTTGACCTGAACGATCAGGTTCGAGCCGAGCGAATCGTGCGGGCTGATCGATTTGCGGCGTGATAACTCCCACGCGCGCGCCTCGTACCGAAACGGTTTGCTGGTCAGCGCGCCGACCGGGCACAGGTCGATCATGTTGCCCGACAGTTCCGAGTCGACCGAACGCCCGACGAAGCTCAGGATCTCAGCGTGCTCGCTGCGATTGACCATGCCGAGTTCCATCGCACCGGCGACTTCGATGCCAAAGCGGACGCAGCGGGTGCAGTGAATGCAGCGTGTCATCTCCTCGGCAGAGATCAGCGGACCCATGCTCTTGTGAAACACAACGCGCTTGGGCTCGGCATACCGGCCCGAAGAACCGCCATAGCCCACCGCCAGATCCTGCAGCTGACACTCACCGCCCTGGTCGCAGATGGGGCAGTCGAGCGGATGATTGATCAGCAGAAATTCCATCACCGAGCGCTGCGCCTGCTTGGCGTACGCCGACTGCGTGCGCGCGATCATTCCCTTCGCGACCGGAGTGGCGCAGGCCGGCAGCGGCTTCGGCGCCTTTTCCACTTCAACCAGGCACATGCGGCAGTTGGCCGCGATCGTCAGCTTCTTGTGGTAGCAGAAGTGCGGAATGTAAATGCCCAGACGACTGGCAGCGTCCATCAGCATGCTTCCCTCGGACACTTCGACTTTCCGCCCGTCGATTTCGACTTCGATCACTTACGCGTACTCCGCAACCGGAC
The DNA here is from genome assembly GCA_040003315.1 of Burkholderiaceae bacterium. Taxonomy (GTDB): domain Bacteria; phylum Pseudomonadota; class Gammaproteobacteria; order Burkholderiales; family Burkholderiaceae_F; genus JACCZX01. Next base: position 56,449 of record JBDUCU010000004.1, on the reverse strand, counting down.
AGTGACGATGCTCGATGTGATGCTCGAACTCCGACCGGTAATGCTTGACGAATGCGCGCACTGGCATCGCCGCCGCGTCACCCAGCGCACAGATCGTGCGACCCTGGATGTTGTTAGCAAGCGAGTTCAGCAGATCGAGGTCTTCGGCGCGTCCTTCACCGTGTTCGATGCGATGGATGATCCGATACAGCCAGCCGGTGCCCTCGCGGCACGGCGTGCACTGGCCACAACTTTCCTCGTAATAGAAGTAAGCCAGCCGCTCGGCGCACCTGACCATGCATCGCGTCTCGTCGATCACGGTCACGGCGCCGGAGCCCAGCATTGACCCGGCTTTTGCGATCGAGTCATAGTCCATGTCGGTCGCCATCATCACGTCTCCCGGAACGATCGGCATCGAAGAGCCACCTGGAATCACGCCCTTGATTTTCCTGCCGTCGCGCATTCCGCCCGCAAGTTCGAGCAGCTTTGCGAACGGCGTGCCGAGCGGGACCTCATAGTTGCCCGGGGAGGTCACGTCACCGGAAACCGAGAAAATCTTGGTACCGCCGTTGTTCTGCCTGCCGATCTGCAGGAACGCGTCGCCGCCGTTATTTATGATGAATGGCACCGCGGCAAAGGTCTCGGTGTTGTTAATGGTCGTCGGCTTGCCATACAAACCGTAACTGGCAGGAAATGGCGGCTTGAAGCGCGGCATCCCCTTCTTGCCTTCGAGCGATTCGAGCAGCGCCGTCTCTTCGCCGCAAATGTACGCGCCGTAGCCGTGCACTGCGTACAGATCGAACGAAAACTCGGAATCGAAAACTTTGCTGCCGAGATAGCCGGCTGCGTATGCCTCGGCCAGCGCCTCCTCGAAGCGCTCGTACTCGGCCCAGATTTCGCCGTGGATGTAGTTGTAGCCAACCGAAATTCCCATCGCGTAGGCGGCGATGGCCATCCCTTCGATCACGCTGTGCGGGTTGTAGCGCAGGATGTCACGGTCCTTGAACGTGCCCGGCTCGCCTTCATCCGAATTGCAGACCAGATACTTCTGCCCGGCATACTGACGCGGCATGAAGCTCCACTTGAGTCCGGTCGGAAACCCGGCACCACCCCGACCGCGCAGCGCGGATTTTTTCACTTCCGCAATCACCGCGTCTGGAGTGAGCTTGTCGCTGAAAATCTTGCGCCAGGCCTTGTACCCACCACGGTCTTCGTAGTCCTTCAGGCCCCAGTTGTTGCCATCGAGCCCGGACAGGAGGATCGGATTCAGATGGCGGCCGTGAAAGCATGTCTGTGCGCTCATCGTGCAGCCAGCGCCAGCTCCGAAAGCAGCGCGTCGAGTTTGTCGTTACTCATGAAGCTTTCCATGCGCTTGTTGTTGACGAGCAGCACCGGTGCGTCACCGCAGGCGCCCAGGCACTCGCCTTCCTTCAGCGTGAACTGCCCATCCGCCGTCATTTCGCCAAAATCGATCCCGAGCCGCTGCTGCAGATGCTTCGCGGCGCGCATTGCGCCCGACAGCGCACACGGCAGATTTGTACACAGCGTGATCTTGTAGCGACCCAGCGGCTTGACGTTGAACATGCTGTAGAAAGTGGCGACCTCGTAGACCGCGATCGGCGGCATGCCCAGATATCCGGCGACATCTTCGATCGCTTCCTGCGATAACCATCCGAGCTCGTCCTGTGCAACCGCGAGCGCAGCGATCACCGCGGAGCGCCGCTGCGTCGCCGGGAATTTCTCCGCCTCGCGATCCATCCTTCGATACGCGTCAGGCGAAAGCAACGGTCTTGTTTGCGGCACCGCACTCATCGATCGATCTCACCAAACACAATGTCCTGCGTGCCGATGATGGTGACGGCGTCAGCGATCATGTGTCCGCGAGCCATCTCGTCCAACGCTTGCAGGTGCGGAAAGCCGCCGGCGCGGATCTTCAAGCGATACGGTTTGTTGGCTCCGTCTGAAATCAGATAAATGCCAAACTCGCCTTTCGGGTGTTCGACCGCCGCGTAGACCTCGCCCGGCGGCACGTAAAAGCCCTCGGTGAACAGCTTGAAGTGATGGATCAGGTCTTCCATACCCGATTTCATCTGCACTCGGGTCGGAGGTGCAACCTTGTGGTTATCGGTCATCACGGGCCCGTGGTTCGCACGCAGCCACGCAATGCACTGCCTGATGATCGAGTTGCTCTGGCGCATCTCTGCCACGCGCACCAGATAACGATCGTAACAATCGCCGTTCTTGCCGATCGGAATCGAGAACTCGAGCCGGTCGTACACCTCGTACGGCTGCTTGCGGCGCAGGTCCCACTCGATGCCCGATCCGCGCAACATCGGACCGGTGAAGCCGAGCTGAAGTGCGCGCTCCGGAGACACCACACCGATGCCGACGAGCCGCTGCTTCCAGATCCGGTTGTCGGTCAGCAATGTCTCGTATTCGTCGACGTACTTTGGAAAGCGGCTGGTGAAGTCCTCGATGAAATCGAGCAGCGACCCCTGGCGGTTCTGGTTCAGTCGCCTGATGTCCTGCTCGCTGCGGTACTTGGTGTTCTTGTGTTGCGGCATGGCGTCGGGCAGGTCGCGATACACACCGCCCGGCCGATAGTACGCAGCGTGCATTCGAGCGCCCGACACCGCCTCATACATGTCCATCAAATCCTCGCGCTCGCGAAACGCGTACAGAAACACCGCCATCGCGCCGACATCGAGACCGTGCGCGCCAAGCCACAGCAGGTGGTTCATCAGTCGCGTGATCTCGTCGAACATCACGCGGATGTACTGCGCCCGGATCGGTACGTCGACGTCCAGCAGCTTCTCGATCGCCATCACGTACGCGTGCTCGTTGCACATCATCGAGACGTAATCGAGCCGGTCCATGTACGGAACCGATTGCAGATACGTGCGCGTCTCGGCGAGCTTCTCGGTCGCTCGGTGCAGCAGCCCGATATGCGGATCGGCACGTTCGATCACTTCGCCATCAAGCTCGAGCACCAGCCGCAATACGCCATGCGCGGCCGGATGCTGCGGTCCAAAGTTCAACGTGTAGTTCTTGATCTCGGGCATGGCTATTCGATCTACTCGCGCGCCTGACCGTAATTTTCTTCGCGGATCACGCGCGGGACAATTTCCCTGGGCTCGATCGTCACCGGTTGGTAGATCACGCGCTTCTGCTCCGGGTCGTAGCGCATCTCGACGTAGCCCGAGATCGGAAAATCCTTGCGGAACGGATGGCCTACGAAGCCGTAGTCCGTCAACAGCCGCCGCAAATCGGGATGGCCTTCGAACACGATTCCGTACAGATCGAATGCCTCGCGCTCGAACCAGTTGGCGCTCGCCCACACGCGTGTGACCGATTCGACCAATGGCAGATTGTCGTCTGCACAAAACGAGCGAACCCGCACACGCCAGTTGTGAGTCAGCGACAGCAGATGCATCACGACCGCAAAGCGCGGCCCTTCCCAGGTGCCCTCACCGTAGGACGAGTAGTCAACCCCACAAAGATCGATCAGCTGTTCGAACGCCAGCGCAGGCTCATCGCGCAGCGTGCGTGCGACCGCCAGATGATCCGCGCTTTTGGTCACAATCGTCACTTCGTCGACCGCGATAACAACACTCTGCAGGCGCTCGCCCAGCGCCGACTTCACACGTTCGGAAAGGTCTTCGAGACGGTTCATCAACGGGCGATGGTGTTGGTGCGGCGAATCTTGTTCTGCAGCTGAATGATTCCGTAGATCAGCGCTTCAGCCGTTGGCGGACAGCCCGGCACGTAAACGTCGACCGGCACAATGCGGTCGCAGCCGCGAACCACCGAATAGCTGTAGTGGTAATAGCCGCCGCCGTTGGCGCATGAGCCCATGCTGATGACCCACCGCGGCTCTGCCATCTGGTCATAAACCTTGCGCAGCGCCGGCGCCATCTTGTTGCACAGCGTTCCTGCGACGATCATCAGGTCGGACTGGCGCGGGCTGGGGCGAAAGAAAATACCGAAGCGATCGAGGTCGTAGCGCGCGGCCCCGGCGTGCATCATCTCGACCGCGCAGCACGCCAGACCAAATGTCATCGGCCATAGCGAGCCGGTCTTCGACCAGTTCAACACTTTGTCGACACTGGTCGTTACGAAACCCTCGTTAAGGTGTCCTTCCAAGGCCATTGCCTATTCCCAGTCCAGCGCGCCCTTGTTCCATTCGTAGATAAAGCCGACGGTCAGAATGGCGAGAAACATCATCATTGCCCAGAAGCCCGCGCTCCAGACTCCGAGGTCGCTCAGCACGACTCCCCAAGGAAACAGGAACGCGATCTCGAGATCGAAAATGATGAACAGAATCGCGACCAGGTAGTACCGCACGTCAAATTTCATGCGTGCGTCTTCGAATGCCTCGAACCCGCATTCATAGGGCGACAACTTTTCCGGATCGGGTTTGCGAGGGCCGAGGATCACGCCGAGCAATATCGGTGCCGCGCCAATCGCAAGACCGACGAAGATGAACAGCAGGATCGGAAGGTAATTTTCGAGGATCACGTGCTTGAGAATGAGTGCGTTTGGTGCCGACGGAGAGACTCGAACTCTCACGGCTTGCGCCGCCACCCCCTCAAGATGGTGTGTCTACCAATTCCACCACGTCGGCAGTGCAAATCCGCGTGGATTTTACACAACGCTCACTTCCAAACGGCAACATCGCAGCCGCGTGCCTGACCGAAACCTGTTTCGAACCGCCCGCAGCGAGCTCGGCTCGGGCGAATCGCTATTTCGGGACGTCGCTTGACGGCGGCGGTGGAACTGGAGGCGCAGGCGTCGGTGCGGGCGCCGCCGGCGGGCTGGTGAACGGCGAAGCCGGCGCCTGCCCGCTCGTCGTCGGGATGTCCTTGGAGCCGCCGGCAGGAGCTGGAGCTTGCGGTTTAGGTGTCCCCATCACACCACCCGCTTCCGATGCCGGCCGCATCGATTCGGTGCCGGTGTAGGCGAGCCCCAAAGTCGCCAGAAAAAACACGGTCGCGACCGCACCCGTACTGCGCGACAGGAAGTTCGCTGAACCGGTGGCGCCGAAAAGGCTGCCCGATGCACCGCCCCCGAACGCGGCCCCCATGTCCGCGCCTTTGCCATGCTGAAGCAGCACCAGGACGATGGTGGCGATCGCTGCAATCACCTGCACGACGATCAATAACGTAGTCAACCAAGCCATTTTAGAAACCCTTCGATAAGTCGAACACTAACTGGAGGCGGCGCTGCAAATCGCAACGAAGTCGCTCGCCACTAACGATGCGCCGCCAATCAGCCCGCCGTCGATATCGGACTGTAGAAATAATTCCCGGGCATTTCCCGGCTTCACGCTGCCACCATAGATCACTCGCAACGCTTGCGCCGTTGCCGCGTCACACCGGCCGACCTGCGCGCGGAGTGCCGCATGGATATCTTGTGCCTGCTGCGGCGTGGCCGTGCGACCGGTACCGATTGCCCACACCGGCTCGTAGGCCAGCACGCCTCTGACCAATCCTTCGGCGCCGATGCAATCCAAAATCTCCGCCAGCTGCAAACTTAACACTGCCTGAGTTTGACCGGCTTCACGCTGCTGCAGCGTCTCGCCGACACAGACGATCGGCCGCAGCCCGGCTTCCAAAGCACGCTTGGCTTTTGCTGAGACTTCACCGTCGCTCTCGCCATGCCCTTGCCGCCGTTCGGAATGGCCGACGATGACCCATTCACAGCCGATGTCCCGCAGCATTTCGGCAGCAACATCTCCGGTGAACATCCCCGCAGGATGGACCGACACATCCTGCGCGCCGGCCTCCGCGCCGCGTAATTCGCTATGCAGCTGGTCGAGATAGACATACGGCGCGCACACCGCAACATCGCAATTGAACCGGTCCGAGTGCCGCGAAAACTCGTGCAACCAGGCGAGGTTGGCCTGGCGCGAGCCGTTCATCTTCCAATTCGCCGCAACCATCGCGCGCCTACCCGTCATGTCGCAGCGGCTTGACACCGTTCGGCGTCGGGGCCGACGGTCAATACGATCTTGCCCACATGCTGGCTCGATTCCATCAGCCGGTGCGCATCGGCGGCCTGAGTCAGCGCAAACGTGCGAAACAACATCGGCTTCACGCGACCCGACTCAATCAGCGGCCACACCCTTTCACGCAGGCATGCGGCGACCGCCGCTTTGAAAGCGACTGGCCGCGGACGCAACGTCGAACCGGTAATCGTTAATCGTCGCCGCAGCACGGCACCCATGTCCAGCGTCGCCTTGGCTCCGCCGAGCAACGCAATGATCACCAGACGCCCGTCGTCGGCGAGGCACTCGATTTCTCGCGGAAGATAGTTGCCCGCGACCATGTCAAGAATTACATCGACTCCACGGCCGCCGGTTTCCTTCTTGACGATGTCCACGAAGTCTTCGGTGCGATAGTTGACGCAGCGCGCGGCCCCCAGTTCCACACAGGCCTTGCATTTATCTTCGCTGCCGGCGGTTGCATAGACAGTATTGCCCAGCGCAGCAGCCAGCTGAATCGCCGCCACTCCGATTCCACTTGAGCCGCCTTGCACCAGCAGCGACTCGCCCGCCGCCAGCCGCGCCCGATCGAACACGTTGCTCCAGACCGTGAAGTAGGTTTCGGGCAGCCCCGCGGCTTCAGCAAACGTCAGATTGCGCGGTTTGCCCAAACATTGGCCAACCGGGGCAATGCAGTATTCGGCATAGCCGCCGCCAGCCACCAGCGCGCACACCGCATCGCCAACCTTGAAACCCGAGTTTGCAATATCGCCACCTTCAATCGTGCCGGCGATCTCGAGCCCTGGCAGATCGGGTGCACCGGGCGGCGGGGCATACGCGCCTTGACGCTGCAGCACATCGGGACGATTGACGCCAGCTGCCTGCACCCGGATCAACATTTCTCCGGCGCCGGGACGCGGCCGCGGGCGCTCCGTCAAACGAAGAACTTCCGGACCCCCCGGTTGTGCGATCTCGGTCGCGAGCATCGAGTCGTTACTCAGGGCGTGCCCCCGAGATGTTTCCAGAGAAACGTATATTCGATCGCGCCCATCAACGCGCGCTGTTCATTGTTCGAAGCTGCGCCATGCCCGCCTTCGATGTTCTCGTAGTACCAGACCCGATGCCCCTGTTCGCGCATCCGCGCGAACATCTTTCGTGCATGGGCTGGATGGACCCGGTCATCGCGTGTCGATGTAACGAAAAGCGTTGGCGGGTAGCGCACGTCCTTGCGCACAACTTGATACGGAGAATACTTGGAGATGTACGCCCATTCGCTGGGAACATCCGGATCGCCATACTCGGCCATCCAGCTCGCCCCTGCCAGCAGCTTGTTGTACCGCCTCATGTCAAGCAGAGGGACCTGCGCGACGGCTGCACCGAATAACTCGGGACGCTGCGTCAGCGCAGCTCCGATCAAAAGGCCACCGTTGCTACCCCCTCGGATGCCGATCTGCGCGGACTCGACGAGGCCGCGTCGCGCGAGGTCTTCGGCAATCGCGATGAAATCATCGAATGCGTTCTGTCTCTTTTCTTTCAAAGCAGCCTGATGCCAACCGGGTCCGAACTCGCCGCCGCCGCGAATATTGGCAATAACCAGGACCCCGCCGCGGACCAGCCATGCGCGACCCAGCGCTCCGCTGTAAAACGGTTCGAGCGAAATTTCAAACCCTCCGTAGCCGTACAGCATCGTCGGCACCTTCGTGACGCCACGCTCACCGATGACGAAGTAAGGCACAGGTGTTCCGTCGCGGGATATGGCTTCCAACTGCTGGACCGCCATCTTCGAAGCGTCGAAGAATGCCGGCATCGACCTCAGTTTCTCAAGCGGTGCCGGCGCGTTCGCGACGAACAGTGTCGGCGGCGTCAGGAAATCCTCGTAGCTGATGAAGAGCTGATCGGACTCGTAACGATCGACCGCGCGCGCGCTCGCAGCGCCGAGCGAAGGCAAGGCGATCTCTTGCCGGCGCCACTCCGTGCCCACCGAGGTCAACGTCTGAATGCGGCTTCGGACGTTATCCAGCACGTCGAGCACGATCGCGTTGCGAGTGGCGGCCCAGTGCTGCAAAGCCGAGCGAGGCGTCGGCTCGAATAGCGCTTCGAACTTCGCACCGCCGCTGACGACGTCGTCCGCTGGCGCGACGATCAGCGCTCCGGCCGGATAGGCGCCGCCGCCGACGTTCCATCGCGAGCGAAGGCGTACCACCAGCCACGGTCCCACGATCGCCGTTTCGGCATCGTTCGGCACCGCGAGTCGGACCAGCGCATCGTCGCGCAATACAAACATCTCGCTTTCGTAGAACGCGATCGAGCGCGAAACACCTTCGGTGACGCGAATCGTGCCGTCTCGAACATCGAGATCAACCCAGGCTGAAACGCTGACGTCGGTACGCTTGCCTTCGAACACGGTCACGGCCTGCTGCAGCGGCGTACCGCGTGTCCATCGCTTGACGATCCGCGGGTATCCGCTGTCGGTCAGGCTGCCGGCGCCGAAGTCAGTCGCCACGTAGAGCGTATTGAGATCGCGCCACACGACATCTGTCTTCGCCTCCGGCAGGACAAAGCCATCGCCGACGAATTCGCGCTTGCCGAGGTCGAACTCGCGCACGACCACTGCATCGCCGCCGCCGCGCGAGAGGCTCAGCAAGCAGCGATCACCACGCGGGGGCAAACACTGCGCACCCTTCCACACCCAATTCTCTTTCTCGTCGCGCGCCAGTGTGTCGATGTCGAGCACGGGCTCCCACTGCGTCTGCGGCTTGCGATATTCAGCCCAGGTCGTGCGGCGCCATAACCCGCGCGGGTTGGTGCGGTCCTGCCAGAAGTTGTACAACCAGTCGCCGTGCTTGACGATTTGCGGAATTCGTTCCGATGAGTCGAGCACGTCGCGCACTGCATCGCGGATCGGCGCGAATTCGCGTCGCTGGCTGAGGTCCGCCAGCGTTCGTCCGCTTGCGTCGCGAGCAAAGTCAAGCGCGCGCACACCATCGACTTCTTCAAGCCATAAATACGGATCGTTTTCAGTCATCGTTATCTGAGCAAACACCGGCGCCGAGCCGCAGAGGCTCAGCAGCGCGGTTAAGGCATGGGCCCATGCGGCAGCGCTCAAAAAACAAAGGCGCCAGGATCGGCGCCTTGTTAAAACGCGCACGGCGCTATTGTTGCTGCTGCGCCGCGGCCGCATCACCACCAACAGCCTTCATCGACAACCGGACCCGACCTTTTTCGTCTGCCTCGATGACTTTGACCTTCACCGCCTGACCTTCCTTTAAATAGTCCGCAACGGCGTTGACTCGCTCGTTGGCAATCTGCGAGATGTGTAGCAATCCGTCCTTGCCGGGCAGGATCTGCACAATCGCGCCAAAGTCCAGCAGGCGCAGCACGGTGCCGTCGTACACGCGTCCGACTTCCACTTCTGCAGTCAGCTCGCTGATGCGGCGCTGCGCCTCGCGGCCCTTGTCCTGATCGACGCTGGCAATGATGATGGTGCCGTCATCCTCGATGTCTATCTGTGTTCCCGTTTCCTCGGTCAGCGCGCGAATCACCGCACCGCCCTTGCCGATCACGTCACGGATCTTCTCGGGGTTGATCTTCATCTTGATCATGCGCGGCGCAAACGCAGAAAGTTCACCACGCGAGGCACCGATGGCGTCTTGCATCTTCTGCAGAATGTGCATGCGCGCTTCCTTCGCTTGCGCCAATGCGACTTGCATGATTTCGCGCGTGATCCCCTCGATCTTGATGTCCATCTGCAGCGCGGTGACACCGTTTGAAGTGCCTGCGACTTTGAAGTCCATGTCGCCCAGATGATCCTCGTCGCCAAGAATGTCGGTCAGTACGGCAAACTTGTTGCCTTCCTTAATCAATCCCATCGCGACGCCAGCGACGTGCGCTTTCATCGGCACGCCGGCATCCATCAGCGCCAGGCATCCGCCGCACACCGAGGCCATCGACGACGAGCCGTTCGATTCGGTGATTTCGGCAACCACCCGCAGCGAATACTGGAATTCTTCGTACGAGGGCAGGCACGCAATCAGCGCGCGCTTGGCCAGGCGGCCGTGGCCGACTTCGCGCCGCTTTGGCGCGCCGACTCGGCCGGTCTCGCCGGTGGCAAACGGCGGCATGTTGTAGTGAAGCATGAAGCGCTCGCGATATTCGCCCTGAAGCGCGTCGATGATCTGCTCGTCCTGCTTGGTGCCGAGCGTCGCGATTACCAGCGCCTGCGTCTCGCCGCGGGTGAACAGAGCCGAGCCATGGGTGCGCGGCAGAACGCCCAGACGGATTTCGATCGGCCGCACGGTGCGCGTGTCGCGCCCATCGATGCGAGGCTCTCCATCGAGAATCTGACTGCGCACGATCTTGGCTTCGAGGTCGAACAGAATGTTGCTGATCTCGTTGCCGTCGATCGCCGGCTGACCGCTCGCCGCCGTTTCGGAAGCCGTGGTGCTGAGTGCGGATGCGTAGATTTCCTTGATTCGATTCGACCGCGCCTGCTTGCTGCGCATCTGATAAGCCTCGCGCAGCGCCGTTCCCGCACTTTGTACGAGCCTCGCAATCAGCGAGTCGTTCTTCGGCGGCGGCTGCCAATCCCACGCCGGCTTGCCGGCGTCGCGCACCAGATCGTGAATCGCGTTGATCACCGCCTGCATCTGCTGATGGCCGTGCATCACGCCCCCCAGCATCACATCCTCGGGCAACTGATCGGCTTCGGACTCGACCATCAGCACCGCACGCTCGGTGCCCGCGACCACCAGGTTGAGTCGCGACTCCTTCAACTGGGTTGCCGTCGGATTGATCACATACTGGCCGTCGACATAGCCGACGCGGGCGGCGCCGATCGGGCCCTTGAACGGAACACCGGACAACGACATCGCCGCCGAGGCGCCGATCAGAGCCGGGACATCCGGGTCGATTTCGGCATCGACCGACAGCACGTGGATCACCACTTGCACTTCGTTGTAAAAGCCGTCGGGAAAGAGGGGACGAAGTGGACGATCGATCAGACGCGACGTCAGCGTCTCCTTCTCAGAGGGACGACCTTCGCGTTTGAAAAACCCGCCGGGGATGCGCCCCGCCGCGTAGGTCTTTTCGACATAGTCGACAGTCAGCGGAAAGAAATCCTGGCCCGGCTTGGCGACTTTGCGCGCAACAACGGTTGCCAGGACCACCGTGTCGCCAATCGAGCACAACACTGCACCGTCCGACTGGCGAGCAATCTCGCCCGTTTCCAGCGTTACCGTGTGGGCACCATAAGAAAAACTCTTCGTCACTCTCTCAAACATTCTGATTCCTCTGTTGTTTGCATTGTTTGATCGCATCGATCAAATGCAAAGAGCCCGCGCAGACCGTTCCGCGCAGGCTTGGGTGTCTCATCCGGGGCACGGCTACTTACGCAGCCCGAGACTATCGATTAACCCCTTGTACGCATCGGGATTCTTGCTCTTCAGGTAATCAAGCAATTTGCGACGCCGGCTAACCATTTTCAGCAGACCGCGGCGCGAGTGATGATCCTTGACGTGCGCCTTGAAGTGATCGGTCAGCTCATTGATGCGCGCGGTCAACAGCGCGATTTGCACTTCGGGCGATCCGGTGTCGGCTTGAGCGCGCTGATACTTGGCGACGATTTCCGGCTTGTTGATATCTGCGACTGACATCATGTCCCTTTCGTTGAAGCTTCACACGCGGACACGGAAGGATGGCCGTGCCGTGACAAGCAGTCGATTGTAGCCCAGCCGGACGTGCGCTCGGTGCCGGTGCCGGACTACCGCCGTTAGGTCGGCAGCGATGTCTGCGGATTCAGCCGCTCACCCGTCATGTACAGCTTGTTCAGCGCATTCAGATACGCCTTTGCCGAGGCGGCGATGATGTCCGGGTCCGCACCGGTCCCGTTGACGATCCGCCCTGCGCGCGACAGCCGCACAGTGACCTCGCCCTGCGCCTCAGTGCCAGTCGTGATCGCGTTGACCGAATACAGCAGCAGCTCGCAGCCGCTCTTCACCTGGCTCTCGATCGCCTTCAGCGACGCGTCGACCGGACCATTGCCGTCGGCCTCGGCCGAGACTTCTGCCGGACCGATCGAGAACACGATCCGGGCATGCGGGCGCTCGCCGGTCTCGGACTTTTGCATCATCGAGATCAGCTTGAAATGATCGTCATGCGGCGTCACGGCCTCATCGGAAAACAACGACTGAATGTCTTCGTCGAAGATTTCCGACTTTCGATCGGCAAGCTCCTTGAACGCAGCAAACGCGGCGTTCAACTCGGTCTCACTTTCGAGCGGGATCGCCAGTTCGTTGACGCGCTGCTTGAAGGCGTTGCGGCCAGACAGCTTGCCCAGCACGATCTTGTTCGCGCCCCAGCCGACGTCCTCAGCACGCATGATCTCGTAAGTGTCGCGCGCCTTCAGCACACCGTCCTGGTGAATGCCGGATGCATGCGCAAAGGCATTGGCGCCAACCACCGCCTTGTTCGGCTGCACGGCGAAACCCGTTATCGCGGCCACCAGCTTCGAAGACGGCACGATCTGCGTCGTATCGACACCGACATCGAGGTTGAAAAAATCGCGGCGCGTGCGAACCGCCATCACCACTTCCTCGAGAGAACAGTTGCCGGCGCGCTCGCCCAGCCCGTTGATCGTACACTCGACCTGCCGCGCACCGCCGATCATCACGCCTGCAAGTGAGTTGGCAACCGCCATGCCGAGGTCATTATGGCAATGCACGCTCCACACCGCTTTGTCGGAATTCGGCACCCGCTCGCGCAGCATGCGCAGGAATTGCCCATACAGCTCCGGGACTGCGTAACCGACCGTATCGGGAATGTTGATCGTGGTAGCGCCCTCGGCGATCGCTGACTCGAGCACGCGACACAGAAAATCGGGATCGGACCGGTAGCCATCCTCGGGTGAAAATTCGACATCGTCGGTGAACTGGCGCGCAAAGCGCACCGAGAGCCTCGCCTGCTCATGCACCTGTTCCGGAGTCATCCGGAGCTTTTTCTCCATGTGCAGCGCCGAGGTCGCAATGAATGTGTGAATTCGTTTCGAAGCGGCACCGGCCAACGATTCTGCGGCGCGGGCGATATCGCGATCATTGGCGCGCGCCAGCGAGCACACAATCGAATCCTTCACGGCGTTCGCGATCGACTTCACCGCATCAAAATCACCGTTTGACGATGCGGCAAAACCGGCCTCGATGACATCCACGCGCAATCGTTCGAGCTGCTTTGCGATGCGCAGCTTCTCTTCCTTTGTCATCGACGCGCCCGGGCTCTGTTCCCCATCGCGCAAGGTGGTATCAAAGATGATCAGGCGGTCGGTCATGGTGGCTCCTGCAAAACGATCGTGTTTACTCCTCGCCCGGCTCGCGGCGCAGGCGCGGTACAGCACAAATTGTGGGAGGGAAGTTAGCTGCGCGCGTGGCGCAGCAGCGCTAGCAGCGAATGCAGATGATAGGGAGCGGCTAACAATCGAATGCTGACGCGGTACATGTCGGAATGACTATAGGCCGAAAAGCCGTCGCCTACAACAATGCTACTCGGACTGAGCAGCTTCCGGCTTGGTCGCCGAGACTGGCTTTGCGGGACTCGCTTCGTGTCGATAACGACGCCAGCCCCAGTACACATATCCCGAAAACGCGTAACAGCAGAACAACGTGAATAACGCGATCGGTGGATCGGACGAGACAATGAAGATCACGGCAATGGCCATCACCATCACCCAAAATGGAACGCTGCGCCCGAGCTGAAAACTCTTGCCGCTGTAGAACGGTGCGCTCGAAACCATCGTAAAGCCGGCGTAAACGGTGAGCAGGAAAGCCACCCAGGGCAACCAAGCCTCGCGAATCGGAAATTTGTTGTCCACCGCGAGCCAGACAAAACCGGCAATCAATGCGGCAGCCGCCGGACTCGGCAGCCCTTGAAAGAAACGCTTGTCCACCACAGCGAGATTGGCGTTAAACCGCGCCAATCTGAGCGCCGCGCCTGCGCAATAGACGAATGCACCGGCCCATCCCCATCGGCCAAGGTCCTGCAAGGCCCATTCGTACATCACCAAGGCCGGGGCAACACCAAACGACGTCATATCGGACAACGAATCGAACTGCTCGCCAAACGCGCTCTGAGTGTTAGTGAGGCGGGCAACCCGGCCGTCCATGCCATCGAGCACCAGCGCTGCAAAAATTGCGATCGCAGCCATCTCGAACTGCTGATTCATTGCCTGCACGATTGCAAAAAATCCAGCGAACAAATTGGCTAGCGTGAAAAGGTTCGGGAGCAGATAGATGCCGCGCCGGCGGCGCGCGATGCGCGGCACGTCGTCGAGGATCGGCGAAGCAGGCAAGCCGAACGGACGGGGTTTGCGGCGGCGAAAACGCATTGGAAACGTTGTCCAGGCTCTTGGCCGTTAAAGTTCCGCGATGACGGTGCTGGTGGCGTAAACCTTGTCGCCGACCGCGACCTTCGGTTTCGCCGCCAGAGGCAGATAGACGTCGACCCGTGACCCAAAGCGGATAAATCCGTAACGCTGACCCCGCGTAAGCGCCTGGCCTGGCTTCACGTAGCACAGGATGCGTCGCGCGATCAGGCCCGCGACCTGCACGACTGATATGCGCGCACCGCTTGCGAGCTTGACGACCAATGCGTTGCGCTCGTTTTCGGACGATGCCTTGTCGAGATCAGCGTTGACGAAAGTGCCCGCCCGATACTCGATGTGCTCGATCGTGCCGTCGACCGGCGAGCGGTTGCTGTGCACGTTGAATACATTCATGAACACACTAACCAGCAATGATTCGGTCTGCGTGAAGGGGTCGAGCGTCTTTTGCATCCTCACGATGCGGCCGTCGGCCGGCGACAGCACCGCATTTTCCATCGACGGAATAGAGCGCGGGGGGTCGCGAAAGAACTGAATCACGAAGATCGCGATCAGCCAGAACGGCACCGACCACCCGACGCCGAAGAAGTAGGCCACCCCGATCGCCCCCAGGACGGCGCCGCCAATAAACGGCCAACCCTCCCGCGCAAGAATAGGATGCGGATAGTTCAACGCATTGTCCCGGGCTCAACCAAGCCCAATGGTATCGGAAGCAACCTACGGCAAGAGTCGCGCCTTGCCCGAAACGGTCAGCCTCTCGATCGAGCGTCCCGATTCGAAACTCGGCGGCGGCACGGCGTCCGACGCGGTCATCGCCCGCATCGTCTGCAACTGCACAGGCGCGGCTTCGCGAACGCCGAAGTTGATCTCCTCGACGCGAATACGGTTGGCGGGCACCCCCATCGACTGCGCCGCCGCGGTAAAGCGTGCAACCAGATTGTTCATGGCGAGTTGAATCAATTGCGCCTCGATCCGGTCGCGCGACGCCTTCGACAGGCGGAAATCAACTCCACCGAGCGCCAGAAACGGCTGAGCCGCTGCGACTGTCTTTGGCAGCGCCGCCAGATTCTCGGTGCGCACAGTCACACCCTGACGAACGCGCCAGCCGGTAATCGCGCGGTTGGCTCCACTCGAGTAAACCGGATAGCTGCTATAGGCGGACGTTTCGACCTGCGCTTTGGGGTCAGCACGCTTCAGCGCCGCAGTGCCGTCCGCGACGCGCTGATTGATCGCCGCTTGCGCCCGCGTCAGATCTGCGTCCTGAGCTTCGTAGTAAAAATTTGCGATCGCCTCGTCATTCGGCAGCTCGACCTCGGCGGCACCGGTCATCAAAACCAGCGTGCCATTGGGCGGCAAGGGTAGCGATGTCGGTTGCGCAAATGCGCCCATCGAGACAGTCGCCATAATCGCCGCCAGCGCGATACGTCGCATCGCCTCCGCCTCAGTTCTTGCTTTGATCGACCAGGCGGTTCGCCTTGATCCACGGCATCATCGCGCGCAACTTTTCGCCGACCTGTTCGATCGGATGCTGCGCCATCAGGCGACGGTGAGCGGCCAGCGTCGGAGCACCGGCGCGGTTTTCGATGATGAAGCTTTTCGCGTACTCGCCGGTCTGGATTTCTCGCAGCGCGGTTTGCATCGCTTTGCGCGCGTCGGCGTTGATGATTTTCGGCCCCATTAGGTATTCGCCATATTCGGCATTATTCGAGATCGAATAATTCATGTTTGCGATGCCACCTTCGTAGATCAGATCGACGATCAGCTTCAACTCGTGCAGGCACTCGAAGTACGCCATCTCGGGCGAATACCCCCCATCAACGAGCGTTTCGAATCCCGCCTTGATTAGTTCGACCGTGCCACCGCACAGCACCGCCTGCTCGCCGAACAGATCGGTTTCGGTTTCTTCACGGAAGTTGGTTTCGATGATGCCGGCCTTGCCGCCGCCGATCGCGCATGCGTACGACAGCGCCAAGTCGCGCGCCATGCCGGAGGCGTCACAATGCATCGCGATCAGGCAAGGCACGCCGCCGCCTTGTCGATAGGTCGATCGCACTGTGTGGCCCGGCGCCTTCGGCGCCACCATGATCACATCCAGATCTGGCCGCGGCTGAATTTGCCCGTAATGAATGTTGAAGCCGTGCGCAAACGCCAGCGCAGCGCCCTGCTTCATGTTGGAGGCAATCGATTCGTTATAAACCTGCGCATGGCTCTCGTCAGGCAGCAGGATCATCACGATGTCAGCGTCTCTTACCGCGTCGGCAACTTCGTTGACCTGCAGACCTGCGTTCTCTGCCTTCTTCCACGAAGCGCCGCCGGCTCGCAGCGCCACCGTTACTTTGACGCCGGAGTCCGTCAGATTCAGTGCGTGCGCGTGGCCCTGCGACCCGTATCCGACGATCGTGACCCGCTTGCCTTTGATCAGCGACAGATCTGCGTCCTTGTCGTAATAGATTTTCATCGCCTCTCCCTAGATTTTTAGAATTCTTTCGCCGCGGCCCACTCCTGAGCCGCCGGTGCGTACCGTTTCAAGGATTGCAGTGCGGTCAACCGACTTGATAAACGCGTCGAGCTTGGCCGCATTGCCAGTCAGCTCGATCACGTAACTGCGCTCGGTGACATCGATAATGCGCCCGCGGAAGATGTCGGCCATGCGCTTGATCTCGTCGCGCTCCTTGCCGACCGCGCGCAGCTTGATCAGCATCAGCTCGCGCTCGATGTAGTCGCCTTCGGTCAGATCGACTACCTTGACGACCTCGATCAGCCGATTCAAGTGCTTGGTGATCTGCTCGATCACATCGTCGGAACCCGCCGTCACGATCGTCATCCGCGACAGCGACGCATCTTCGGTCGGCGCCACGGTCAGCGTCTCGATGTTGTAACCACGCGCCGAGAACAGTCCGACCACCCTGGACAACGCGCCCGGTTCGTTCTCCAGAAGCACCGAGATGATGTGTCTCATGGTGCCCGCCCGGCCGCCCGAAGGGCACCGCGCCCCCCCAGGGGGCAGCGAACGAAGTGAGCGTGGAGGAGCTTCATAGATCCTCCGACCCGAGCAGCATTTCGGTCAAGCCCTTGCCGGCTTTGACCATCGGCCAGACATTCTCCGTTTGATCGGTGATGAAATCGAGGAACACCAGGCGATCTTTGTATTTGCCGAACGCCTCTTTCAAGACGGGTTCGACATCCGCCGGTTTGTCGATCTGAAAGCCGACATGACCGTAGCTTTCGGCCAGCTTGACGAAGTCGGGCAGCGCATCGATATAGGACTCGGCATAGCGGCTGCCGTAATCAATCTGTTGCCATTGCCGCACCATCCCGAGATAGCGATTGTTCAGATTGATGATCTTGGGTGTCAGCCGGTACTGCTTGCAAGTCGACAGTTCCTGGATGCACATCTGGATCGAACCCTCGCCAGTCACGACTGCGACTTCCGCTCCCGGATTCGCCATCTGCACGCCCATCGCGTAAGGAAGACCCACGCCCATGGTGCCGAGGCCGCCCGAATTGATCCAGCGCCGCGGTTTGTCAAAGCGGTAGAACTGCGCGGCCCACATCTGATGCTGACCCACATCCGATGTGATGAATGCGTCGCCTCCGGTCACTTCCCACAGTTTTTCGATGACGTACTGTGGCTTGATCGCGCCGTTTTTTTGCTCGTAGTGCAGACAGTCGCCTTTTCGCCATTCGGCGATCTGGCGCCACCAGCTTTCCAGCTTCGCTGGATCGGGCCGCAGCGCAGACGCCTCGATCTGCGCCAGCAGGTCAGTCAGCACGTCGCGCACGTCGCCGACAATCGGAATGTCCACCTTGACCCGCTTCGAAATCGACGATGGGTCGACGTCGATGTGAATGATCTTGCGTGGATGGCTTGCGAAATGCTGCGGATTGCCGATAACCCGATCGTCGAACCGCGCTCCGATGGCAATCAGCACGTCACAATGCTGCATGGCCATGTTCGCCTCGTACGTGCCGTGCATGCCAGGCATGCCGACAAACTTCGGATCGCTCGCCTTGAACGCACCCAATCCCATCAGGGTATTGGTGCACGGAAAGCCCAACAGCGTGACGAAACGGTTCAGCAGATCGGCGGCGTTTGACAGGATCACGCCACCCCCGGTGTAGACCATCGGGCGCTCGGCCGACAGCAGCAGCTGCACCGCTTTCTTGATCTGCCCGGCGTGACCCTTCGAAACCGGTTTGTAGGAACGCATCGAGACGTCGGCTGGATACAGGTATTCGCAGCGAGCGATCGTGATGTCCTTCGGGATATCGACCAGGACCGGCCCGGGACGGCCCGTCTGCGCGATAAAGAACGCCTTTTTTATGGTTGCGGCCAGCTCGCGCACGTCCTTGACTAAAAAGTTGTGTTTTACGCACGGCCGCGTGATGCCCACCGTGTCGCACTCCTGGAATGCATCGAGTCCGATTGCATGCGTGGGCACCTGTCCCGTCAGGATCACCATCGGGATCGAATCCATATAAGCAGTCGCAATGCCGGTCACCGCATTGGTGACTCCCGGGCCGCTGGTCACCAGTGCGACACCGATGCGCTGACTCGAACGCGAATAGGCATCTGCCGCGTGAACCGCGGCCTGCTCATGCCGAACCAGGATGTGCTGAAATGTGTCCTGCTTGAAAATTGCGTCGTAGATGTAGAGGACCGCGCCGCCCGGGTAGCCGAAGACGTGCTTGACTCCCTCATCCTGCAAACATCGAACGACGATCTCGGCGCCGGTTAATTCCATTCACGAACCCTCTCAAAGTCCACAGGAAATTGATTGGTTGCCGTTCCATGCGCGCTTGTGGCGGGCGGTGCGGCGGGCGCTCTGCGCCTACTTATTATCAATAAGCGGATAAGCTGTAATCGATAAGCTATCTTGTCTTTGTCTTGTCAAGCAAGAGCGCGTGAAGATACGGCAGCGCAGCATATTGTGCAAATAGATCGTGCAACAAACTCATAGCGCCGTGAGGCTCTAGATGGCCTCCGGCAAAGAACTCTCCGATTTTCTTGCGAGCGTCGAACGGCGCGCTTTCAAGCAGGCTCAGTACGCCGTACGCGACGCCGACGCTGCGCTCGACATCGTGCAGGACGCGATGATGAAGCTTTCGGAGAAGTATGGCGATCGCCCAGCCGCGGAACTGCCGCCGCTTTTTACCCGAATTCTCCAGAATGCGACGCATGACTTTTTTCGGCGCCAAAAGGTCCGTTCGACCTGGGTAACGCTTTTCTCGGCTTTGTCGCCCGGAAGCGACGAAGATACCGATCCGCTGGAGACCCTGGAAGCCATGGAAGGCTCCCCAGCGGCCGAAAGTGCCGCCGACCACGTCGAACGATCGCAAGTCATCGCAGTCATCGAAGAAGAAGTGGCTCGTTTGCCGGCTCGTCAACGGGAGGCGTTTTTGATGCGTTACTGGGAAGAGATGGACGTTGCGGAAACCGCCGCGATGATGGGGTGCTCGGAGGGGAGCGTCAAAACCCATTGTTCGCGTGCGACTCACGCGTTGGCGCGAGCCTTGCGGGCACGGGGCATAACTCTATGAACGATAACGAATTCGCATATCAGATCCGCCAGGCACTGAACGAGGCCGCAGCCCAGTTGGATTACAAGACGACGTATCGGCTCGAGCAGGCGCGCGCCGCCGCCCTGGCGCGCCACCGCGAACCGGCGGCAGATCGGGCGTGGAGTCCGGTGTTGCAACCGGTCAATGGTCGCTCTGCCAGGAACTCACGGTCGGGCTGGTTTGGCGGGTTCGGTCTGGCCGCACCGGTCGTCGCTCTGGCGGTCGGCTTTGTCGGCATTTACCAGTGGCAGCAGATGCAGGCCACTCAGCAGCGTATATCCGACCTTGCCGCCATGGATTTCGCGGTGCTGATGGATGAAAATCCGATCGGAGCCTACGCGGACAAGGGTTTTGGCGCGTTACTGCGCGGTGAGACCGAAGATCTATAGGCGCTGCTGCGTGGCACCCGACCGAGCTTCTCGCCTGTTGCATGCGATCCTGATCGCTTTACTGGCAGGCGCTTCATGCGCGGCGATCGCGCAAACGCCCTCGGTCCCGCCTCCCGCCGCAGCCAAGAAGGCGACGACACCGGCGCCAGCGCGCCCGACCTGGAACGAATTGACGCCCGCACAGCGTGAAGCCTTGTCGCCGCTGGCCGGTCTATGGGAGACACTCGGCCCGGAGCGCAAACAGAAGTGGCTCGAAGTGGCCGCGAAGTACCCCAAGCTGACGCCTGATGCCCAACAGCGCGTCCAACAACGAATGGGTGAATTCGTGCGGCTGACGCCTGAGCAACGGAAAACTGCGCGCGAAAATTTCGTGCGCGCGTACGAATTGCCGGCGAGCGAGCGGCAGCAGAAGCTGCAACGTTATCAAGACCTTCCGGAAGAAAAGAGGCGCGCCCTGTCGGAGCAAGCTGCCAAGAAAAAGGCGGCAGCGACAGCCTCCCAGCCGCCTTCACCACCGAGCCCTACCCCGCCCGCCAAGTAGCGCTGCCGCGGCCTCGGTTGGTCTGACTGCGCGAGGTTGCCGATAAACTGGGTTGGTGAGTCAGCAAGCAGGTCAAGCTAACACCATCCCATTTTCACGCGCCACGCCGACTTCGCGCCTGGCTGCAATGGCGTACGAAGCGGTTCTGCTGCTCGGAGTCATTTTCGCGGTCAGTTTCATGCTCCTCGTATCGATGCGGTGGTCATACCCATTGACCGCTGGCAGGCGCGCGGCGCTGCAGCTTGTGGTGTTCATTGCCGTCGGCGCCTACTTCGTCTACTGCTGGACGCGCACCGGACAAACACTTGCGCTAAAGACCTGGCGTCTAAAGGTCATTTCGGCAGACGAGAGTCCGTTGGGCGTGGGGCGCGCAATCGCGCGCTATCTGCTTGCCTGGCATCTTTGGATTCCGGGACTCGCGGTAAGCGCGCTGCTGGAACTGAACCTGAGCTGGACGCTGATAGCACTCGCGACAGGTTTTGCAGTCCTGCTGACGTCGGCGTTGATCGACCCGCAACGCCGATTGCTGCATGACCGTTGGACGGGCACACGCATCGTGCGCGTGCCCGAATAGGCGTTAAATTAGGTGCGCGCAGCCGGTCGATAGAACCAGGCAACGATGATCCCCAAAACGACCAGCCAGATGGTGCCGAAGATGATCTGTTTGCTGACCAGTTCGCCGGTTAGCGGCTGAACCGCGTAGTAAATCAGGTAGCCGGGAACGAGACTCAGCACCGCGACGGCAACCCCATAGCGCACGCCCTGCGCCACCCAAGGCCTTGCTTCAGTGCCTCTGACGTAAATCCAAACAAACGCTCCGGCCATCAGCACGTGCGCGAGAAGCATCCACGGAAAATACTGATGCGAATCTTCCGGTGTCCGATAAAGCTTCTGAAGTTGCATGTAATCGGACTTGAGCAACGTCCCGTGAATCAGAAAATCACCCGCCATCCACGCAATGAAGACTGCAAGCCAAGCAATAAAAAATTTCTTGTT
Source organism: Burkholderiaceae bacterium (assembly GCA_040003315.1). Lineage (GTDB taxonomy): Bacteria > Pseudomonadota > Gammaproteobacteria > Burkholderiales > Burkholderiaceae_F > JACCZX01. Next base: position 34,634 of record JBDUCU010000004.1, on the reverse strand, counting down.
CATGTCCCCTCCCCGGTAAGTACCGTGCTCGGAATCGTAATCAATTAGTCGGCCGGGCGAAACGGGTCAGCGTCTGCGGCGAAAAGTCGCTCATTGATGGTCAACTCGCGTTTGTTGGTCGCCTCCAGAAATTCGTGCGACCCGCGCATGGCTACAAACGCATCAAAGCCCAGCTGCAGAAACCGGTGTAGATGTGCAAGGCCCCACATTCCAGCCGGTGCCTTCATCAGTTGCAGCATGGTCGACAGCATAGGCACCCTGGCTAATTTCTCCAATGCTTTACCGATTCTTCCCGCCAGTTCGATTTGGCTCACTCGATCGGCCTCGCTACCGGTGGCTCGATACGACTCAGCATAGTTCGTCGCTGTGATCGGCAGCTTGATATGGCGCGCTATCTCGATATCGAAGCGCTCGGAAATCTCTTCCAGTTGCACTGCGAGAATCAACGTATCGACCGCCCGCTTGGGTAGCATGCCAGCCAGTTTGGGCGCCACCTTTTGGGCTTCCGCATCGCGCTTTTCAATGTCCTTTGCGCCGTAGACCTCGTTCAGAAAAAATTCGGCTGCGGCGCGATATTGATGATTCACAAGGAAATCGGCATAAGTCCCCCGCAGTCGCTCGACTTGCCACGCCTTGACTGCACCCCAGCGCTGCTTGAGCGCGGTTTCGCCGTCGAGTTCGCCGCGCAAAGCGATCACGCGCCCGAGCGCATCGGCAAGCTTGCGGCCGCTCATGTTCGAAACTAATTGGATGGGATCGAGTGCTGCAGGCGTTCGGTGCCGTGCGCGATGTACCCGCGCGGTATGGCATTCAGCAGTCTTTGTGTGTACTCGTTTTGAGGCGCGGCATAGATCGCATCGGCGTTGCCGCGTTCGACGATGGCGCCCTGGTTCATCACAAGCATATCGTCAGCCATGTATTTGACAACCGCGAGGTCGTGGCTGATGAAAATGTAGGTCATACCGAATTCATCCTGCAAATCAAGCAGCAGATTGAGCACGGTCGCCTGCACGGATACGTCCAGCGCCGACACCGATTCGTCGCAGATCAGCACATCGGGCTTCATCGAAAGGCAGCGCGCGATTGCGATCCGCTGACGCTGCCCGCCCGAAAATTCGTGCGGGTATTTGTGCACGCTGTCATCGGCCAGTCCGACGCGCCGGATCAGGGCGATCGCCTTGCTGAAGCGGTCTGCGTCGCCAGTGCCAATGCCGTGAATCTTCATCGGCTCGGTGAGGATCTGCCCGACGGTGAAGCGGGGATTCAAACTCGCATACGGATTCTGAAAAATGATTTGAATCTTGCGCCGGTACGCCATCATCTCGCGGTCGGACAGCGTCAGCAGGTCGACGCCGTCGTAGAGCACCTGCCCCGTCGTCGCCGGCGTCAGCCGCATCAACATCATTCCGACCGTGGTTTTGCCCGAGCCCGATTCGCCGACCACGCCTAGCGTCCGGCCCGGATATAGATTGAAGGTCGCTTCCTTGACCGCTTCGATCGTTTTGTGCGCGAACAAACCGGTCTTCAGACGATATTCCTTGCGCAAACCCCTCGCCTCGACGATCGGTTTCGCTTCGAGCGGACGCGGCTGGCGCGGCTGCAAGATAATTTGCGCCGCGTCCTTGTTGCGCATGAAGTCATCGATCACCGGCAAGCGTTTTGGCTTGACGTCCAGCCTGGGGCGACACATCAAGAGTGCCTTGGTATAGGCGTCCTGCGGCGCACCGAAAATCTGATCGACGGGACCTGACTCGCGCACAATGCCTTCGCGCATCACCACCACGTGATCGGCGATCTCGCCAACCAGGCCGAGGTCGTGGCTTATAAAAAGCACGCTCATCCGATGCTTCGCCTGCAGGCCTGCAATCAACTCCAGGATCTGCCGTTGCACGGTAACGTCGAGCGCTGTCGTCGGCTCGTCGGCGATCAGCAACTTGGGCTCGCACGCGATCGCCATCGCAATCATCACGCGCTGCTGCTGTCCGCCCGACAACTCGTGCGGGTACGCGTCGACCCGCGCCTTGGGTTCCGGAATGCCGACCTCGTTCAGCAGCTGGATCACGCGTTCGTTCAACGCGCGGCCGGTCAGATCGGTGTGCAGCTTCAGCACTTCGCTGATCTGCCAGCCGACCGTGAACACCGGGTTCAGAGACGTCATCGGCTCTTGAAACACAACCGAAATGTCGTTGCCCCGAATCGCGCGCAGCTCGCTATCGGGCGCGGTCAATACATTGTGTCCGTCGAACTCGATTCGGCTGCCGGGTCCGATGATTGCGTTTTCCGGCAGCAGCTGCACGATCGCCATCGCCGAAACGCTCTTGCCCGACCCCGACTCGCCAACCAACGCAACGGTCGTGTTCTCGGGCACCTCAAAGCTGATTCCGCGCACGGCCTCGGCAATGGTGTTCTTGCCCAGCCGAAACGAAACGTGCAGATCGCGCACAGAGACGAGGTTGCTCATCGGTCAGCGCAGCTTCGGATCGAGGGCGTCGCGCAATGCGTCAGTGAAGAGCGAAAAGGCGGTGACGAACGTCGCCATGAAAATCGTCGCGGCAGCGAGTTGCCACCAGTTACCCAATACCAGCTCGGCCTGAGCTTCCGACAACATCGTGCCCCACGAAACTTGATCGACAGGCACGCCAAGACCCAGAAACGACAAGATCACCTCGGCCTTGATGAAACCGACCACGTACAGGGACATGCGGACCAGTACGACGTGGCTGACGTTGGGCAGGATGTGCACGAACATCCGCGAAAAATGACTGGTGCCAATCGCCTCGGCCGCGCGAACGTACTCGCGATTGTGATGTTTGATGTACTCCGCACGTACCAGGCGGTACATGCCGGTCCATCCGACCAATCCAAGAATCAGGATCACCGTACTGATGCCACGTCCGAGCACTGCCGCGAATGCGAAGATCAGCAGGATGTCCGGGATTGAAGTGAAGACGTTGTAGACCCATTCGAGAAGATCGCCGACCTTGCCTCCGACATACCCGGACAGCGCCCCGAGCACGGTACCGATGACCGTCGCCAGCACCGCCGCAAACAAACCCACGAAGATCGAAACCTCGGCTCCCTTGACCGCCTTGGCCAATACATCGCGTCCAAGCCGGTCAGCGCCGAATGGAAGTGTGTCTGCGCGATGCGGCTCGGTAATTTGAATTTTGGCAGCGCGCGCTTTCCACTCTTCGTACTTCGGAGCCAACGGATCGATGTCGGTCAGGTCGACGGGCTGGGCGTCCTTCGAAACCACGTTCGCAAGGGGATCACTGCCCGTTTCCAACGCGCGTGCACCAACGAAGCCGGGCGGCGCATCGGGCAGCGCAACTTCCCTCTGCCAGTTGCCAGCGACGACACCCAAGAAGGACAGCAGAATCAGAAGCACGAAACCCGCAACAATGATCAGAGAGAAGACGCCAACTCGATCGCCCTTCAGTCGCCGCCACGCGGTCGCCCACACTCCGCGCGAGCGGCTGGGCTCAGCAGGAATGCGCACCGACTCGATCGCGACCGCCGGAATCATTTGAGCACGACCCTCGGGTCGACCACTTTATAGAGAATGTCTGCAGTTAGATTGATCAGCATCGTCAACACCGCCAGGTAGATCGTCACCGCCTGAATCACCGGGTAGTCGCTGCGGTTGACCGCCAGCAGGATTTCGCGGCCCAACCCGGGAATCGAGAAAAACACTTCGATCAGGAACGAGCCGACAAACACTCCCGGCAACTGTAGCGCCACGTTGGTCAGCACCGGAATCATCGCGTTGCGCAGTACGTGCGTGAACAGCACCCGCTTTTCGCTGACGCCCTTTGCGCGCGCCGTGCGCACGTAATCCTGATTGATCTCATCGAGGAAGAAGCTACGGTACAGCCGCGTTTGCGGCGCCAGTGAAACGAACACCGCAAGGCTGACCGGCAGCACCGCGTAATAAGTCAGGTTGGTCACGAAGCTATCGCTCCACCCCTGCACCGGGAACCAACCGAGGTAGAACCCGAACAACCACTGGCCGACGATGATGTACACGAGGAACGAGATCGACAGCATCACGGTCGTAATCACCATGATGGTCCGATCCGTCACCGAACCGCGCACGTACGCAACCGCCATCGCCGCAACAACACCCAGCACCGTATCCAGAATCAGGATTGGAATCATCACCGTCAACGTTGCCGGCAGTCGAGTGCGGAAGATGTTGCTGACCGTCTCGCCGGTGGCCCAGCTGTTGCCCCAATTGAACGTGAAGATTGACTTGACGAAGATCCACAGCTGCACGTACCAAGGATCGTTCAAGCCGAGCTGCTGTCGGATCGCGTCGATCTGCTCGGGGGTCGCAAGCAAGCCGCCGAGAATTTCCGCCGGATCGCCGCCAAAGAACTTGAACAGGAAGAATACGAACAGAATGACCCCGGCCAGGGTCGGGACCATCTGCCACAGTCTGCGTAAGATGTATGCGGCCAACCGACTTCTTTCTGGCGCGGGCGCGGAAGCGCCGATTATGCCGTTGCCGGCTTGCATTACAAGTCGGTGCGATGGGGAGCACGCTTGAATGACGAAACGAGTCTCGAATAGTCGGCGCGCGTTCGCTAAGTCGATCCTGATGCTGCCTGCGGCAGCGTCGGTGAACGCCGGTGTGCAGACATCCGGCGGCAACAGCGAACCGAAAGTGCTTCGATATGCATTTCGCGTCGCGGAAACTGGCTTCGATCCGGCGCAGGTGCAAGACTTTCATTCGAGTTCGATCATGGGCAACATTTTCGACGCCCCGATGGCCTACGACTTCATTGCCCGTCCTGCAAAGATCGTTTGCAACACAGCGTCAGCGCTGCCGGAGGTTTCATCGAATTTCACGACGATTACCGTGCGCATCCGCCCCGACATTTACTTTCAAGACCACCCTGCGTTCAAGGGCAATCGGCGCGAACTCGTCGCGCAGGATTACGTTTATTCGATCAAGCGGTTCTACAACCCGAAGTTTAAGAGCCCGCGAATTTATCTGCTCGAGAATTCCAAGCTGTTCGGCCTGTCGGAACTGCGCGCAGCAGCGCTAAGGGGCTCGAAATTCGACTACGACCGCGAAGTCGAAGGCATACGCGCACTGGATCGCTACACATTTCAGATAAGGCTCGGCGAGCCCGCACCGCGCTTTTATATGCTTCTCGCGGACAACTCATTTCTGGGTGCGGTGGCGCGCGAAGTCGACGAGATGTATGACGACAAGCAGATGCTCGCGAACCCCGTCGGCACCGGCCCATACCGACTGGTCGACTGGCGGCGCTCTTCGCGCATGGTGTTCGAAAAAAATCCCGGTTATCGCGACGACATTTACGCCGAACAGGGCACCTCGGGCGACGCGGTCGCTGCAGCTATATCGGCGCAAATGGGCGGCCGCAAGCTACCCCTGATCGACCGCGTCGAGGTTTACATCATCGAGGAGAATCAACCAAGATGGCTTGCGTTCCTGAACGCCGAGCACGATCTGGTCGATGAGATTCCATACGACCTTGCCAATCTGATTCTTCCGAATAACAAACTGGCGCCGAACCTGGTAAAGCGCGGCATTCGTATGGATCGTGACTATCGAGCCAGCGTCGATATGGCGCTGTTCAACATGGAGCACCCGCTGGTCGGCGGCTACAGCGCCGACAAGGTGGCGCTGCGCAGAGCGATCGGTCTTGCCTATTCGGTCGACAGCGAAATCCGGCTTGTGCGCAAGAACCAGTCGATGCCGTCCGAGTCACCGGTGTCGCCGCTCACCGCCGGATACGACCCCACATTCAAAAGCGAGATGAGCCTGTACAGTCCGGCGCGGGCAAAGGCGTTGCTCGATTCGTTCGGCTATGTCGATCGAAACGGCGACGGTTGGCGCGAGCTTCCCGATGGCCGACCGCTGAAGCTCGAGATGGCTACTCAACCCGACCAGCTTTCGCGCCAGCTCGACGAGATCTGGCGCAAATGCATGACGGCGATCAATCTGAACATCGATTTCAAACCGGCCAAGTGGCCGGAGAACCTGAAGAATTCGCGCGCCGGCAAGCTGATGATGTGGCGCCTTGGCTGGGTGGCCGCGCAGCCCGACGGCGACACGTTTCTCGGGCTTGGATACGGCCCCAACAAAGGGCAGGCAAACCATTCGCGATTCGATCTGCCGGCGTTCAACAAGCTGTATGCGCAGCAGCGAACGTTACCCGACGGCGCCGAGCGCGCCGCCGCATTTCTCGCCGCCAAGAAACTGTTCGTCGCCTACACGCCATACAAGTTCGTCGGGCACCGCATCGAGACCGCCGTCTTTCATCCGTGGGTCGTCGGCTATCGGCGCCATTCGTTCATGCGTGCAATGTGGAAGTACGTCGACATCGACAACGGCGTGAAAGCGGAGCGAGCCGCATGAGCGCTATAAGTAGGCGCGGCGCATTGAAAGCGCTTGGCGCCATACCGTTGGTCGCGTCTGCAGCAGCGCAGACATCAAAGGAAAACGGCAAGAAAATTCTACGTTATGCATTCGAAGTCGCTGAAACCGGCTTCGACCCGGTCTCGCTTAGCGATCTCTATTCACGCATCGTGACGTCGCACATCTACGACGCGCTTTATTGCTATGACTATCTGGCACGTCCGTTCAAGATAAAACCCTGCACGGCCGAGGCGGCACCCGAAGTGTCAGCAGATTATCGAACTTGGACAGTACGACTTAAGCGCGGCGTCGTCTTTCAAGATGACCCGGTGTTCAAAGGCCAGCCACGAGAACTGACCGCTCAGGACTACGTTTACTCGTTCAAGAGATTTTTCGATCCGCGTTGGAAGGCTCCCGCTTACGCCGACCTGAGTGAAGTCAAGATGCTCGGCATGTCCGCGCTGCGGGACGCCGCGCTTAAAGGAAAGCTGCCGTTTACTTACGACACAGAGGTCGAGGGATTGCAGGCGTTGGACCGCTACACGATACGTTTTCAACTTGCCCAGCCAGAGCCCCGCTTCATCGAAACTCTTGCGGACGGCAGCTTGTATGGCGCAGTGGCGCGCGAAATCATCGAGGCATACGGCGACGCGATTCCTGCTCATCCGGTAGGGACGGGCCCATTTCGGCTAGTCGAATGGCGCCGCTCGTCGCGCATTGTGTTGGAGCGCAATCCGACGTATCGCCACGTCGTATACGAGGCGGAGCCGAACGTCGATGATATTCAAGGACAGGCACTGCTGCAACGCTTCAAGGGCCGGCGCTTGCCGATGGTCGATCGCGTCGAAGTCTCGATCATCGAGGAGGTGCAGCCGCGCTGGCTTTCGTTTCTGAATAAGCAGTCTGATATCGCTTGGCTGGTGCCCTACGACTTTGTAAATACGGCTGCTCCAAAGGGAGAGGTCGCGCCGTTCCTCGCAAGACAAGGCGTGCAGCTATATCGCACCCTCGCGTCGGACGTGACACTGACCTACTTCAACATGGAAGACCCGATCGTGGGTGGCTACACGCCCGACAAAGTGGCGCTGCGCCGCGCGATCAGCCTAGCAATTGATATCGGTCAAGAGATACGTCTCTACTGGCGCGGTCAGGCGGTGCCGGCTCATTCGGGGCTTTCACCTTTCACGGTCGGTTACGACAAGTCGTACATGAGTGTGAATGCGAAGCACGATGTGGCCGAAGCAAGATCGCTGTTGGATCTTTTCGGATACGTGGATAGAGACGGGGACGGATGGCGGGAGTTGCCCGATGGGTCGCCGCTTGTGCTGCAATGGGCAACCACGCCGGACCAACGCGCTCGCCAGCGTGATGAGTTGCGGCGCAAAGACATGAGTTCGATTGGGCTGCGCATCGACTTCGCTACAGCGAAGTGGCCAGAAAATCTGAAGAGCGCTCGCGCGGGAAAGCTGATGATTTGGAGTCTCGGTTTGAGCTCCGCGGCACCTGACGGTCGCCCTTCATTTGATGCCGGCTCAGCAGCACACAAGGGCGGACAGAATCTTTCACGGTTCGACAACAAGCGCTTCGACGAAATCTATCAGCGCATCCGAGTCTTGCCCAACGGAGCCGAGCGAGATCAGCTCTTCTTTGAAGGGAAGCGACTGCTAAGCGCGTACGCACCCTATAAGTACCACGTGCACCGAATTCTGACCGACCTCGCCTGGCCCTGGCTTCTCGGCTTCCGGCGCGCTCCCTACTGGCGGGATTGGTGGACGTACGTCGATATCGACGCCGAACAACAATCGAAGGCGATCGCGTGAGCCGGCGCGAATTCCTGCGCGCAGTGAGCGCGCTCGGTATGGCCGGCGGCCATGTTCCGCAAGTTACAGCGCAGACAGACTCCGCGAAGGTCTTCCGCTGGGCCTTTAATGCGGCTGAAACAGGATTTGATCCCGCGCAGATCAACGATCTTTATTCGAACTATGTCGTTGCAAACATTTTCGAGCCCCCGTTGCAGTACGACTACCTCGCCCGCCCCGCTGTATTGAGGCCGCGCACGGCGTTGTCGTTGCCCGAGATTTCGAGTGACTTTCGCGTGTTCACTGTGCGTATCCGCCCCGGCATCTTTTTTCAGGATGACCCTGCGTTTGGGAACAAGCGCCGCGAGCTTGTGGCTGCCGATTACGTCTATCAACTGAAGCGCGTGGCCGATCCGCGCTGGAAGAGTCCGTATTACTCGAACATCGAGAGCGCTCAGGTCATCGGCCTCGCGGAGCTCCGCAAGCGCGCGATCGCGAGCAACCGGTTCGATTACGACGCTGAGATCGAAGGCATCCGAACGCTCGACCGTTACACGTTCCAGACCACGCTGGCTCAGCCGAACCCGCGTTTTTACGAGCATTTCGCGGATGCCCGACCATTTGCCGCTGTTGCGCGCGAAGTCGTCGAAGCGTACGCCGATACCATCATGGGCAGGCCAGTCGGCACCGGGCCTTTCAGGCTGGTGCAATGGAATCGATCTTCGCGCATTGTGCTCGAGCGCAACCCCGGTTTCCGTGACGAGTTCTACGACGCGAGCCCGGCACCCGACGACGCGCGCGGCCAGGCGATCCTCGCAAAGCTGAAAGGTCGCAAGCTACCGATGGTGGATCGGGTCGAACTGTCGATCATCGAAGAGAGCCAGCCCCGCTGGCTGGCTTTCTTGAACGGCGAGCAGGACACGGTCAACGTGCCGCTGGAATTCATCAACATTGCCGCGCCGAAAGGAAAAATTGCACCTTCCCTTGCGCGCCGCGGCATCGAGCTGGATCAAGTGATCAATCCCGACGTCGTCCTGACACTGTTCAACATGGAGCACCCGATGCTGGGTGGATACACCCCCGCGCAGGTCGCACTCAGGCGCGCGATCAGCCTCGGCTACAACGTAGACGAGGAGATCCGGCTGATCCGGCGCGGATCGATGATGCCGGCGCAATCGCAGGTGCCGCCGCTGACCTCCGGATACGATCCCGAGTTCAGAAGTGAAATGAGCCGGTTCGATCGCGCGGCTGCGCGAGCCCTGCTCGACACCTACGGCTTCGTCGATCGAGATGGCACTGGTTGGCGTCAGCGTCCCGATGGCTCGCCGCTGACGATCGAGATTGCCACCGAATCGAGCCAACTCGATCGGGCATTTAACGAAATGTGGAAGCGGCAGCTCGATGCCATCAACGTGCGCGTCGATTTCAAGGTCAACCAATGGCCCGAGAATCTGAGAGCTGCCCGGTCGGGAAAATTGATGTGCTGGTTGCTGGGCAACACCGCCTCCTCTCCAGACTCGGACTCGTTTTTGGCATTCGGCCTCAGTCGTGGTATTGGCAGCGGCAACCTATCCCGCTTCAGCCTGCGCGCTTACGACGAACTGTATGACCGTCAACGACAACTACCCGACGGCGTCGAGCGCGACCAGGTGATTTACCAGATGAAGCGGCTGATGGTCGCCTATGTTCCCTACAAGTTCCATGGGCATCGGTTCGTCAACGATGTCGCGCACCCGTGGCTGACTGGCTATCGGCGCCATCCGTTTGCGCGCGATTTCTTTAAATACGTCGACGTCGACATGTCGATGCGCGCGCATGCCTGACAGTGCGTCGCCGTAAATTTCTGGCTGGCGCTGCGGCTGCGTTCGCCGGCCCCGCATCGTTTTCGGCAACGCCGCGGGACTCAACTAAGACCTTGCATGTCTGCTTCGCAGTTGCCGAGACCGGCTTCGATCCGGCCCAGGTCCAGGACAACTACTCCAACCAGATCATCAGCCATATCTTCGACGCGCCGCTCCGATACGACTATATGGCGCGACCGGTCCAGCTGGTGCCGAACACCACGCTGGCGCTGCCGGAGGTTTCGTCCGACTTTCGCCGCTTCACGCTGCGCCTTAAGCCCAGCATCTTTTTTCACGATGATGCTGCTTTCGGCGGCAGACGGCGCGAGCTGGTGGCGGCCGATTATGTGTACTCGATCAAGCGCGTGTTCGACCCGCGCTGGAAAAGCCAGATGTTGTTTGTTCTGGAACCGGCCCAGATCGTCGGTCTTGATCAGTTGCGGCAGCGCACTCTGAAGGACAAGCAGCCGTTCGATTACGACCGTCCGATCGAAGGTGTACGGGCTTTGGATCGCTACACGCTGCAAATCCAGCTGGCAGCGCCGAACCCGCGCTTCGCACAAACGCTGTCACATGCGCTGCCGCTTGGCGCCGTGGCACGCGAGGTGGTCGAAGCCTACGGCGATCAGATCTCCGCGCATCCGATCGGTACCGGACCGTTTCGACTGGCGCAATGGACGCGGACATCGCGCATCGTGCTCGAGCGCAACCCAAGCTACCGGGAGGAAGTCTACGAGTTCGACGCACCGGCCGGTGCACCGCAGCTCGCGCGCGACATCGAGCGTTTGCGTGGCCGTCGCATCCCGCTGGTGGATCGCGTCGAGGTCACCATCATCCAGGAGGCACAGCCGCGCTGGCTCTCGTTCGAACAGGGTGCACTCGACCACCTGCTGGTTCCTATCGAGTACGGGACGCTGGTCGCGCCCAAGGGTCGACTTGCGCCGAGCCTGGCACGGCGCGGCGTGCGCCTCGATCAGACACCGATGGCGGATATCGCATTGAGCTACTTCAACATGGAACATCCTCTGGTCGGTGGCTACACGCCCGAGAAAGTCGCGCTGCGACGCGCGGTCAGCCTCGCATTCGACACCCAGGATTTCATTCGCCAGGTCTTCAGGGGCAATGCGGTTGCGGCGCAATCGCCCATCGCGCCGGGAACCTTTGGGTACGCGGCGAATTGGCACACCGGTATGGCCGAATACGACCCGCCGCGCGCGAAAGCCCTGCTGGACACATTCGGCTACGTCGATCGCGATGGTGATGGCTGGCGCGAACAACCCAACGGCGCGCCTCTGGTTCTGGAAAAGGCCGCATCTCCATCCGAGATCGATCGACGTCAAAGTGAACAGTGGCGGCGCTACATGACGGCGATCGGGCTGAAGATGGAGTTTCGAGTCGCGCAATGGCCAGAGCTTCTGAAGCAGTCGCTGGCCGGCAACCTGATGATGTGGAATTTCGCATGGCAGGCCGGAGAGCCCGACAGCGATCTTTTCTTCAGCCTTGCATATGGACCCAACCGCGAATCCGCAAACGACTCCCGGTTTGCGCTGAAGGCGTACGACGAGTTGTATCGGCGGCAGCGCGAGCTACCCGATGGCCCGGAGCGGCTCGCAGCATTGCAGGAGGCTACGCGCTGGCTGCTGGCGTACATGCCGTACAAGCTTCACCTGCATCGGATTCAGCAGGATCTGGCGCAGCCCTGGCTGATCGGATATCGCCGGCACCCTTTCACGACCCGATCGTGGGCCTATCTCGACATCGACACCGCGCGCGCCGCCTGACCATGCTGAGCCGCATCCTGCGCGTTGGGTCATTACTTGAGATTGCGCTTGCTGTGGTATTGGTCGTTTGGTTCATCGATAGCGGGATGACGGTGTGGATTGCGATCGCGATCGGCGTGCTGTTGCCGCTGATTGTCCACGCGGTCCCGCTCGGAATCGAATTCATCACTGGCGCATTGATCGACCGGCGACCCATCGCGCGCTTGAATCCGATCGACGCCGTGCGTGTTTGGCTGGCGGAATCCTGGCGTTCGTTTGTCGTATTCAACGTTGATCAACCATGGCGCGCACGCTTCCCTGAACCTCAGATCGTGAACGACTCATCACGGCCCGCCGTGTTGCTGCTGCACGGCTATATGTGCAATCGCGCAGTCTGGCGGCTCTGGCTCTCGAATGGAATGCCGGCTCGGTGGAATGTGGCAACGATCAACCTCGAGCCCGTATATGCGGACGTCGATGCTTACGCAGAATCGATCCATCAATCGATCGAACAATTGCGGGCGAGTAGCGGCGCGCAGCGCGTCACACTGGTCTGCCACAGCATGGGAGGGCTTGCCGCGCGCGCTTACTTGAGAAGCAAAGGCCATGACGCAGTTGCGCGCGTCGTCACGATCGATACTCCGCACCACGGAACGGTATTCGCACGGTTTGCGCACGGCGCCAACACGCGACAAATGCGCCATTCATGCGAATACGTGCGGCGGCTGGCGCAACTCGAAGAGCCGGTCGAATTCATTTGCTTCGCGGGCCATCACGACAACTTGGTGGTCCCGCGCGAAAGCCAGGTGCTTGCTTGCGCCGAGGCAATCTGGTTCGGCCGAATCGGCCACATTGCGATGACCGGCAGCGATCAGGTGCTCGCCAAACTGATCGAGGTGGTCGAACGCCCGATCGCAGCCCACGACACCATCGACGCTCGGTCGCTAAAAATGAATTCCGCGCATTAGATTGGCGTAGGCGATCTGATCAGCGCTGGCCTTGGTGCGTTCGCCTTCCTTCGTCCCTTTCGATGCATCCGAGTCCGGAAACATGCGGAATGTCGTATTCATCACGATCTGCGCAACCCTGGGTGCGGCCGCATGCAGCAGTTGGCCGAATACGCCCAGCCGAGTGGCGATTCGCACCGGCTTGTAGACGATCGCCTGCACGATCAGGTCGGCTGCATCTTCCGGCGACAGCGTCGGAACATTCTGATAAATCTTGGTTGGCGCAATCATCGGCGTACGCACCAGCGGCATGTTGATCGTCGTAAACGTGACGCCGACATCCAGATACTCGGAAGCCGCACAGCGCGTCCATGCATCGAGCGCTGCCTTCGATGCAACATATGCAGAAAACCGCGGCGCGTTGGTCAACACACCGATCGATGAAATGTTGACCACATGGCCGCGGCGCTTAGCGGCCATGCCGGGTAACAGGCCCATGGTCACGCGAAGACAGCCGAAGTAGTTCAGCTGCATCGTGCGCTCGAAGTCGTGGAAGCGCTGCCGGCTCGATTCGATTCCGCGCCGGATCGAGCGGCCGGCGTTGTTGACCAGCACGTCGACGCCGCCGTAGTTCTGCAGCAGCCACGCGACCATGGCATCGCAGCCTTCGAGGCTGGCCAGGTCAGCGGAATACGTGACGACCTTGCCGCCGTTCACAGTCAACGCGTTCTCGATCTCGGTCTTCGCGGCATCGAGTTTTTCCTGCTCGCGGCCGACGATGACGGTGATCGCGCCCGCCTGTGCAAGCTTGTGCGCCGCCGCCAATCCGATTCCCGATGAGCCGCCGGTGACCAGCACAACTTTGCCGTTGACCTGACCCTTCAATGTCCGATCGATCGACAGATCGGGATCGAGGTGCCGCTCCCAGTAATCCCACAGCCGATAGGCATAGTCCTCGAGGCGCGGCACGCTGATTCCGCTGCCCTTCAGCGCCGCCGTCGTCTCCCGCGCATCAAAGCGCGTCGGATAGTTGACGAACGTGATGATGTCGTCGGGCAGTGCCAGATCCTTCATGATCGCGTTGCGGATGCGACGCACCGGCGTCAACGCAAGTAAACCTTTTTTGACGCTGCTCGGAACGAAACCGATCAAGGCGGCATTGATGCGAAGCGAAAACTGGGGGGCGTGTGCAGCGCGTGCGAAGATGTTCAGGATGTCGCCGACCCGGTACGGCGTCGGATCGACGAGATGGAACGCCTTGCCGTCGTAACCGTTCTGGTGCGCGATGTAGTCGATTGCATCGACGACGAAATCGACCGGCACGATGTTGATCCGCCCTCCTTCCAGTCCCACCATCGGAACCCACGGCGGCAACAGGTTGCGCAATTTCTGGATCAGCTTGAAGAAATAATAGGGACCATCGATCTTGTCCATTTCACCGGTCTTACTGTCGCCAACAACGAGTCCCGGCCGGTAAACGCGCCACGGAACCCGCGCCTCAACACGCACGATTTTTTCGGACTCATGCTTGGTCGCGAAATAAGGATGGTCGAGGCCCTCGGCCTCTTCGAACATGTCCTCGCGGAACACACCTTCGTACATCCCTGCAGCCGCAATCGACGACACGTGCTCGATGACGGCGGCCTTGATTTCGTTGGCGAGCGCCACGGCGTGACGCGTACCTTCGACGTTGATCGCAACCTGCGCTTCGGCGTCGGCCTTCAGGTCGTACACCGCTGCCAGATGAAAAAAATGTTCAACCTTCCCGGTCAGCTTTTTCAAGTCCGCCTTGGCCAATCCGAGCAGAGGCTTCACCAGGTCGCCGACAACCGGGATCGCCTGCGACGAGCTGGCGCCCCAGTAGTCGAGCAACTCGGGCACTTTGCCCAGGCTTTCTTGCCTGATCAGAAAATAAACGGCGCCACTTTGTCGTTCGAGCAGTTTCTTGACCAAGCGCTTGCCGATGAAGCCGGTCGCGCCGGTGACGAAGTAGGTCATGGGGGTCTCCGCAGGGCAAATGCCTTTGTTTTTTCTGGACAGCGAAGGCAGTTTAGCCGGCACTAGAGCGACAGTTCTACATAGAGCGTTGTGGGTACCGCACAGCCGCTCCTACACTGCGCGCCCGGATTTCTTAAAACGTGGAGCAGCTCATGGTCAAAAAGCTCAAAGCAATGGCAGAAAAATCGCGCGGTGATAACCAGCTCGCGGGTGCGATCAAGGAATCGGCGCAGGAGATCTGGTTGGCAGGCCTTGGTGCCTTCGCCAAGGCGCAGGAGGAAGGTCAGAAGGTGTTCAAAGCACTCGTTCGAGAAGGCAGTTCGATGCAGAAACGCACGATGAAAGTCACCGAAGACAAGGTGAGCGACGTGGCTGGCCGTATGAACGACGTGACCAGCAAAGTCAGCCAGGTGGCCGCCGGCCTGCAGAAGCAAGCCACCGGGACCTGGGACAAGCTCGAGGGCGTATTCGAGGCACGCGTTGAACGCGCGCTGAATCGGCTGAGCGTTCCGACCAAGAAGGAAATCGATGCACTGGCTGCGCGCGTCGAAGGGCTCAGCAGAAACGCGTCGCGCGCGACGCGTGCAAGGCCAGCGCGCAAGAGCGCGGCTAAGCGCACGCGGAGTGCGAAAAAAGCCGCAGCCTAGACATTGCCCCGCAGAGGGGACTGCCGTTCGAGTCGGCAGCCCCTTTTCAGTCAACGCATCGAGTCAGCTGCGCCGAGGAATCGGGCCTTCTGATCGCCGCGCTATTCTCGCGCGATGGAACGTAAGCCGCCGCGCCGAACACGGGAACGCATTCTCGATCTTTCGCTGCGGCTTTTTAACGACTTCGGTGAACCGAACGTCAATACCACTTTGATCTCGGAGGAGATGAAGATCTCACCGGGCAATCTCTATTACCACTTCAAGAACAAAGAAGACATCGTCAATTGCATCTTTCAGGAATTTGAGCGCGAGATCGATCAAGTGCTGGCAGTTCCCAGTGGGCGCTCGGCCAATGTCGAAGATGTATGGCTTTTCCTGCACCTGCTGTTCGAGCAGATTTGGAAGTATCGTTTTCTATACCGCGACCTCAACAACCTGCTGGCCAACAATCGCACGCTCGAGATCAAGTTCAAGCGTCTATTGCAGAAGAAGGCGCGAGTCGCCCACCGCCTATGCGAAGGCCTGCAGGCCGATGGGGAGCTCAACGCAGGCCCGATGGAAGTCGAAGCGCTGGCCACGAATATGGTCGTGGTCGCGACGTACTGGCTGTCGTATGCATACGTCTTGGATCCGCGCCGCTCCAACGAGCCGGCTATGGTGGACGTCGCGCTGCAGCGGGGGTGCTATCAGGTGATGGCACTGATGGCGCCGTATTTGAGCGGCAAATCGCGCACGCTGTTTGAAAAACTGGCAAGCGAGTATCTGAGCGACTAGCGGCGCAAGGAGATCACGATGGCAAAGACCTGGACCCAATTTCCCCATACCGACAAGCGTTTCCATTACACGCCGGTTACGTTGAAGAAATCGTGGGACCGGCTGCACAAGGGCGACGCCGAACCGCTGCCGAAAAACGAAACGGTAATCGCCGCATGGGTAGCGTTTCACGCGGGGGATTTTCAGCGCGCGGTGGAACTCGGCACTGAAGCGGGCCGCGACGGCTTCAACGTTGCCAACAAATCGCAGGCCATGTACGCGACCTACCTCGAAAGCATCGACAAGAAAAAACTCGAATTGTTCGAGGAGGTCGCTGCTCGCGCCGAGCAACTGCAGAAGGATCAGCCGAAGAACGCCAACGCCTATTACTGGCAGGCGTATGCGCTGGGCCGCTATGCCCAGGGCATTTCCATCGCCAAGGCACTGGCCCAAGGAATCGGCGGCAAGGTGAAGACAGCACTTGAAACGACCATCAAGCTCGCACCTAAACATGCGGATGCACGCACTGCTTTGGGCGCGTATCACGCCGAGGTGATCGACAAAGTTGGCGCAATGATCGCAAGCCTGACTTATGGCGCCAAAAAGGAACACGCGCTAAAGAATTATCAGGCGGCGCTGAAGCTCAATCCCGATTCCGCGATCGCGCGGATCGAGTACGCCAACGGGCTGGTGATGCTCGAAGGAAAAAAAGCGCTGAAGCAGGCGGAGCAGCTGTACGCGGAAGCAGCAGCGTGCGAGCCGATGGATGCAACCGAAAAGCTCGACGTCGAACAGGCGCGGGCGGAAATCGAAGACTAGCGGCTAGAAACGCGATCCTTGGCTCTGGAGGAATTCAAGTTCTGCGTCGGTCGACACGCGGCCCATGATCGAGTTGCGATGTGGAAAGCGTCCGAAGCGATCGATGATTTCCAAGTGCTTAACGGCCCACGGCAAAGGCTCACTCAGCCCGTCGAGCTCAAGTTGGCGGAACAGTCGCAATGATTCATGCTGATCAACCAGAAACTCTGAATGTTGAAACGGCATGTACGCAAACCATCGTTCCACCAGCCGCAGTTTCCGATCGTCGCCGCGATCCACCATCGTTGACGCAAGCCGCAGGGCTGCGGGATCGCCCGCGAACGCGCGCACGGTTTCGCGGTAAATGTTGCGCGTGAACTGATCCAGCATGACGATCAGTGCGAGCGTGCCTCGCGATGTCGCGGTCCACGCGTGAAGCTCCTCGCGCAGCGCCGCTTCGACAGTGGTGCCGAATTGTCGACGGATCTGCTGGTCGGTCGCGTCCGATTTGGAGAACCACACGGCGCGCGGTTCTCCAAAGTGGGCGTCGTCCGAAGTTCCGAACCAGAAGTCGAGTACAGCGTCGAAGTGCATCGCGAAGGTCAATCGAGCACAAAGAAAAGGCGCCCACGTTAGGGCGCCTTTTCGAAGGTCCGCGACGAAAATCAGGCCGCGGCGTACATCGTGGCGCGCTTGCGAACCACTTCCAGCAGACCTTGGCAGGCATCTTCCACGTAGTCGAGGACCGTGCTGAAACCCTCCGGGCCGCCGTAATACGGGTCTGGCACGGTAGCGGCATCGAACTCGCCGGCGTAGCGCATCAGCAGGTGCAGCTTGTGCTTTTGCTGGCGAGGACATTGTTGCTGCAACAGCGACAGGTTTTCCCAGTCCATCGCAAGAATCAGGTCGTATTCATGGAAATCCGACTGCGTAATCTGGCGCGCGCGCAGCTCGGTCAGCTCATAACCGCGCTTTCGGGCGGCCTGTTGCCCACGCACATCGGGCGGCTCGCCCACGTGATACGCGTGCGTCCCCGCCGAACCGATCTGAACGCTGTCCTCCAGGCCCGCGTCCCGAACCATCTTGCGGAAGACGCCCTCCGCAATTGGAGATCGGCAAACGTTACCCATGCATACAAACAAAACTTTCGTCATCGCAATTCGCCTTTCCGTGGGCAGCATCGCCGCCCTGTTCAGCGGGCATCTCACGCCCCCCGATGGCCTCAACGCGCCGGTCTCCCGGCACTCTTAGTTGGAGCAGACCTGCCAGCCTTGGCAAAGTTCGCGCCACCTATAACCCGTACAAGATCCGGGGGTTTACCCGCAGCACAAGTAGGCGCCCTTTACGCCGCCCTTTCTTGACTCACCAGCGCGACGACGTTGCTCGCTCCGCCCGCGCCAAAGACCTGCTCCTTTAACAATACGAGCTGATCCCGAACTCGCGCCGCCTTTTCGAACTCGAGATTCTTGGCATGCTCGAACATCTGCTTTTCGAGCCGCTTGATTTCCTTCGAAACCTGTTTTTCTGACATGACCTCGTACTCAGCCGCTGCGGACGCAGCCTTGAGGTCCTGGCGCGAAGCTGTCGCGTCATAGACACCATCGATCATTTCGCGCACGTCCTTGACGATGCTGCGCGGAGTGATGTTGTTCGCGGCATTGAATAGCGCCTGCTTCTCGCGACGCCGATCGGTTTCGTCGATCGCGCGCTGCATAGAGTCGGTCACCTTGTCGGCGTACATGATGGCCATGCCATTCAGATTGCGCGCAGCCCGGCCAATCGTCTGGATCAAGGATCGCTCGGAGCGCAGAAAACCTTCCTTGTCAGCATCGAGGATGGCGACCAGCGAGACCTCGGGCAGGTCGAGACCCTCGCGCAGCAGGTTGATTCCAACCACCACATCGAAAACGCCGGCGCGCAGGTCGCGAATGATCTCGACCCGCTCCACCGTGTCGATATCCGAATGCAAGTAGCGGACTTTGACGCCATGCTCGGACAGAAACTCGGTCAGATCCTCGGCCATACGCTTGGTCAAGGTGGTGATCAACACCCGATCGCCCTTGTCAGTGCGCAGTTTGATCTCGGACAGAACGTCGTCGACCTGGGTGCGTGCCGGCCGAACCTGAATCTGTGGATCAACCAACCCAGTCGGCCTGGCGACCTGCTCGACCACCTGCGACGAATGTTCCATTTCATACGTCGAGGGCGTAGCGGACACAAAGATCGAGCGCCGCATTTTTCGCTCGAACTCGTCAAAGCGCAGCGGCCTGTTGTCGAGCGCCGAAGGAAGCCGAAAGCCGAACTCAACCAGCGTTTCTTTGCGAGCGCGGTCGCCCCGGTACATGCCGCCGAGCTGCGGAATGGTCACATGCGACTCGTCAATGAACATCAGCGCGTCCGGGGGCAGGTAATCGACAAGGGTCGACGGCGGCTCACCGGGCATCGCACCGGAAATGTGCCGCGTGTAGTTCTCGATTCCTCTGCAGAAACCGAGCTCATTCATCATCTCGATATCAAACCGCGTGCGCTGCTCGATCCGCTGTGCCTCGACGAGCTTGCCCTGCGAGACGAACGTATCGATACGCTCCTTCAGTTCCGCCTTGATGCCTTCTATTGCGCGCACGACGTTCTGTCGAGGCGTGACGTAATGCGAGGACGGATACAACGTAAAGCGCGGAATTTTCTGTCGCACCCGACCGGTAAGCGGATCGAACAGCTGAATCGAATCGACTTCATCGTCGTACAGCTCGACTCGGACCGCCAGTTCGGCGTGCTCGGCCGGAAACATATCGATCGTGTCGCCGCGCACGCGAAACGTACCGCGGGTGAACTCCATGTCGCTCCGCTTGTACTGCATCTGCGTCAGGCGCACGATTATGTCGCGTTGACTCAGTCGGTCGTTATGCCGCAGAGTCAGCACCATCGAGTGATAATCCGACGGATCACCAATGCCATAAATCGCAGAAACCGTCGCGACAATGACTACATCGCGGCGCTCGAGTAACGACTTCGTGGCAGACAGTCGCATCTGCTCGATATGCTCGTTGATGCTGCTATCTTTCTCGATGTAAAGATCGCGCGATGGAACGTAAGCCTCGGGCTGGTAATAATCGTAATACGAGACGAAATATTCGATCGCGTTATTCGGAAAGAACTCGCGCATTTCCGAATACAACTGCGCAGCGAGGGTCTTGTTAGGCGCAAGCACCAGAGTGGGGCACCCGATTTGGGCGACGACGTTTGCCATCGTGTAAGTCTTGCCCGAACCTGTGACGCCGAGCAGCGTCTGAAACGCAAGGCCGTCTGCCAAGCCTTCAGTCAGACGAGCAATCGCCTCCGGTTGATCTCCTGCAGGAGCAAACGGCTGTTGCAACTGGAACGGCGAGTGCGGATAGGTGACTACCACTTTTTTGCAGTGCAGTAGGTCGGTGCCAAGAATGTAGTCTATCAGGTTGATGCACGAAAAGCCTAGACTATTGTGTTTTTTGGGCGAAATTTATCAAGCCGAATCAATGCGTTAGTAAGACTTCCGAAACCTTTTCTTAAGTCCGCTTGCGGCGCCTTCGCAAACCGAAACTCTGGCCGCGGTTCGCCAATGCTGCAACCGCAATACTTAAACGGCCTGTGCTAACGTTTTGATTTACCTAGCAAACCACTTCTCAGCCCATGTCGACAATTCTTACTAACACTTCCCTTTTTGGCAGCGTAAAAATGGCCCCTCGGGACCCCACGCTGGGGGTTACCGAAGCGTTTAATCAGGACGCGCGGCCCGCAAAAGTGAACTTGGGTGTAGGTGTTTATCTAACCGACGACGGCCGTATCCCGATCCTGCGTGCCGTCGCAGAAGCGGAGCGCCGTCTCGCCGCGGCGCCAGTGCCTCGTGGCTATTTGCCGATCGACGGGATTGCTGCCTACGACACTGCTGTCCAGCAGCTGCTGCTGGGAAACGAGCCTCAGTTGATCGAACAGGGTTGCGCGATCACTGCCCAGTCGCTCGGCGGTACCGGCGCGCTGAAGATCGGCGCGGATTTACTGAAGAAGATCCTGCCGGATGCGACGGTTGCGATCAGTGATCCTACTTGGGAAAACCATCGGGCCGTGTTTGAAAGCGCGGGTTTCGCGGTCGTGTCGTACCCCTACTACGACCCCGCGACGCACGGGATACGTTTTGACGCATTGATCGAGTTCCTTCGAGGCCTTCCGCCGCATTCAATCGTCGTATTGCACGCGTGCTGCCACAACCCGACCGGGGTCGATCTGTCGGAGCAACAATGGCAGGCAGTGCTCGACACGGTCGTCGAGCGCGAAATTGTCCCGTTCCTCGATATTGCGTATCAGGGTTTCGGCAAAGGAATCGACGAGGACGGCGAGGTCGTACTCCGATTCGCGCGGGCCGGCATAGCGCTTCTGATCGCGAGTTCGTTTTCGAAGAGTTTCTCGCTCTACGGCGAGCGCGTCGGCGCACTGACAATCGTCGATTCGAGCAAGGACGAGTCCGCGCGTGTCCTGAGCCAATTAAAGCGCGTCATCCGCGCAAATTATTCCACCCCTCCCACGCACGGTGGAACGGTCGTGGCAACCGTGTTGAACACTTCCGAACTACGGGCTTCCTGGCTCGACGAGCTGACCGAGATGCGCTTGAGAATCCGGCAGGTTCGTGCCGCGCTCGTCGAATCGTTGCAAGCGTATCGCGCACCGAAAGACTTCTCTTTTGTTCTGCGTCAGAACGGGATGTTTTCCTACAGCGGCTTGACTGCCGATCAGGTCGATCGTCTACGGACTGAGTTTGGCATTTACGCGGTCAGCACGGGGCGTATTTGTGTAGCAGCGCTCAATACTGGAAACGTCGAGTACGTGGCGGAGGCCATCACTGCCGTTCTTCAGTGACGAAGCCCGCATATAATCGCCTGCTCTCTTCCTCGATAGCTCAGTTGGTAGAGCGACGGACTGTTAATCCGCAGGTCCCAGGTTCGAGCCCTGGTCGAGGAGCCATCTCCTTCATGGTTTGGTCGTTGCGCGCGCCGCGCTTAGGGCGGGGTTGACCATCTCCCCGAGTCGAGGATCTACCTTATATCTCTTCAGAACATACAATTGGCGGGCTCATGTTTCAGTTGGGCGCAAAACGCTTGCTACCGGCCGGTTAAACGTAGGAGATCATGAAGGTCGTCTTGTTCTGCGGCGGGCTCGGGACGCGCTTGCGCGAGCACTCGGACACGATTCCAAAGCCACTTGTCAACGTGGGGATCCGCCCGATTATCTGGCATCTGATGAAGTACTACGCCCACTTCGGGCACAAGGAATTCATTCTCTGTCTTGGGTACCGCGGCGACCTGATCCGAGAATATTTCCTGAATTACAACGAGTGCCTGTCCAACGACTTCACGCTTTCGGACGGCGGCCGCCAGGTGGACCTCCATTCGACGGACATCCAGGACTGGCGCATTACTTTCGTCGATACCGGGCTGCATGCAAACATTGCAGAGCGGCTTCTGAGCGTGCGGAAGCACCTCGACAGGGACGCCGTTTTCCTGGCGAACTACGCGGACGGACTTTCCGACCTGCCACTCGATCAAATGATCGCCGATTTTCAGTCGAAGTCGGCGGTAGCGAGCTTTGCCGGCGTCACAGGCTGGCATAGCTTTCATACTGTGGCTGCCACCAATGACGGCTGGGCAACGCATATCGACACGCGCGCCCAGAGCCGCCTTTTAATCAATGGCGGTTTTTTTGTACTCCGACACGACATCTTTAATTACATCGAGGACGGCGATGAGCTCGTGGAGCAACCATTTGCGCGCCTGATCGATAAGCGCCTGTTGGCGATCTACCGACATCTGGGTTTCTGGCGGGCGATGGACACGTTCAAGGACAAGATCACCCTGGACCGAATGGAAGCGAGGAGAGATTGCCCATGGATGGTATGGAAGACGTGACGAGGGCGTGTTGCTTGCGCTGACACTTGATCCGTCGGCGGGCGCGACGATCGAGGTTCTTTGCATCGGAGCCCATTGCGATGACATCGAAATCGGATGCGGCGGCACCGTCATGGCCGTTCAGAAACGCTATCCAAGATGCAAGGTTCACCTGCTTGTGCTGACCTCAAACGCAGCACGTCGAGCGGAAGCTGCCGTCGCCGCAAGAGCCCTGATCAAAGCTTCAGCGCGCGGAGAGGTGCGAATTTGCGCTCTGCCGGATGGATTGCTACCGGCTCACCTGCCCGAGGTAAAGGCCGAGTTCGAGCGGATGAAGCGGATGGTCGACCCTGGCCTCGTTTTGACGCACCATGGGCTAGATCGGCACCAGGACCACAGCCTGGTGAGCCACGTGACCTGGCAAACGTTTCGAAACAACATGATCTGGGAGTATGAGATACCGAAATTCGACGGTGATCTCGTGACGCCGAATATGTATGTGCCGCTGCCGTCTGCGCTCGCCAGTCGAAAGATAAACCTGTTGATGCGCACATTTGCCTCGCAGCGCAACAAGCCCTGGTTCAAAGCCGACAACCTTACAGCCACCATGCGGCTGCGTGGAGTGGAGTGCCGCGCTACGAGCGGTTACGCGGAAGGGTTTCACTGCCGAAAGCTTTTGAGCGACGTCGCGTCGATAGTGCCCCGGTCCGGAGCACGCAAACGTTAGTCACTCGAGCGCGCCTAAACCCGGAGCCGCGGAAATGAACCGCGCGTTTTGGCGCGGTAAACGCGTGCTCATTACAGGTCATACCGGCTTCAAGGGAGCCTGGCTTTGCCTATTGCTCCATTCACTTGGCGCGCGGGTCGCGGGGTTTGCTCTCGATCCGCCGACCCAACCAAACTTGTATGACCTGGCGCGCGTCGATGAGTGGGTGGACTCGACCGTGGCGGATGTCCGCGATCTGGCAAAACTCAGTGGGTGTGTCAGTGAGTTCGAGCCCGAGGTTGTCTTCCACATGGCGGCGCAATCCGTTGTGTTGCAGTCGTATCACGACCCGATCGAAACCTATTCGACCAACGTTCTCGGAACGGTCAATCTGCTGGAGGCCGTTCGACACGCGCGCCGCCCGTGCACCGTGATCAACGTCACAACGGACAAGTGCTACGAGAACAAGGGGCAATTCGAAGGCTATACAGAGGACGATGAATTGGGAGGACACGATCCGTATTCAAGCAGCAAGGCATGTGCTGAACTGGTTGGCGCTGCTTACCGCGAGTCTTTCTTTCCGATGAGTCAAAGCGATGAGCACCGAGTCGGTCTCGCCAGCGCGCGCGCCGGCAACGTCATCGGCGGAGGAGATTGGACCCCTCGTCAGCTCGTTCCGGACGCGATCTCAGCGTTTGTGCGATCCCAGGCAGTGACGCTGCGCCATCCATCGGCTATCCGACCGTGGCAACACGTGCTGGACTGCCTTGCGGGATACTTGACGCTTGCGCAGGCAGTTGGCGAGAATATTCAGCTCTACTCCGGTGCTTGGAATTTCGGCCCCTGCGATGAGGACTCGCGCTCCGTTTCATACGTCGTGGAAACATTGGGCGCGTATTGGGGCTCGAACACGACTTGGGTGCTCGATGGTAGCCAGCATCTTCCGGAGGAACAGCTGCTAAGGCTCGATGTGACGAAGGCCGCAAAATTACTCAACTGGCGGTGTCGCCTGACGATCGACGAGGCGCTGCATTGGGTAGCTAGTTGGTATCGAGGTTCTTACAGCGGGCGGCAACCACGGGAGCTTTGTCAAGAGCAAATCAGCGCTTACCTGAGTATGAATTGAGTATGGATTTGAACCAGCATGCGCAGCACGCTACCTCCTGATCAGAATCGACTGACGCGGCCTTATGGATTTTCATGAGTGCGGAGTTTTGGGTGCCCGTCTTATCGAACCCACGCCGCGCAGCGACAGTCGTGGTCGCTTCATGCGGGCTTGGTGCCAAAGCGAGTTCACCGACCACGGAATCGACTTCACACCGGTGCAGGCGAATATGGGTTTGAGCGTTCGGAAGGGCGCGATCCGCGGCTTGCACTATCAAAAGGAGCCGGCGCTCGAGGCCAAACTCGTTCGCTGCACTCGCGGCGCGATTTTCGACGTCGTGGTTGACCTTCGACCGACATCCTCGACGTTTCGCTCCTGGTATGGAGCCCATTTGAGCGCCGATAACGGTCGGATGCTGCTGGTACCCGAGGGCTGCGCACATGGATGCCAGGCAATTGAAGACCTGAGCGAGTTTTATTACCTTGCTTCGGCCTTTTATTCCCCAGATGCTGCCCACGGGCTTAAGTACGATGATCCGGCTATTGGAATTTCTTGGCCGCTGCCTGTGTCCGCAATTTCAGACCAGGACCGCAGCTGGCCTCTTCTCTCTCCGATCTAGCAATGGGCGCTGACATGAACGGATACGCAACCAAGGGCCCGGCCCGCAACCTGGCTATCTACAGTGCGCTGCAGATGCGCGAAGCGGACCGGCAACCGATCCGCGTCGGAGTGATCGGCGCCGGTGCCACCGGCCGCGCAATTGCCCTGCAGCTCGGCACGCCGGTGGCCGGGATGCGCCTGGTGGCGATGTCAAACCGCACTCCAAAGCACGCAGAGCGCGCGCTCAAAGAAGCCGGCATTGCAAAGTGGGCAACGGCTGACACGCCGCAACAGGCAGCCGCGCACATCGAGCGCGGGATGACGGTGCTCACCGTCGATCCGCTGGTCGTTACGCGGTGTGACGCGATCGATCTGATCGTTGAGGTGACTGGAACCGCCGATTTTGGTGCCAGCGTGGTTCTTGATGCATTCGCGCACGGCAAGCCCGTCGTGCTGGTGAATGCGGAGCTCGACTCGTTGATCGGCCCGATTCTGAAATCCAAGGCAGATCAGGCCGGCGTTGTGCTGACTCACACGGACGGTGATGAGCCGGGCGTCGCGATGACGCTCTTCCGGTACGTGCAGTCGGTCGGTCTGCGTCCGGTCGCCGCCGGCAACATCAAGGGTATGGTCGACTATTACCGAACTCCTGACACGCAACGCGAATTCGCCGCGAGGAATGATCAGGACGTCAGGAAAGTGACTTCGTTCGCCGATGCGACGAAGCTGTCGATGGAAACCACGGTACTCGCAAATGCGACGGGCTTCTCCGTGGCCCGGCGCGGCATGGTTGGGCCGGCGTGTGGGTACGTGAGGGAGCTTGCGAAGCTGCTCCCCGCGGAAGCAATGCTCGGCGGCGGCATCGTCGATTACTCGGTTGGAGCGGCCCCGCATACCGGCGGCTTCGTTGTCGTCCACGAGGAAAATCCGCGCAAGAAGACCCAGTTGGCGTATTACAAGCTCGGCGAGGGTCCTTTTTATGTTTTCTATACGCCATTTCACCTGCCGCACATCCAGTTGCCGTCGACGATCGCTCGAGCTGTCATCCACCACGATCCAACCGTTGCCCCACTTGCCGGTCCATCGTGCGAGGTAATTACTATCGCCAAACGATCGCTGAAGGCTGGCGACCGCTTGGACGGCATTGGAGGTTTCAGCAGCTACGGGCTGATCGAGAATCACGCGGCAGCCAGATCGATCGACGCATTGCCGATCGCGCTGTCGGAAGACTGTGTGTTGGTGAGGGACGTCGCCAAGGATCAGGTCGTCTTATTCAGCGATGTCGCGCTACCGAAAACACGGTTGAGTGACGAGCTATGGAGCGAACAGTGTGCGCTCTGGCCATCCGCGACCTGCACCGATCCGACGGGACGGCGCCACAAGCCCGTTCTGGTCAACGTCTGATGAAATATCGCGGGCGCGAATAAGAAGAATCGAAGAAACATCGTGTAGTTCTCAGGAGCGCAGCTCAGTGGCAAGCATCGTGGTAATCGGCACCGGCATGGCCGGCTTCGGCGCGTCATTTCACCTGAATACGGAAGGAATCCGGCCGGTTGTCTACGACCAGAATTCCTATTACGGAGGGCATACTGCTTCGTTCAGAGATGCGCAAGGGTTCTTGTTCGATCTTGGCCCTCACATCTCGTTCAGCAAGGATCAGCGCATACAGAATTTGTTCGCCGGGTATGTTGAACAGCAATACGAATCAGTCCAGATTGACCTCAACAACTACTGGCGCGGAGTCCGCATTACACATCCGGTTCAGCTGCACCTCAACGCGTTGCCACGGGATCTGATCGTCGAAATCATCGCCGACTTTGTCAAGGAACATTCGGTCGAGCGCAAGATTGCCAACTACGAGGATTGGCTCGTTGCCAGCTACGGTCGCCGATTTGCCGAATTGTTTCCGATGACGTACACGCGCAAGTATCACCTGACGACCGCGTCAAACATGAGCACCGACTGGCTCGGGCCGCGGATGTACCGTCCTAGCCTCGAAGAGCTGCTGCGCGGTGCGTTGGCACCGTGGGCGCCCGAGCTGCACTACATCACCCACTTTCGCTATCCAAGCAACGGCGGCTTCATTTCATACCTGAAAGACTTGCCCAATATCGCAGATATCAAACTCGAGCATCAGTTGAGAGCGATCGATCCAAAGCGGAAGACACTGAGCTTCTCAAATGGCGCCACGAGCACTTACGATGCGCTGATCTCGTCAGTTGCGCTGCCCGATCTGCTTCCAATGATTGCCGGTGCGCCGGGCGACGTCGTCGACGCCTCGCAGCGACTGGCCTGCTCCACTTGCGTGCTGGTCAACGTCGGCGTCGACCGTGCAGACCTTTCGCGCTCGCAGATGACCTACTTCTATGACGAAGATATTTGCTTCTCACGTATCAGCTTTCCTCACATGCTGTCTGCCACCAATGCACCGCCAGGTTGCGGAAGCATTCAGGCCGAGGTCTATTTTTCCGATAAGTACCGGCCGTTGACGCAGTCACCCGAAGAGCTGATCGCGCCAGTGATTGCGGATCTGCGGCGCAGTGGAACCCTCCACCAAGCCGACAAGATCTTGACGAGTTACGCTCGCGTGGTGCGTCATGCCAACGTAATCTTCGACCTTGATCGGACCGCGGCACTGGAGACCGTCCACGGATACCTTGACGACATCGGCATCGCCTATTGCGGCAGGTACGGCGACTGGGGATACATGTGGACCGATGAAAGCTTTTTGAGCGGGGAGCGTGCGGCACGATCAGCGTTGTCACGGTGCTGAGTTCTGCAAGCGCGAACCGGTGACGCATCGCGCCAGTTACTGGAAGACGACCGCGATCTCGTTCGTGGCCGCGCTTCTTTGTCTGTCCGTACTCATGTGGTTGCCCTCTTTGAGTTTGGCGTTTGTTCCACTTGCGCTCATTTTTTTCCTGCTCACCGCCAGTACCCTGACATGTCTACTCGTTGCGACCGGCGGTCTTGTATGCCTCTGGCGCGATTCCCGGGAGGCTGCAGGAATAGAGAGCTTACTGGTTCGTTCTGCCATCAGGATACCAAGGCCAAGCCTTCTGTCAGCACTTGGACTTCGGTTTGTGCAGGGGGCACGCCTGCGCCCGGGAGATCTCGTTGAAGTCAGACCGCGTCATCAGATCGAGGCGACCCTCGACGGACAAGGAGCGATGGCGGGCCTGCCATTCATGTCCGAGATGGAGCCCTTCTGCAACGGTGTCTTTCGAGTCCATCGACGCGTTGATCACATCAACGACATGCGCAACAAGACCGGCTTGCGCCGGATACGCGATGTCGTGACGCTCACTGACGTCCGCTGTTCGGGCTCGGCTCACGACGGTTGCCAGGCCGAGTGCCAGATCTTGTGGAAGGACGCATGGCTCAGACGAGTTTCCAGTCGACAGCGTACCGACGCGATTCGAGAACCGGTTGGTCTCCGCACAATCGCCGTTCCTGCAGCGATCTCTGAGAACAGCGATCGGACATACTGGTGCCAGATGACTGCACTATGGGAAGCATCCCTGCCGCTATCGTCCATCGACATTAGGCAGGACCTGCGGCCCCTGATCTCCGGGAATATTGGCCTCGTTGACTTCCTGTTGGTCCTTCTTACGCGCATTTTCAACAGCGTGCAGAGGCTGAGAGGTGGAGTGGACTATCCGTTCATGCCGAAGTACCCACTCAAGGGCCAGCCTCTGGCTGCCGAGTTGAATTTCGATTCGGGCGAAGCGGTTGTCGTGCGCAGCAAGGGCGAAATCGCCCGCACGCTGGTGAACGGGAGAAACAAGGGCCTTTGGTTCGATCGAGACATGATCCGATTCTGCGGTAAGCCTGCCATTGTCCGCAAGCGTGTGAACCGAATCATCCACGAGGGCTCGGGCAAGATGGTTGTAATGAAGACTCCGTGCGTAATGCTCGAAGAGGTGATCGCGACGGGCGAGTTTCTGCGCCTTTGCCCCCAGCACGAGTATATTTTTTGGCGTGAGATCTGGGTCAAACGCTTGCCACATAGTCCGCAAAATGAAATTGCGTCCGATCGCTAGGAATCCTTGATGCCGGAAGCTTGCCTTATCACTGTCGGACTGCCTGTATATAACTCGGAGCGCTACTTGAAGCAGTCGTTGGACTCGCTGCTTGCTCAAAGCTTCTCCGATTTTGTGCTCATTATCAGTGACAACGCTTCGACCGACGGCACGGCGCAAATCTGTAAGCAGTACGCGGCCGCTGATTCACGCATAAAGTATTTCCGGAACGAAGTAAACATCGGCAATCCGCGTAACTTCAACCGCTTGGCCGGGCTTGCGACGAGCCGTTACCTCAAGTGGTCTACCGCTGATGACTTCTGGGAGCCGACCTTCCTCGAACGCGCATTGGAGGTCATGGAGCGCGATCCGACCATCGCCCTCTGCTATCCGCAGGCCGTTCTTGTCGATGCGGAGGGTCGCAATCCGACGGACTACAACGATGTACTTAATCTCGTCCAAGACGATCCGGCCGAGCGCTTTCTAGCATTGCTTGAAAGTGTAAAACTAGCGCACCAACATCTGGGCCTGATCAGAATGTCGCATCTGCAGCAGACGCAACTGCTTGGCAATTACGTAGCCTCCGACGTCAACCTGTTGGCCGAGTTAAGCTTGTATGGCAAGTTCGTCGAGCTGCCGCACCGACTTTTCTTTCGGCGATTTCACAAGGACTCCGGAAGCTGGAAGCGCGGCGATGCCGAGCACGAGGCGCGCCGATATCATGCGAGCGGTGCCAAGTCTGTAGGTTTCAACAAGTGGCATCGTCACCTCGGATTCTTCTCAGCAGTGCGAAGGTCTCCTCTTGGGCTGAAATCCAAGATGCGACTGTATCGATATCTTTGGTTGCGCATGATCTGGGACCGTCGCGACTTAGGGGCCGAGTTGACTAAATTTGCTCGAACCGCCTTGTCCTAGTTGGCTGGTTGCGTGCTGCAACAAGACGTCTCAGGGGTCGCAGCTGTAGGTCCGGGCAGTTGCGACTTCTAAGGCACAACCGATCGCGCTTGCCCCCGCGTAATCTCGTCCAGGATCAAAGCGACGGCCTCTCCAAAACGCGACCAGCTGAATTGACTAACTGCGCGGCTCCTCGCAGCGTCCCCTAATCGCCGCGCAAGATCACGATCGGTCAGCAAAGCGCTTATTGAGTTGGCGACCTCGGCAACGTTCAGCGGGTCAACGAGGATCCCCGTTACTCCGTTCACAACAGCGTCCTCGACACCGCCCGAGCGGCCTGCGATCGACGGCGTCCCGCATGCGGCTGCTTCGATGTACACAATCCCGAATCCCTCGACGTCGCACTGTTCCAAGCGCTCTCGCGAAATCATGAGGAAGATATCGGCCGCCGAATAAAGCATCGGAAGCTCGGCGGTGGGTACCCGTCCGAGAAAAACGACGCGATCAGCCACACCCAGCGACGCTGCGAGCTGCTCCAAGGCAGTTCGGTTCGGGCCATCGCCCACGATTAGATATACGACATTGTTGCCCTCTTTCACGAGCACCGAAAGAGAACGGATTACGGTGTCATGTCCTTTACGCTCGACCAGGTTGCCAACGCTCAGGAGCAATCGGGCCAGTGGCCGGCCACCCGTCAACCGCAGGCGCTCCACCTCAGTGACCTGCATACGGTGAAAGCGAGTCAGATCGCATCCAGGATGAACGACTTTGATTCGATCGGCCGGCACCCCGAGGTTCGTCAATAGCCCTTGCGTATACCTGCTGTTTGCCACCACGCACGACGAAGCGAGCAGGGCCGCCCTCGGCTTAGCCCACGACGACTTTTGGGCAACCAGCAGTTCGTTCCCGTGCGCGTACACGACGTGCGGAATACGCAACGCCCTGTGCGTCCAATAAGCCAGATACGCATCCTCGAGAGTGGCGTACTGCAACACGGCGGGGCGTTCCTTGGCGAGTGCGAGGCCCAGGCTTGCGAGCACTCGAAAAATCGCGCTTATTGACTTTGGGCGGACATCTCCGTCCCAGCGATACAGGCGAACACGACCAAGCCGATGATCGCCCACCGGCCCTTTGACGGCAGTGAGGACGGCCACTCGATCTTCTCCCAGATACGCGCAGGTCTCGGCCATCATTGTCGAGATGCCGCCAACTGCAGGAGGGAAATAAGAACCGCTGATCAAAAGCGATCGTCCGGTGGTTTTACCTCTTTTCACGAAACGCGAAGTCCTCGAGTGCCGTTCAATCAAGGTCGTGGCAAGGCAAACGCAAAAACCGAGCTGCCCGCGGTAACCGCTATGTACTGATGACCGTCGAGCGCGAACGACACAGGGGAGCCCCGAACGCGCGCTCCAAGATTGATTCTCCACAACTCCTCGCCGTTGTCGGCGTCAAACGAGCGGAATGCATCGCGATACCCGGCGAAAAGCACCCCGCTCTCGGTAGACAGCACCCCGCCGACGGTCCACACGAAATTGCTCGAGGACGATTCTAGAACGGTCTGCCAACGTACGTTACCCGTCTGAGCGTCGATTGCTTTTAGGTACGCGGTCGCCGGCAGATTGGGCGAATAAAAATTCGCCGTGCTGCCGTCAAAGCGCTCGCCGCGCGTGAATCTGACCCCGTCTGTCTGAAAATAGACGCCAGCGGCGTCCGAAGCAGGAACAAAGACCAATTGTCTTGAACGATCGTATGAGGGTGGCCACCAGTTCGTAGCCGCCTGGGTGGCGGGCCATACGACACTTCCGGACGCGGTGGGCCTAGCGCTGTTGGTCACGCGCGGACGACCGTTAGCGTCGAACCCTTCGTTCCACGTCTGCTTCACAAATGGCTTTGCAAACAAGAACTGGCCGCTTCGTCTATCCAAGGCATAGAAGAATGCGTTTCGATTCGCCCACAGAACGGCCGAGCGCGGCTTGCCCTGCCAATCTATGTCGGCAAGCACGGGCTGCTGGTTTGAGTCCCAGTCATGGTCGTCGCCCGGAGTGAACTGGTAGAACCATCTGAGCCGGCCAGACTTGGCCTCGATCGCAACTACGCTATTGGAGAAAAGATTGTCGCCGGGGCGCGCGCCTGCCTGGAACACCGGCGCGGGGTTGCCCGTGCCCCAGAAGATAAGATCTTGCGCGGGATCATACGAACCGGTTGTCCAGGTTGGCGCGCCCCCAGTCTTCCAAGAGTCGCCGACCCACGTGTCATGCCCCATTTCGCCCGGACCCGGAACGGTGTTGAACTTCCAGAGCAAACGCCCGTCTTCAGCGTCAAACGCTGCGAGAAATCCGCGGATCCCGAATTCGCCCCCTGCGACGCCGACGACAACACGGTCTGCCAACGCCAGCGGCGCACCGGTCATCGAATATCCGTCTCGAAAGTTGGCAACTTTTGTTGTCCACCGCTGCTTCCCCGTGTTTGCGTCGAGCGCCACCAAATACGCGTCGATCGTTGCCACAAAAACCGTTTGACCCAGGATCGCTACGCCACGGTTTGGCGAACCGCAACACAACGACAGCCCGTCAGGCACCGGCCTCCGAAATGTCCAAATAACTTCACCCGTCCTGGCGTCGAGCGCCACGACACCCTCGCGCGACTCCGTCACATACATCACGCCGTTTGCAACGATTGGAGATACCTGCAACTCCCTATCTCTTTGGCGCAACTGCGCTACCCACGCAACGCGCAAGTTCTGAACGTTGGCCTTGGTTATTTCGGAAAGCGGACTGTGTCTGTGTCCGTAGTAGTTGCCGGCATATGTGAGCCATTGCGCCGACAACTCGCCGTTGTCGACGATTTGTTGCGGCCCCACGTAAACGGGGGTGCGGACGCGGGGCGTCTCACCAGCCGGGTTCCGATGACCTAACGAGGCAAGCGCTTCGTTGCGCAAGTAGGCATGAACATGCCAGATTTGAGTATCACTCAGAGATTGCGCCGGCATCGACGTGCCGGTGAATCCCCATTTCGCAGCCGAGAAAAAAGACCAATCAGACTTGATTGCCACCGCGTCGACAAGATTGGGAGCGGAATTGCCGCGACCCGCGTCTCCGTGGCACTGCGCACATTGCCTGGCGTACAACGACTGCCCCTGCTTCACGTCTTCGGGCCCAGTTAGGCCGTTTCGAATCACCGCGTGCGGATTTGGATTCTGCGCAAGCCCTGCCAGATAGACCGGGCTCCCCGGCGCCAACCAGGCTAACAAGCTGAACAGCGGTATCTGTTCCAGGTCGCCTCGAGTCTTCGCCATCAGTACTTCCAGCCGCCATGCAAACTCTGGCGGGGCAAAAGATTGGGCAGCCGCAAGGCCCGCAAGTGCCAGCACAGACAAGGTCAGAAAAATCGCAATTGCTCTTCTTGGAGCTGCCATGGAAGTCGCAACGGGTGTGGGACTTAAAATCAATTGTCGGCCAAATGACCAATGCAGGAGAATAGGGAAAAGAATGGGAATGGCCGACCCAATTCGCGTGGCATCGACTTCTTTGGTATTCAAATACGAAGGCAAAATGGTGGAGTTTGCCTCAGTCGCGGAAGATGATCACATACTGGGATTGATGCGCAGGCTCGGAGCGTTCTACGAACACGACGTTCTGGAACGAATCACAGCTACTCGCTCGACGAGAAATTTCGTGTGCAGCAATCGCTCATCAAGATCGACGTCGAGGGCATGGAATTGGACGGGTTACGTGGTGGAACCAGGACGATCCTTGCCGACCTGCCGTTGCTATGCGTCGAGGTCCATACTGTTGGCCGCCTGCTTTCGATGTTATCGACGCTTCGGCATGGTGGGTATTTGATCTTGGATTGCCTCGGCTACGCGCCAACCTACACCGTCGTGGCTAGTCGCGCATCACTGTGGGTCGACTCAGTGTCGCCGCGCTGTGGGTTCTCAGAGCATTCGTTCCGGCGAGCTTTTCGACAACGAGGTGGCGTCTAAAGCGGGTTGCCCAAGTCGCTGCTGCGTCCCCACATCTCCCTATGGCCATTCAGTCACGGTGACTGCCCAGATCGTTCACGCGGAGCGCCGCGGTCGTCTGCTGTCGGCCCCGAAGCCGTTGTTTTACATCCTGCTACTTTTGTGCGCCGTCGTAGGCAGCTTTGCCTACAAACTGCGCGTCGACGGTATCTTTGCCTGCGGCGCCGACCGCTACTCGGCAGATCGCTATCTGGCCTACTGCAACGCGACCGCCTACGGCGACTACGACCGTGGCGCGTTTTGGTTCGCGCTCGAACCCGAGGCGCCGCGCAATGCTGCGGCGGCCGAAGTGTTATTCATCGGTAGCAGCCGCATGCAGTTTGCATTTTCAACCGCGGCCACTGCCGAATGGTTCTCCTTGTCCGCCGCTCGTTACTACCTGCTTGGGTTCAGCCACACAGAAGACATCGTCTTTCTGGCACCGCTGCTTTCGAAGTTGC
>JBDUCU010000041.1:0-21632 GCA_040003315.1 Burkholderiaceae bacterium | reverse complement strand
TCGGTGCTTTCTCAGGCGCTGCGCTCGCACAGTCGAACGTAACGCTGTACGGCATCATTGATGTCAACTATCAATACAACGACCCGAATGCCAGCGGTTTTTCGTCGACCAGCGGGATCAACGGTGGGCATCAATCGGGCAACCGTTGGGGTGTGCGCGGCTCTGAAGCGCTGAACCCGAACCTGAATGCGGTGTTCACCCTTGAGGGCGGTTTCAACATCGACACTGGCGCACTGGGCCAGCAATCCGGCGCTTGTACCGGAGCTCCGATAACGAATGTCTGCGGCGGCGCCAACGTTAACCGGTTATTCGGCCGCCAGGCGTGGGGTGGTCTGTCGGGCGGTTGGGGAACCGTGGTTGCCGGTCG
The DNA here is from genome assembly GCA_040003315.1 of Burkholderiaceae bacterium. Lineage (GTDB taxonomy): Bacteria > Pseudomonadota > Gammaproteobacteria > Burkholderiales > Burkholderiaceae_F > JACCZX01. The sequence goes on along the minus strand of JBDUCU010000041.1, from coordinate 21,265 downwards.
TATTGCAACGTTTTCGTCCGGAACAGGCTCCTTCGACATGTTCGGCAATACCGACCCGTTCCTGACAGGCTTCGGCGATTCAGCAGTGCCGTTCTCGTCTGCCAGGGCCTTGCGTTTGGATAATTCGATTATTTATCAGTCGCCGAGCTTCGGCGGCTTCAAGTTCGGCGTAGGCAATTCGTTTAATGCCAGCGGTGGCGAGGTCGCTGGTAGCGGCCCCAACGTCCACGTGTTGTTTACCGGTGTGAACTTCGCAGCCGGTCCGTTCTTCGGTGTGGTGACTTACGACCGGTTCCACATCCCAAACGCTTCGGACAGGCAGAGCAATTTGCAGGCTGGCCTAACGTTCGATCTTAAGTTCGTCAAGCTGCACGCCGGATACGCGAAGGAAGACAACCAGCGCGTGTTCAACGTTCTTGGCATCACCTCGGGTGCGGACGCCGACGCATGGATGGGCGGCATCACGGTACCGCTGGCGGGCGGTGCCTTCCTGGCGTCCTACACCAAATACGACGGAGACCGTGTCCAGCTGACGCCGACGACGTTCGATGAGCGCGACCTGAAGCTTATCGCCTTGGGTTACACCTATCCTCTGTCGCGCCGTACCAACCTGTACGCAACATGGTCGCGTTCGGACGCCACCAAGACGATCAACAACAGCGCGACGCTTGATCGCAAGCAGTACACGGTTGGAATGCGTCACCTGTTCTAAGCCTTACTCCAATTCTTACCATTCAGGCCACTCTTGAAGTGGCCTTTTTTTGTCCGGGGCCTTTGTCGCTAACGAGACCGTGCGAGGGCCCGCTCGACCACCGGACGCAGCTGCGTCGCCGCCGCGCGATCCAATGACTCGACTCTGAGTCGACGCGAAATGACGTCGTCCGCGCTCAGCGCCTGCTCGTGGCGTGCGGCGAGACCCACGAACGCTTCGATGGCGTTGCCACTCGAGTTAACGCCAGACGAAAGAGCAGCGGCCTCGGCGGCTTCGACTGCATCTTCGATCGCATCGTCAACGTCGAGCCTAAGCTCTCCCGTTGTACACGGCCGCGCGTCGAGCAGCCCAGCGCACGCTGCCTGATCAAGCGCATCGAGCGCCATCCTGCGATAGGTGGTCCACTTGCCGCCTACGACGGTAATCAGGTTCTGGTGCTCGATTGCAATCGCGTGCTCGCGCGAGATTGTCTTCGTCGCGCTGCTTGAGCCCGCGGCGTACGGTGAGAACAGCGGGCGCAGCCCCGCAAACGTCGCCGACACGTCGTGGGTCGAAAGCGGAGCCTCGAGGTAATAGCGTGCGTTATCCAAAATGAATTCGACCTCCTGGTCGGAAGCACTCGGCTCCCAGGTCGCTCGCTCGGTCGCAATATCGGTGGTGCCAATAATCAGCCGCGCATGCCACGGAATTGCGAATAGCACGCGGCCATCCGAGGTTCTGGGAATCATCATGCCGGAGGCACCGGGCAGGAACGAGCGTGGCACGACGACATGCGAACCTCGGCTCGTCGTCACGAGCGGTTGCGCGGTTTCGTCGGCCATCCTGCGCACGTCGTCGGTCCAGACGCCGGTGGCGCTGAAAACCACTTTGGCCCGCAGTTCGAATTGTTCGCCCGAGAGGCTGTCGGCAGCAACGATCGAATCGATCGTGCCATTTTTCTTTCGGATCTGGTCGACCTTGACGTAGTTGATTGCGACCGCGCCGAGCCTGACTGCGGTGCGCATCAAAGCAATCGCCAGGCGCGCGTCATCGAACTGAGCATCCCAGTAGCAAACGCCGCCGTACAGGCCGCGACTCTTCACGCCGGGCAGTGCTCCAATCGTGTCTGCGTGTGACAACCAATGGGTGTCGCCGATGCCGTGCTTGCCGGCGAGCGCGTCGTATGCGCCCAGCCCGACGCGCATCAGTTCGCGTTCGAACGGTCGATAACATGGCACGACGAATTGCAGCGGACGTACCAGCCGCGGCGCGTTCGCCAATAGCCGCGCACGTTCCAGCAACGCCTCGCGCACCAGTCGCAGATTGCCCTGCGCCAGGTAACGGACACCGCCGTGAATCAGCTTGGTACTGCGGCTCGATGTGCCGCTGGCAAAGTCGCGCGCTTCAACCAGCGCCGTTCGAAAGCCACGGTGCGCTGCCTCGAGCGCAATGCCGAGCCCGGTTGCCCCGCCGCCGATGACCAGTACGTCCCACAGGCGAGGCTCTCTGAGCTGCGCGAGCAATTGGTCGCGTTGAATCACCGCGGCAGAGCTCATGCCCAGTGTTGTGATCGCTCGACGGCCCGATGCCACCGTCCAACCAGCTCATCGCGCTGTGATGCCTGCATTGCCGGCTCGAAGCGGCGATCGGCGCGCCAGAGGCTCGAGATCTCGTCGAGACCGCTCCAGAATCCAGTCGCCAGCCCTGCCAGGTACGCGGCGCCCAACGCCGTCGTCTCGACCACTTCGGGACGCACGACCGGCACATTGCTGATGTCCGCATGGAACTGCATTAACAAATCGTTCTTTGCCGCACCGCCGTCGACTCGCACCTCGATCAACGGCCTGCGAGCATCCCGTTGCATCGCAGTCAAGACGTCCATCGACTGAAATGCAATCGATTGCAGTGCGGCCAGCGCAACATGCCCCTTGGTCGTTCCGCGGGTCAGGCCAACGATCGTGCCGCGTGCGTTCGGATCCCAGTAAGGCGCGCCGAGTCCAACAAAGGCCGGGACCAGAAACACACCTCCGTTATCGTCGACCTGCCGGGCCAGCGCTTCGACATCGTCGGACCGCGCGAACAAGCCGAGCCCATCGCGCAGCCATTGCACCACCGCACCGGCCACAAACACGCTGCCCTCGAGCATGTACGTGGCGACCTGCGAGTTTGCCAGCGTCCACCCGGCCGTCGACAACAGTCGGTTGGCCGATGCCTGCGGACGACTTCCAACGTTCATCAACATAAAGGCGCCGGTGCCGATCGTGTTTTTCGCCATACCTTCTTGAAAACACGCTTGGCCGAAGGTCGCCGCCTGTTGATCGCCCGCGTTACCTGAGATCCGAATCGGAGCCCCAAATAATCCGTCGATCGTCGACCCGATGGATTCGCTCGACGCAGTTACCCGCGGCAATATCTCGCGCGGTACCCGGAACAATTCGAGCAGTTCGTCACTCCACTCGAGCGCATCCAGATCAAGCAGCAACGTGCGCGATGCATTGCTCGCATCGGTGACGTGGAGACCGCCCCCGGTGAGGTTCCATATCAGCCACGTGTCGATCGTCCCGAATGCGAGCTCGCCGCGCTGCGCACGCATGCGAGCGCCGGGTACATGGTCAAGCAGCCACTCGATTTTGGTCGCGGAGAAATAGGGATCAAGCAGTAGGCCGGTGGTCGCGGTCACTAGTGCCTCGACTCCCCGATCGCGCAGTGCTTGGCAGCGCGCGGCGGTGCGGCGGTCCTGCCACACGATCGCGTTTGCGATCGGCACGCCCGTTGCGCGCTCCCATACCACACTCGTTTCTCGCTGATTGGTGACGCCGATTGCAGCGATGTCGGCTGCTGCGGCGCCCGCCTGACGCAGCGCCGATTGCGCACATTCCAATTGTGTCGCCCAGATTTCAGCGGCGTCGTGCTCAACCCATCCCGGTTGCGAAAAGATCTGCCGGAACTCTCGCTGAGCCGTCGCAACGATCCGGCCGCGTCGGTTGAAAACGATCGCGCGCGAACTCGTCGTTCCCTGATCCAGTGCGAGCACAAACTTTGCCATGGTCAACTCTGATGCACACAATGTTGCGGCCAGCATAGACGAACGATTGATGGGCAGGCAGACTTCGACACTCAGGTAGGAGGAGTGATCAAATGCATCGTGCTATGCCGTGGTGGGTGGCGACAATTGCAAGCGTGCTGCTGTCGCATTTGTCGCCCGCGCATGGACAAAGCTGGCCTTCGAAGCCGGTGCGGATCGTCGTGCCATTTCCACCGGGAGGCACCACCGATATCGTCGCGCGCTCGCTGGGAGTCGAGCTGCAGCGCATGTGGCAGCAGCCCGTGGTGATCGAGAATCGCCCGGGCGCCGGCGGCAACATCGGCGCGGACCTGGTCGCGAAAAGTCCGAACGACGGCTACACCTTGCTGATGGGAACCGTCGGCACGCACTCGATCAACGCGGCGCTGTTTGCGCAGAGCGGCAACAAGATGCCATTTGATCCAGTCAAGGATTTCGTGCCGATCACGTTGGCTGCCGGCGTTCCAAATGTAATGGTGGTCAACTCAAAATTGCCGGTCAACAGCGTCAACGAATTCATCGCATATGCGAAGGCGCGCCCGGGCCAATTGAACATGGCATCAAGCGGCAACGGCACATCGATTCACCTGACCGGCGAGCTGTTCAAGACAATGACCGGAACCTATATGGTGCATCTGCCATACCGCGGCTCGGCGCCGGCGTTGACCGATCTGCTAGCGGGCAACACGAACGTGATGTTCGACAACCTTCCCTCAGCGTTGCCGCATATCAAAAGCGGGCGATTGAAGGCACTCGCAGTCACGTCGCGCGTCCGCTCTTCCGCGCTGCCGGACGTTCCAACCATCGAAGAGGCGGCTGGATTGAAGGGCTTTGATGCGAGTTCCTGGTTTGGACTGTTTGCTCCTGCAGGCACAGCGCGCGCAGTCGTAGACAAGATTCAAGCCGACGTGGCAAAGGCTCTTGCATTCCCCGAGGTGCGGGAGCGATTCGTTGGGCAAGGGGCGCAGCCAGGGGGCACGACCCCCGCTCAATTTGCCGAGTTCATTCGCGCAGAAACAGACAAGTGGACCCAGGTCGTCAAAGTATCCAACGCCAAGGTTGACTAAGCCTGTGCAGCCGCGCGTTACAGGCACGGAGTGGATCGACCGATGGCAACGATGAGCCGCGTCGACACCTTCGCGCAGGATCATCTGCCTCCGCGAGCACAATGGCCGGAATTCCTGTTCGATCGGCCCGAGTATCAGTATCCACAGCAACTCAACTGCGTGACCGAGTTGCTCGATCGGAGAATTGAAGCCGGCCACGGCTCGCGTCTGGCGCTGACCACACTGATCGGTGGCCGCAAGGTTTCATGCACGTACGCGCAGCTGCAAGCGCAGGTCAATCGGATCGCACGCGTGCTGACCGAAGATTTGCAGCTCGTGCCCGGCAACCGCGTGCTGCTGCGTGCTGCAAACAGCGCGATGCTGGCTGCCTGCTGGCTCGCTGTCGTCAAAGCCGGATTGATCGCGGTCGGCTCGATGCCGCTGCTCCGCGCGCATGAACTGAAGCAGATCATCGACAAGGCGCGCGTCTCGGTGGCGCTCTGCGACACGCGGTTGAAGCAGGAGCTTGCGATGACGCTCGATGCGACCTCCGAGCTGCATGCGCCGGATCTTAAAACGGTGATGTACTTCAATCATTCGGGGTCCGACGGACTCGAGGCACGCGCCGCTCGCAAACCGATCGGCTTCGCCCCGCATGCGACACATCGCGACGATAGTTGTCTGATCGCATTCACTTCGGGTACCACGGGCACGCCCAAAGGTACCGTCCATTTCCACCGCGATATTCTGGTGATGGCCGATGCGTTCACCACGCATGTTCTGAAACCGAACCGCGACGATGTCTTCTGCGGCACACCGCCACTCGCTTTTACGTTTGGATTGGGTGGACTTCTCGCGATGCCGCTGCGGTTCGGCGCGTCGACGGTGCTGATGGAAAAGCTCACGCCCGAATCGCTGCTGCAAACGATCGAAGCAGCGCGCGCGACGATTTGTTTCACGGCACCCACGATGTATCGGCAAATGGGGCTGTTGCTGGCCGATCCGGATCGCGCCTTTGATATTTCAAGCCTGAAGAAGACCGTCTCGGCCGGCGAACCCCTGCCGGACCCGACGCGCCAACTTTGGAAGCAAGCTTCCGGGATCGAAATGATCGATGGCATCGGTGCAACGGAAATGATTCATATCTTCATTGCGGCCGGTGGTATCGATATCCGGCCGGGTGCGGTCGGTAAGGTGGTGCCTGGCTATCGCGCGATGGTCGCTGATGACGCGATGAACGAACTGCCGCGAGGCTCCGCTGGCAAGCTCGCAGTCAAGGGGCCGAGCGGATGCCGCTACCTCGATGATGATCGCCAGCGCAATTACGTGCGCGGCGGGTGGAATCTTACCGGCGACATTTTCGTGCAGGATGAGGAGGGATATTTTCGCTATCAGGCGCGCGCCGACGACATGATCGTGACTTCCGGATACAACGTTGCGGGCCTTGAGGTTGAAGCCGTCCTGCTGCTGCATCCCGCTGTGGCCGAGTGCGGCGTCGTTGGCATGCCTGACGAGGAGCGCGGCCACCGCGTTGCTGCGTTTGTCGTCCTAAAAGCGGGCTATCAGAAAAGCGCCGATCTTTGCGCCAAGCTGCAGGCATTTGTCAAACGGACGATTGCGCCGTACAAATATCCGCGCAGCATCGAGTTCGTCGATTCGCTGCCGCGCACCGAAACCGGCAAGCTGCAACGCTTCCGTCTGCGCGAATGGCGACCATGACTGCGTGCGCGACAACGGGGAGCGCGCACGCGATCTCGTAACATCGCGCGATGCCTCGCGCAAAAAAAGCAATGCGCTCGTCAACGGACGGCACAGCGGTCCAATCGGAGATTGTGTCTTATCGAGTGGGCTTTCTGCTGTTCCCGGAATTTCCGATGATGGCGTTTGCGTCGGCAATCGAGCCGCTGCGTGCGGCCAATCGGCTGACGGGCAAACAACTTTTCGAATGGCGCTTGTTCTCGCGCGATGGCCGCCCGGTGCATGCCAGCAACGGAATCGATATCGCAGTCGACGATTCAATCAGCGAGGACGTCAGGCTCGACTTGCTTCTCGCGTGCGCGGGGACGCGCGATGCAGCCGCGAACGACGCCGCCATTGCGAAATGGCTGCGCGCACTGGCGCGCAGCGGCACCCGAGTGGGCGGTATCAGCTTGGGTGCGTACGCCTTGGCTTACGCCGGATTGCTCGACGGACGGCGCTGCGCGCTGCATTGGGAAAGTCTCGCCGCGTTTTCGGAACGGTTCCCGAGAGTTCGAACGACGCACGATATTTTCGTCATCGACGGGAATCGCTGCACGTGTGCCGGCGGCACCGCTGCGCTCGACATGATGTTGCAGCTGATCAGCGAGCGCGATGGACGCGCTCTGGCCAACGACGTCTCGGAGCAATTCATCCATCCACGCATCCGGGGCACGCAGGATTCGCAAAAGATGGCGGTCCAAAGCCGGCTGGGCGTCGCCAACGAAAAGCTGATTGCCGCGATCGGCATGATGGAAGGCGCGCATGACGAGCCGCGGCCGGTGCATCAGATCGCACACGATGTCGAACTCTCGCCGCGGCAGCTGGAGCGCCTGTTCGCCAAGTACCTGCGCGCCACGCCAAGCCGCTACTATTTGAAGCTGCGTCTTGACCGAGCGCGTGCCATGTTATTGCAGACGACCAAGCCGATACTGGACGTCGCAGTCGCCTGCGGATTTGCTTCGGCGTCTCACTTCAGCCGCTGCTATCGGGGTGCCTACGGACGCAAGCCCAGCGACGAGCGTGCTGCCGTTGCATCGGAGCGAATCTCGCGCGCACCCGCGCGGCGTCTGGCTCGCTGATGCAGCAGCGTGCAACCGTGACCGGCAGCTGCCTTTGTGGCGGCGAGCGCTTCGAACTGGCCGGGACGCTGCGCGAAGTCGTGCTCTGCCACTGCGCCATGTGTCGCAAGACGCATGGACACATCGGCGCGTATACGAACGCACCGAAGATCTGCCTTCATCTGACCGAGACGCGTGGCCTGAAGTGGTATAGCTCATCGTCGTTCGCGCGCCGCGGATTTTGTGGCGAGTGCGGAGCGACCTTGTTCTGGGAGCGCCCGCAGAGCGAGTCGATCTCAATTGCAGCGGGTGTACTCGATTCGCCGACCGGCCTGACGACCACATTGCAGATATTCGTCGACAGCGCCGGCAACTATTACGCGATCGACCCAAACATCGCGCGACGCAAGGACTAGAGTTTCGCCCGTGCCACTTGCGCTGACGCGCGCGGCAAGTTGGCCGAGGCGACGTGCCGCTGAAGCCGAAACGTCAGCCAAGGACCCAGTAAGGCACCGATGCCCATCGAACACCATGCGAGTCCCCATGCGTGCTGACTCGGATGGCCGTTACCGACCGCATCGAGTACGACACCGAATACCCACGGGCTCACCGCCCCCATCCCGAATCCCAGAACAGAGCGGATCGAGAACGCGAATCCGATCTGATCTGCAGGCACCGTTTCAGTCAATACAGTGGAAAACACCGAAGAATCGCCAATCGCCGTCACGTTGTAGACAATGGCGACTGCCGTGATCAGCCACAATGGCGCGCCGAGCATCCATCCGAACGCAAACGAACACACCAGACTTGCGCAGCTCATCATCAAGATCACCTGAGTGCGCCCGATACGGTCGGACAGCACGCCGCCGCTGAGACTGCCGAGTACAGCGACCAGGTGCGTCAGGCCCGCGATACCGACGCCTACTGTAAGCGCACCGTTGGAAATGTCACCGCCGGGTGCGGCGGCCGCCACCAGGAAAGCGGGCAGCCACGCCCACATGCCGAGAAGTTCCCAGCAGTGGAACGAATAGGACCAGATCGCCAGCTGCGCGGGTTTGTTGCGCCACAGCCGGCGCGCGGAAACGAGCCACGGCAGCTGCGTGCAGTCAGGGCGCGGAGGTTCGCGCGCACCGCGCATCGCGAACCAGCCGAGCACCGCACCGAACATCGTGCCGGCGGCTGATAGCACGAGTGCGATGCGCCAACCTGCCCACGGTGTGAGGGCCGCACTTGCAATCAGCGAAAGCGCGTAACCGAACGAGCCAGCCGCCAGATACCAGCCCATTGCAGTGCCGCGATGGCTCGCGTCATAGCGCTGCGCGATCAGCGCAAGGACGGGTGTGTAGGACCCACCGGCCGCGAGCCCGGCCGCCAGATAAAGCAGCAGGCCCGACCAGAAATCGTTTGCCGCGACCGCAAACAGCAGCGCACTTGCGCAAGCGGCAATGCTCATCGCAAGAAAAGTCTGGCGCGCACCGATGCGGTCGGTCAGCAGACCCGCGACGAAGAGCGACAGCAAATAGCCGAGATGCCATGCGCTCTGCACCAACCCCGCTTGGGCGGCGGACATTCGCCACGCACCCATTAGCACCGGCAGCAGCGCGGCGTAGACGGTGAAGATCAACGAGAAGCCAATGCGACTGGTACACAGCAGCACCAGCCATTTCGTATTACTCATCGCACCGCATGATGGCGCGTCGTAACTAACCGCGCAACGGGAACACCGTCCTACAACTTCTCGGCGTAGTCCTTTTGCACCTGCTTGATACGCTGGTGCGAACCCAAGAAGGCGTGCTTCGACATGTCGGGCGAATACTTGCTCGCGGGCGGACGCTTGCCCACCGCCTCGGCCAACGCTCGGATGTGATGAGGACCCGCTCCGCAGCAGACGCCGAGATAGCGAATATCGAGCGCCATCGCCTCACGGCCAAATTCAGCCAGCTCGAAGCGATTGCAGGTAAATGGGTCGAGCGCAACCGGGAACGGCTTGCCGCTCATTGGTTCGTCCGGGTCGCCGCTCCACTCCTGATCGCGCAATGACTGAAACGACGGCTGATGCGGTGTTGTACGAAACGGCACGGGCAATGCAGCCATATGGGTTTTGACCGACGCGCGGATCTGCTTTAGCAAGGGCATCATCGTGCGAGGTCCGCGAATGCAATTGAGCCCGACCACTTCGGCGCCGGCATCGGCCAGCCGCCTGCACGCATCGGCCGCCGTCCACCCCTCGCGTGTGCGCTCTTCCTGATGCATCGCCAGCGTCATCACGGCGACCTTGCCCGCTTTCTTGATCTCCTCGAGCGCGATGAGTGCTTCCTGCGCGTACGAAAACGTCTCGCCAATGATGAAATCGACCCCTGCGTCGGCCGCCCAGCCGACCTGCTCTGCGAACATCGACCGCACCGCCTGATGCGACTTGGCGTCGGCCGGATCGTAGACATTGGTGTTGCAGATATCGCCAGCCAACAGCGCTCCACTTTCCCGCGCCACTTCCTTCGCCAGCTCGAGTGCGCGACGGTTGATCGGCTCCAGGTCCTTCTCGCGGCCAATCACGCGCAGTTTTTCGCGGTGCGCATAGTAGGTCAGCGCTTCAACCACATCGGAGCCCGCGTGCACGAAGTCGCGATGCAGTTGAGTGACTGCTTCGGGGTGCTCGAGCACAACTTCCGGCACGAACGCGCCCGCCTGTAGATAGCCGCGTCGCTCCAGCTCGAACACGTAGCCTTCGGCGCAAATCACCGGCCCTTGGTCAAGCCGTTGCATCAGAGTCAGGGTGCGCGGTGCGGATGTTGTCATGATGCAGCTTCTCGTTTTGAGGTTGTGGCGGCGACTATCGCATCTTCAATGCACGGCAACCAGCCGCAATGCGACTCGAATTGTTGCTGGCACGACATCCACCACGACGCCAACATGGCGCGTGCCCGGCACATTCGTTCCTTTGTAAGGTATCCGCTGAGAGACTAGCCGATGTCGCTTCTGGAACATTTGCCGGTCCACCAGCCGACTATGCTGCGAGCAGCGTCCCCGTCGGGAGCAATCGGCCAACGCGAGAGAGAGCGATGGAAACGCTGACATTCATCTTCAATAACCTGCCGGCTATTGGCCAGCGCACGGTTCAGCACATCTCGATCGTCGGCGTTGCAGTTGGCCTCGCTGTTGTGACCGGCGTCCCGATCGGGATCGCTATCACCCAGAACAAACGCGCGGCCGATATCGTGCTGTACATCGCTGCGATGATCATGACGATTCCGTCGATCGCTCTGTTCGGATTGATGATTCCGATCCTGTCGCAGATCGGACAAGGAATTGGCTATCTGCCCGCCGTGATTGCCGTGATGCTGTACTCGCAGCTTCCGATCATCCGCAACACCTATACCGCGATCACCAACGTCGATCCTGCGTTGCGCGAAGCGGCGCGGGGCATGGGCATGGGTCCGATGCAACGGCTGAGCCAGGTGGAACTGCCCATCGCAGTCCCGGTGATCATGGCCGGAGTCCGTATTGCCGTCGTGATCAACATAGGGATCACTGCGATCGCGACCTACATCGGAGCCGGCGGCCTCGGCGCGTTTATCAGCCGCGGCATCTCGCAGACCGATTCGCGCCAGCTGATCACCGGTGCGCTGGCCGTCAGCCTGCTCGCAATATTCGCAGACTACTTCCTGCTTTGGGTTCAACACCGGCTTACACCGAAGGGCCTGCGCCTTTCGCCGGCCAAGATTGCGCGAGCAACCTGATAGAAAGAGGAAAGAACGGCGGCCATGATCAAGCTCGACAATGTGACCAAGGCGTTCGAGACGGCTGCGGGCCCCGCTTTGGCGGCGGACCGCATCAGCTTCGAAGTCGCCGCAGGAGAGATTTGCGTGCTGCTCGGCCCATCGGGCTGCGGCAAGACGACGACACTCAAAATGGTCAACCGTCTGATCGAGCCGACCTCCGGCAAGATCTATATCAACGGCAAGGACACCGATTTGTACGACCCAGTCGAACTGCGGCGCACGATCGGCTATGTGATCCAGCAGATCGGCCTGTTTCCCAACATGACGGTTGAAGAGAATATCTGTGTCGTACCCAAGTTGCTCGGGTGGGACATGGCCAAAGCGCGCAATCGCGCTGCGGAGCTTCTGGCGACGATCAATCTCGAGCCGGCGATTTTTCTGAAGCGGTATCCAAAGGAGCTGTCGGGTGGCCAGCAGCAGCGCGTCGGCGTCGCGCGTGCTTTGGCAGCCGACCCGCCCGTTTTGCTGATGGATGAGCCATTTGGTGCAATCGATCCAATCAACCGCGAAGTCATTCAAGACGAATTTCTAAAAATTCACCGGCGTCTGAAGAAAACCGTGATGTTCGTCAGCCACGACATCGACGAAGCGGTCAAGATGGCCGACAAGGTCGCGATATTCCGTGCAGGCAAGCTTGAACAGTTCGACAGCCCAGATAACATCTTGGCGCATCCCGGCAACAGCTTTATCGCCGACTTTGTTGGAACCGACCGCACTTTGAAGCGGCTGCGTCTGATGAAAGTCGAGTCGGCAATCCACACCGGTGCGCCGCACGTGGCTGCCGGCGATCCACTCGATCGCGCGCTGGCTCTGATGAACGAACACGCGCAGGAATTTATCGTGATGGTCGATGCCGGCGGCCGCCCGCAGGGCTATCTGGGCCGCGACACTTGCGAAGGCCAGGTTGGAAGGGCCGCGGAGTTTGGCACCCGCCTTCCGGCGACAGTCAGTCTCGACGAGGATCTGCGGACCGCCGTTTCGATGATGTTCATGTACGACGTGCCGTGGCTCACGTGCGTCGACAGCGACGGGCTGTATGCCGGCGTCATCACGCAGCGAGGGATTACGCGCCTGTTGGGTGACACTTATCGCGACGCATCGATGAGGATTGCGTAGCGCCCATGCGTGCGGCATTGACCGGACGGGTCCTGATCGTGGTCTCGCTGATCGCGGCCTTTGCGCTCGGCGTTCTCGCCCAGCGCAGTGGCCTGTTCGATCAAATCGCCAAGTACCGGTCGGATATCGTTTTTCTGTCGCAACAGCACATGAAGCTGGTTGCGATCTCGGGTGGCCTGGCGATTCTGATCGGCGTACCGATTGGACTCTGGCTCAGCCGTCCGAGCATGCGCCGGATCGCCGAGTCGATGATGCAGGCGCTCAACATCGGCAGTACCGTGCCGACCCTGGCGGTGCTCGCGCTGGCCATGAGTTTTCTGGGCATCGGCACCATCCCGGCGATCTTTGCCTTGTGGATTGCATCGTTGCTACCGATTGTGCGCAATACGTACGCCGGTATGCTGGGAGTTCCGTCATATTTAGTCGAGGCGGCGACCGGCATGGGAATGCGACCGATGCAAATCCTGTCGGGAGTCGAATTGCCCAATGCGCTGTTTGTGACTTTCGCCGGAATACGTACCGCGCTCGCCATTAACGTAGGCACTGCGCCGCTCGCATTCTTGATCGGCGGCGGCGGACTCGGCGAGTTGATTTTTACCGGCATCGATCTGAACGAGCCGGCAATGATGCTGGCGGGCGCGATCCCGACAGCCTTGCTCGCCGTGATTGTGGACTTCGCTGTAGGTGCAATTTCGTATTTTGTGGTTCCGCGTGGAGTAAACCCGCTGCGCTAAGGCGCGTCTTTGGCAGCGGTCGAAAATCAAATCTGGGAGACAGTAATGAAGATGACTCGGGCATTCTCGATGTTGACTGGCCTGTTGCTGACGGTTGCTTCGACAGCGGCGCTGGCGCAGAACATCGTCGTGGGCGGCAAGAACTTCACGGAGCAGCAGATCATGTCGGCGATGACTGCGCAATTGCTCAAGGCCAAGGGCTACACGGTGGACGTGAAAGCAGGTATGGGCAGTGCGGTGCTGCGCCAGGCGCAGGAAAGCGGGCAAATCGATGTCTACTGGGAGTACACGGGTACATCTCTAATCACCTACAACAAGTTCACCGATAAGTTATCGCCGGAAGATAACTACAAGAAGGTCAAGGAACTCGATGCCGCCAAGGGTCTCGTGTGGCTCAATCCGTCCAGGGCCAACAACACCTATTCCCTGGCCATGAATGCCGAAGAAGCCAAGAAGCAGGGCATCGCAACCATCAGCGATCTGGCCAAGAAGGTCAAGGAAGGCGCCAAGCTCACGTTCGCGAGCAACGCGGAGTTTTACGCTCGACCCGACGGTCTGAAACCGCTTGAGCAAGCGTATGGCTTCGAATTTACGCGCGACAACGTCAAGCGCATGGACACTGGTCTCGTTTATCAGGCCCTAAAGGAAAAGCAGGTCGATGTCGGGCTGGTGTTCGCCACCGATGGCCGAGTGCCGGCGTTCAATTTCGTCGTTCTGAGGGACGACAAGGGCTATTTTCCAGCCTATGCGATGACACCGGTTGTCAGGAAGCAAGTGCTGGATGCCAACCCCAAGCTCGCCGATATTCTGAACTCGCTGTCGGCCAAGCTCGACGACGCCACGATGTCGAAGCTCAATGCCAGCGTGGACGTCGACAAGAAAACCGTCGAGGAAGTTGCTCAGACTTTCCTGAAGCAGCAAGGTTTGATCTGATCAGCAACCGTTCGAGCACGAGGAGCCGGTCACGGCTCCTCGTTTAGCGAGGCTCAGGACTTTTTTCGCGCATGAAGGCGCCGGTGCTGAATGTCGCAGTTTCACAGACCCAGTCGATCCTTGGTGACCTTGAAGCGAACCTGCGCAGTCACCTCGAAGTGATCCGCGACGCGCGCGCCGCCGGCGTCGACGTGCTGCTATTTCCAGAAATGTCTTTGACGGGGCATAGCGCCGGCTCCGACGCGCTGCGTCTGGCGATCGATTGCAATCATCGATACGTTGCGCAGATCGCGGCGGCGTCGGGCCCGATGTGCACCGTGTTCGGCATCATCGAGGAAGCCCCGGCCGCGCAGTTCTACAACTCGTCCCTCGCGGTGCGCGATGGGGCCGTTATCTTCGTTCACCGGAAACTGAACCTCGCCACGTATGGCAAGCTCGAAGACGGCAAGCACTTCGCCGCCGGCAACCGCATCGCCACGTTCGAGATTGCCGCTGGATGGCGCGCGGGCATTCTGATCTGTGCCGATGCCTGGAATCCAGCGCTTGTCTATCTGGCCGCCTTGCAGGACGTCACGCTTTTAATGGCCCCGATCAGCTCGGCGGTCGAAGCCGTCGGCGCCGAATTTGACAACATCGATGGCTGGGATATCAATCTGCGCTTTAACGCGATGACGTACGGCATGCCGGTCATGATGGCCAACCGGGTCGGCGCCGAAGGCGCTCTGACGTTCTGGGGCGGCTCGCGCATTCTCGATTCGTTCGGCCGGACGCTGGCCATCGCACCAGGTCGAAGCGAACAACTGGTGTACGCACAGCTCGACTTCGAGCTTGTGCGCCGTGCACGCTATCTGTTGCCGACGCGTCGCGACGTAAACTTACCGCTGGTTCGTCGCGAGCTCGAGCGCCTGACGCAGGGTGACTCGTCGTCATTGCGCCGATGAGCGTGAGCGCGCCCGAGTTGACGCACGCATCTGCTGCCGCAGCGTACGGCAGCGTTTCGTCATTCGTTCGCGGTGTGCACTATCAGGATTTGCCGGCCGATGTCGCGAAGCAGGCCGGGCGGTGCGTGCTCGATCTGATCGGTGTCGCAGCCGCCGGATCGCGCACACCTGCATCAGCCATCGTGAATGCATACGCGTCGACACAGCTTGTCGGACGTGACCGGGCGGCTCGCATCCTGTTCGATGGTCGTCGGGCTGGCCTTGCCGGCGCTGCATTCGCGGGGGCAACAACAATCGATGCGTTCGATGCGCACGACGGTCATGTACTGACCAAGGGCCACGCAGGGGTTGCCGTGCTGCCGGCGCTATTGGCTTATCTCGATGGCGGTGTCGCGCGACCGTCTCGCATCAACGGTCGCGAATTCCTGACCTGCGTTGCGTTGGGCTATGAAATTGCGACCCGCGCCGGCATCGCACTGCATGCAACGGCGGCCGACTATCACTGTTCGGGAGCGTGGAACGCGCTTGCGTGTGCCGCGTTGGGCGGCCGATGGCTTGGCTTCGACGACGAACGGATGCGGCATGCGATCGGCATTGCCGAATATTGGGGACCGCGCGGCCAGATCCTGCGCGTCTGCAGCTATCCAACGATGCTGAAGGATGGCTCCGGTTGGGGTGCGCAAGTGGGCGTCAGCGCAGCGTTGCTTGCGCACGACGGGTTCACCGGCGCTCCCGCGCTCACCGTCGAGCGCGAAGACGCGCATGGCTACTGGAGCGACCTCGGTACGCGCTGGAGAATGAGGGAGCAATACTTCAAGGCTTATCCGATCTGCCGATGGGCTCAACCCGCCGTCGAGGCCGCGCTGACGCTCAAGCAGTCGCATCGCTTCGGCGTCGGCGACATCGTCACGGTTGGCATCGAGAGTTTTCGCGAGGCGATCGACCTGGGTTCACAGTGCGCGGCTCCGATCGCGACCGACGAGGCGCAGTACAGCCTGCCTTATGCGGTCGCCGCAGCGCTGGTCTACGGACAGCTCGGTGCGGTCGAAGTCTCCAAGGCAGCGTTGGTCGATCCGCGGATCACGCACCTGCTGCAGGCGATCCGGCTCACCGACGATGCAGAATTCTCGCGCCGCTTTCCGTCTGAACGCTGGGCACGCGTGCGCATCACACTGCGCGATGGGACGACGCGGGTGTCAGAGCCCGCTCGAGCACGCGGCAATCCGGAGAATCCTCTCAGCGACGACGAGCTGCGCGAAAAATATCGCACGCTCGCACAACCCGTATTGGGAGCGCGGCGTACTGAGAATATCGAGCGGCTGGTTGACTCTCTAGCCAGCGACGACGCTGCGCTGTCGGCACTGACCGACGAGTTGCTTCATCCTGTCGACTGATCCTTTGCCCTATGCGTGACTTCTTCCTCTCCGAGCAGGATCGCAGCTTTCGAGCCGAGGTGCGCGAATTCCTGCAGCGTGAGCTGCTGCCACGAGCCGCCGCGATTGAAGACCAGGACGACTGGAGTGCGATCAAGGCCGTGGTGCGCGCGCTGGGCGAAGCGGGTTATCTGAGATTGATGTTTGCAGATCTCTACCGCGGCGCGCTTGACAAACCCGGCTTAACTCACGCGACCATCCTGTCTGAGGAAGCGGCCTATATCAACTACGCGTTCGAAACCACGATCGCAACTGCGCTGAGCTGCGCCTATCCGTTGCACCGCCATGCCGCGCAACCGATACGCGAGCGCTATCTCGCGGGCATTGTCGATGGGCGTCAGGTCGGCGCGATCTGCGTCACCGAGCAGGATGCCGGATCCGATACGTCGCGGATGCGGACGAGAATCGAATTCGATGCCAGTCGCCGCCAGTACGTGATCAACGGCCGCAAGCGCTATATCTCGAACGCCGGCGTGGCCGATGTCTACATCGTCTACGGCGTGACGGACCCGGCCGCGGCGGCGGGCAAAGGCATTTCGGCCGTCGTCGTGCCGAGCGATGCCAGCGGGCTGATGTTTCCGCGTCGCTTTACCTTCATGGGGCGCCGCGGGTGCGTCGTCGGCGAGGTGGCGTTCGACAACTGCAGGGTACCCGCCGACCACCTGCTGGGCGATGCAAACGGCGGCGGCCACATCATGCTGGGCATGTTCAACTTCGAGCGCATCATCCTCGGGGGCTCCGGCCTTGGCGTTGCACGCAGCGCATTCGACATCGCCCAGGCACACGCTCAGACGCGCTCAGCCTTTGGCCAGAAGCTCGGCTGCAAGCAGCTGATCTGGAGTCAGATCGCCGAGATGAGCTGCCGGATCGACGCCGCAGAGCTGCTGACGTACCGTGCCGCCAAGCTGTACGACGCGAGCATCGCCGGCAAGGAGTTGATGAAGCCCGCGGCGATGGCAAAACTCGTGGCGACCGAGACCGCGACTTTCTGTGCAGACCATACGGTGCAGATCCTTGGCGGCGACGGAATCACGAAGGAATTCGGTCGTGCTGAGCAGATCTATCGCGACGCGCGTGCTTTGCCGATCGTCGGTGGCACGACAGAGATTGCCAAGTATCTGATCGCGACGGCTGACCTCCCGGCGCTGAAGCTCACTCTCTGACCCGACAAGTTGTAACAGCGTATGCAAAACGTAGCGAGCAGCGCCGAGGTTGTGCCGAGGAGCGTAGGCGTACAGAGATACGCGTATTCGAATGTACTGCGGCACCGCCGGCGCAAGATCGGCGCGCGCAGCAGTTTTGAGTAGCTGTTATGGACATCGCAACGATTTTCCTGCAGTCGGTCGAGCGCTATCCGAAGCACACGGCGTTGATCTTCGAGCAGCAGCGCTGGACCTACAGCGACTGGTACACACGCGTCAGCAGATTCGCGCAGGCGCTGGCCGATCTGGGCGTGCGCCCCACCGATCGTGTCGCCTTTTATGTGACGACATCAGAAAACTCGGTCACGACTTACTTCGCGACACAGATGCTCGGTGCAGTGGCCGTGCCACTGAATTTCAGGCTTGCAGCCGGCGAGGTTCTCTATACCCTTTCGGATTCCGGGGCACGCATTCTGGTCTACGGTCGATCCGTGACCGATAACGTGCTGCAGGTTCAGCAGCGCCTTAAGAGCGTCCACGACTACATTTCGTGTGCCTACGACGCGGCCAACGTTCCAGCCGGTCACCATCACTTCGATACGCTTGTCGACGCGTCAGTCGATGTCCATCCGCCGCGACCGGTTCCGTCAGGCGACCAACTGTCCGCACTGGTCTACACGTCGGGCACGACGGGCCGGCCCAAAGGCGTGATGCACAGCCATGACAACGACATCGCGATTGCGATGAACTGCGTGATGGAATACGGACTGCAGCCCACCGACGTCGCACTGCATATCGCTCCGCTGTATCACGTCGGCGGCATGCAGGCGTTTTTTATTCCGCACCTGATGGTCGGCGGGACCAACGTTGTCGAAGGTCGATACGAGGCGGAAAAAACGCTGCGGACAATTCAGGAGCATCGCGTTACGACCTTGTTCGCAGTGCCGACCCAGATTCAGGAGATGCTGTTTCACCCGCGCTTCAGACAATTCGATGTGTCGAGCCTGCGCATGATCACGACTGGCGGCGCCGCTATTGCCGCTACAACGATGCAGAACGTGATCAACGAGTTCTGTTCGAGCATCTTCAACGGCTACGGCATGACCGAAGCCAGCCTTACATTGCTGCTGCGTCCGCAGGATGCGTTGAGCCATCTGGGTTCTGTCGGAAAGCCCACGCTGATCAGCCAGTGTCGGATCATTCCAAATGACCCGTTGCGCGACATCACACCCGAGCAAACCGTCGAGCCCGGCGAAATCGGCCAGTTGATCGTGCGCGGACCGCAGGCGATGCAGGGCTACTGGAACAACCCGAGCGAAACCGCAAACAAACTGAAACGCGGCTGGGTTTATACCGGCGACCTGATGAGCCAGGACTTCGACGGCTTCTACCACTTCCATGGGAGGGCAGACGACATGATCGTATCTGGTGGCGAGAATATTTATCCGCGCGAAGTGGAAGAGATCCTGTATCGGTGCCCCGGCGTGCGCGAGGCGGCCGTTGTCGGGATGCCCGATGCAAAGTGGGGCGCGCTCGTCACTGCGTTCATCATCCGCAGCGATCCGGCGTTGACCGCCAGCGCCGTCAACACCTTTTGCCGAATGAGTCATGATCTAGCGTCATTCAAGCGGCCGCGTCGTATTGTTTTTGTCGACGAACTGCCGATCAATCCGAGCGGCAAGGTTCTTAAGCGCGAGCTGATGGCACTACACCCGCAGGAAGTTGCGTGAGCAAGCGGCTGCATCGCGATCCATGTTCCTACCGCGCGCAACTCGCATGGTGACGTCGACGCGGTGCCCCAGTAACAATCGTTGCAATGAACTCCGAGGATGTCGATGACTTCACTGCCTTCTTACGCACCTTACGTCGTTATCGGCGCCGGTATCCACGGACTGTCGACGTCGATGCATCTCGCTCAAAAGCTCAAAGCGAAGGGCCGATCGATCGGTGCGGCCGGCTCGCGCATCGTTGTCCTCGAAAAGACCGGCATCGGCGCCGGTCCATCGGGTATTGCGTGCGGCGTCGTGCGCAACAACTATTTTCAGCCCGCGATGCGCGAACTGATGGCGCATTCCGTTTCGGTTTGGGAGAGCGACCCGGAGGCGTATAGCTATCACCCGGTCGGCTACATGCAGATCAGCCCCGAAGTGATGCACGAGCAGGTTGGAACGATCTACGAACAGCAGAAGAAAATTGGCTACAAATCAACGTTCGTCGAGAGTGAGGCCGAATCGCGCAAATACATGAGAACACTCTTTGACGACTGGCAGGCCAAGAACATCACGTCGGTGCTGCACGAAAAACGCGGCGGCTATGCAAACAACATGGCTTCGCTGCGCGGACTCGCCAGGAAAGCGAAAGCGCTCGGCGTCGAAATTTGCGAAGGGGTCGAGGTCACGGCGCTGCATTCGGGCAATGGGACATCGGCGATCTCGTCTGTCGAGACTACCGCCGGACCGATCTGGTGTGATCAACTGATCATCGGCGCCGGCCCGTGGATCAACTCACTGTGGAACATGCTTGAGCTGCCGAAGGAGATCAGCGTCCAGGGGCGCGACGGCAAGACCCACCATGGCTTGCCGATGTGGCATTACATGGCGTTGCAGGAAGGCACGTTGGGCGTCGATCCGAATTTTCAGAAGACCAACGACGGTGCGATGCCGCCGGTGATCCACGTCGATACCGACGCGCCCCTCTACTCGGACCGCGACGGCAAGATGATTACCGACAAGCTATGGGGCATCTACTACAAGCCGGACTTCAATTTCGGCGGCGTGCAAGGCGGCGCAATGCCCGCCACGGTCGAAACGCCTGCTGACGAAGTGCGCGTCGATCCGTACGGACCGAAGTCGCCCGAGTTTGTCGTGACCGATAACTTCGCCGACATGTGGACCTCGGCGCTCGCCTTCTGCCAGAAACGCTTCGAAGGCAAGAACGGCGTTTATAAGAAGGAACCCTCGGGCGGCATCGGCTGCTTCACGCCCGACAGCTTTCCGGTGTTCGATCGTTTTCGCGAAAACGTTTACGTGATCGCCGATTCGAATCATGGCTACAAGATGATCGGCGTAGGCAGCCTGGTGGCCGATGACCTGCTCGGCCAACCGAGCGCGTTACTCGAACCGTTTCGCTTTTCGCGCTATGCGACGGGCAAGCTGCACCCGGTGAGCAACAGCCCATTTCCTTGGAGCTAGACTCGGCCGCAGGTGCTCGACCTCAAAACTCTTAAAGTCTTTGTCACCGTCGCCGACCTGGCGAACATGACAGCCGCCGCCAAGCAGCTCGGTCTTTCGCAATCGGCGGTCTCCCAAGCGATACGCCAGCTTGAAGAAAGCGTCGGCGCGGTGTTGATCGATCGCGAGCGGCGCCCATTGGCGCTGACTGCGGCCGGCGCCGCGTTGCGCCTGCGCGGTGGGGCGTTAGTAACCGAGGCCGAGACGCTTTACAAGACAGTGCGCGAGCAAGCAGGCGGCGAAGCGCAAACCCTGCGCATCGGAATGGTCGATTCGTTTGCTGCCACGGTCGGCCCACCGCTGATCAAGCGTCTGCTGTCCTCTGCGGTGCATTTGCATGTGAGTTCGGGACTATCCC
>JBDUCU010000149.1:0-6458 GCA_040003315.1 Burkholderiaceae bacterium | reverse complement strand
GCGCGGGTGCGGGTATGTAGTTGCCGGACTGCGGCGCGCGGGTTTCCGCGGCGGTTGGCTCTGATGCGTACAGTCTAGTGATTTGTTCGCCGCGCCGGGCGGCATCGGTGGTGCAGCCCGTACCATTACTTACGCCCCGGATCATTTGCATCGACAACCCATCAACTCCACCACTCCGATGCGAAGCACACATTCGCAATGAAGACGCTGCTGCTCAAATACTGGGATCGGATTCGCTCCAGTTTCTGGTTCGTGCCGTCGGCCATGGCGCTGGCTGCGATCGCACTGGCGTTTGCCACGGTTGCGGTGGACGAGTTGATGGCCGAAAAATTGCTGCAGATGCCGAGCTGGATCTATACCGGCGGAGCGGATGGGGCGAGCCTGTTGCTGAGCACGATCGCCGGATCGATGATCACCATTGCCGGTGTAGTGTTCTCGATGACGCTGGTCGCGCTGTCGCTCGCGTCGTCGCAGTTGGGTCCGCGCCTGCTGCGCAACTTCATGCGCGACGCTACCAACCAGCTGGTCATTGGCACTTTCGTTTCCACCTTCGTGTACTGCCTGCTTGTACTGCGCACGATCCGCCGCGCCGATGAAACCCTTTTCGTTCCGCACCTCGCGGTTAGCATCGGCGTGCTGTTGGCGGTGGTCAGTCTGGCAGTTCTGATTTATTTCATCCATCACGTTGCAGTTTCGATCCAGGCGGACCAGGTCATTGCGCACGTCAGTGAGGAATTGATTGAAGGAATCGAAAACCTGTTCCCGGAACCGATGGGTGAGTCCGAAACTCGGCGCGGCTCTGAACCACTCGATTCAGGTTGGCCCGCTGCGTTCGACCGGGAGGCCCGCCCGATCGCGGCGCCGGACGACGGGTACATCAATTTCGTCGATCCGGATGCTCTGATGAAGCTGGCCGTCCAGGAAAAGCTGCTTTTTCATCTCCAGTCGCGGCCCGGAGACTACGTCGTGAAGGGCCTCCCGCTCGCGATGGTCTGGCCCGGTGAGCGCGTTACCGACCAACTCATCAGCCAGGTGCACGATGCCTTTGTACTCGGCGCACAGCGGACCGCCTCGCAGGACGTCGAATTCTCCGTCAATCAGCTGGTCGAGATTGCAGGACGGGCGCTGTCGCCCAGCGTCAACGATCCGTTCACGGCGATCACGTGTGTTGACCGGCTCGGTTCCGCGCTCTGTCGCCTGGCGCAGCGTGAGATTCCTTCGCGCTATGGCTTCGACGAGCATGGAGTCCTGCGGATGATCGCGCGCGCGCCAACGTTTGCAGACATCGTCGACGCGTCTTTCAATCAGATCAGACAGCATGCGCGTTCCAATGCTGCCGTGACCATTCGCCTGCTGGAAGCGATCGCGGTGATCGCACAAGTGGTGCGCCATCCCCTTGATCGGGCCGCACTGCAGCGCCACGTCGCGATGATCGCGCGCGGCGCGCGCGACGGATTACCGGAAGCAGAAGACCGTAAAGCCGTGGCACAGCGCTACCAGACCGCGGTCCGTCTACTCAGCCAACCGGAAGGCTCTGCGGCTTGAGCACGGGTTCGACTACTCGCTAAGACCCTCGCATCGTGCTCGAAGTCGTTGCCACTTGCCTTGTTCTGACCGCACTGCTTGCGTATCTGAATCTCCGCTTCATCGGCCTGCCCATCACGATCGGGGTGATGATGGCGGCATTGCTGCTGTCACTCGCGCTGATCGGTCTGGAAGTGGCGGGCATCGACTTCGGTCTGAGGGAGTACGAAGAATCGCTGCTGCGGTCGATCGACTTCTCGGTCGTGCTGATGCAGGGGATGCTGTCGCTGCTGCTGTTTGCCGGGGCCTTGCACGTTGACCTGAGCGCGCTCAAGGCGTATCGGTGGCAGATCGGCGCACTGGCGGTGTTGTCCACGCTGTTCTCGACCCTGCTGGTTGCGGCGGGCGTCTGGTTCGCCTTGCCGTGGGTCGGCCTGGAGCTGCCCTTACTTTACTGCTTGTTGTTCGGTGCGTTGATTTCGCCCACCGACCCGATTGCGGTGATGGGGATTGTGAAAACCGCGGGCGCGCCGAAGAACCTCGAGCTGGTGATTGCGGGCGAATCGCTGTTCAACGATGGCGTTGGCGTCGTGATCTTCTCACTGTTGCTCGGAGTGCTTGTCAGCGGAACGACTCCGACACTCGAAGACGGCCTGTTGCTGCTGCTGCGGGAGGCGGGCGGCGGAATCGTATTCGGGCTGGTGCTGGGATACATAACCTTCCTGCTGCTCAAGAGCGTGGACAACTACCAGGTCGAAGTGCTGCTGACACTGGCTGCCGTCACCGGCGGTTATGCACTGGCGACACGGCTGCACATTTCAGGACCATTGGCGATGGTCGTGACCGGACTCATCATCGGCAACGGCGGGCGCGCGCTAGCCATGTCGGACACGACGCGACGCTATGTTGATCTGTTCTGGGAGCTGGTCGACGAAATTCTGAACGCCGTATTGTTCGTGTTGATCGGAATGGAAGTGCTGGTGGTGACCTTGTCGCTCAGCACGTTCGTTGCTGCGGCCGTTGCCATGATCGTTACGCTGGCGGCGCGCGCACTCACGGTGGGTTTGCCGGTCAGTGCGCTGACGGGGCTCTTCAACCTGCCAAAAGGTTCCGGCTGGGTTCTCACCTGGGGCGGGCTGCGTGGCGGAATCTCGGTTGCGCTTGCCTTGTCGCTGCCCGCCGGCCCCGAGCGCGACGTCGTGCTTGCGCTGACTTACTGCATCGTGGTGTTTTCGATCCTCGGACAGGGGTTGACGGTAGGGCGCGTGGTGCGCAAGCTCGTGACATCGCGCGATTGAGCAGCGCAGCGATATGATGAATCATGGATCAGGCGATGCGGAGCGACGACTCGTGCCTCCATCCGCTCGACGCGCCTGAGCGCGAGCGGCTGGCCAATGTGCGCCCGCGCGGCTGGCTCAATCCGCAGCCCGCAGACCGCTACAACCTGGTCGTGGTCGGTGGCGGTCCCGCGGGGCTGGTCGCCGCACACGCCGCTGCAGGGCTGGGCGCCAAGGTGGCGCTGGTGGAGCGCGAGTTGCTCGGCGGCGATTGCCTGAACATCGGCTGCGTACCGTCAAAAGCGATCATTCGCAGCGCGCGTCTGTACGCCGAGATGCGTAATGCCCCGCACTACGGCGCGCAAGTCTCCAACCGAGCCGCGGCCGATATCGACGTTGATTTTGCCGCCGTGATGCAGCGCATGCGCGGCATTCGCGCCCGTCTCAGTCGCGAGGATTCGGCGCGCCGGTTGATCAATGCCGGGGTTGACGTGTTCTTCGGCGACGGCCGCTTCACCGGCACCGAAACCGTCGCCGTGGGCGGCGCGACGCTGCGTTTCAACAAGGCCATGATCGCCACCGGTGCGCGTCCCGACACACCCGACATTCCCGGCCTGGCCGACGCCGGCTTTCTGACCAACGAAAACGTTTTCGATCTGACCGAGCTGCCGCGCCGGCTGCTGGTGATCGGCGGCGGCCCGCTCGGCTGCGAACTGGCGCAGGCGTTTTGCCGCTTCGGATCGCGGGTGACCATCGTGCAGGAAATGCCAATGTTCCTGCCGAAGGAAGAGCGCGACGCCGCGCAGCTCCTGTCCGATGCCTTTGCGCGCGACGGCATCGAGGTGCGGCTCGACACCCAAGTGGCCAGGGTGAGCTTGGAAAACGGGCATAAGCGGGTCGATCTGGTCAACGAAGGGCACAGCCACCCTTTGTCGGTCGACGCGATTCTGGCGGGCGTCGGCCGGCTACCGAATGTCGAGGGTCTCAATCTGAACGCGGCTGGAGTCGAGTGCGACGATAAGACCGGGGTCCGGGTCAACGACTTCCTGCAGACCAGCAATCCACGCATCTACGCCGCCGGCGACGCCTGCCTGGAACACAAGTTCACTCACACGGCGGATGCATCGGCGCGCATCGTCGTGCGCAACGCGTTATTCCTGGGACGCGATAAATTGAGCGCGTTGACCGTTCCGTGGTGCACCTATACCGATCCGGAAATCGCGCATGTCGGTATGTATGTGCGTGAGGCACGCGAGCGCGACATTCCGGTCAAGACCTTCACCGTGCCGATGCACGACGTCGACCGCGCGATCACCGACAGCGAAGAGGTGGGCTTTGTCAAGGTTCACGTGAAGGAGGGCACCGACCGGATTCTTGGCGCGACCATCGTCGCGCGTGATGCTGGCGACATGATCAACGAGATCACGGTTGCGATGGTCGCCGGTATTGGCTTGCGCACACTGGCGAATGTGATCCACGCGTATCCGACCCAGGCCGAGGCAATCAGGAAGGCAGCCGACGCCTATAACCGCACGCGTCTTACGCCCGGCATTCGATCGCTGTTGCAACGTTGGCTTGCCTGGAAACTCTAGTGGCCTGTAACAGCCAATTCGAAAGCGCCCTGCGCGTCGGGGCGGCCGATTGCTTTGTCGCTCGCCTTGCGAATATGCGGCGGCTATTCGACGCGGCTCGCTTCGCGCTCATTTGCACAATGCGGGCGCGCCCGGACGCGCCTTTCCCCTTTTGAATCGACTGTTACAGGCCACTAGGAGTTCGAAATGGATGTTGGAATGATCGGCCTCGGGCGCATGGGCGCGAATATGAGCGAGCGGCTGGTACGGGGCGGCCATCGAGTGGTCGGGTTTGATCCGAAAGCAGAAGCGCGCGCGCGCGTCGAACAATGCGGTGCCGGGTCCGCTGAGTCGCTCGATGCGCTGGTCGCAAC
The DNA here is from genome assembly GCA_040003315.1 of Burkholderiaceae bacterium. Taxonomy (GTDB): domain Bacteria; phylum Pseudomonadota; class Gammaproteobacteria; order Burkholderiales; family Burkholderiaceae_F; genus JACCZX01. The sequence goes on along the minus strand of JBDUCU010000149.1, from coordinate 1,712 downwards.
ACTTGCACCGCCGCGCGCGCTCTGGTTGATGGTGCCCGCCGGCGCTATCACTGAAGCGACGATCACCGCGCTGCTGCCGCTGCTGGGGGCCGGCGACACCGTCATCGATGGCGGCAATTCGAACTACAAGGACACGCAGCGGCGCGCCCGGCTTCTGGCAGACAACGCCGTGCACTACGTCGACTGCGGCACCAGTGGCGGTGTGTGGGGGCTGGCCGAGGGCTACAGCATGATGGTCGGCGGCGACAAGCCGGTGGTGGACAGGCTGCGGCCGATCTTCGAAACGCTGGCGCCGGCGCCCGATCAGGGCTGGGCGCACGTCGGCCCGGTCGGCGCCGGCCACTTCACCAAGATGGTTCACAACGGCATCGAGTACGGCCTGATGCAGGCGTACGCCGAGGGTTTTTCGATCATGCAGCACAAGCCCGACTTTGCGCTCGATCTGCATCAGGTCGCGGAAGTCTGGCGCTACGGCAGCGTGGTTCGATCCTGGCTGCTCGATCTGATCGCGAACGCACTCGAGAAGAATCCAGCTCTCGACGGAATCGCGCCTTATGTCGCAGATTCCGGGGAAGGACGCTGGACCGTTGCCGAAGCGATCGACCTCGATGTCCCGGCGCCGGTCATCACGCTATCGCTGCTGACGAGGCTCGCATCGCGCGATGCCGATTCGTTTTCCGACAAACTGCTGGCCGCAATGCGCCATCAGTTCGGCGGGCATGAGATCAAAAAGGAATGAGTCGGCCAGCGTCGGTATGCTTGCCCGCGATGCGCGGATGAGGATCGGTGTCTTGCGATAACGCGTGCGCACGACGTTTCGGAGTCGACTTGGACTTCGGATAGACCCACCGTGGCTCGCATGCGCTACGGCGTCTGAACGCCATGTCGGGAGCGCTTTTTGAGCAAAGCCTTGGCGCGCGCATAGACGTTGTCGACTGTGAAGCCGTATTTTTCGAGGACGTCCTTGCCGGGTGCGGACGCACCGAAACGGTCGACTCCGATCACTGCGCCGCGATCACCGACATAGCGGCGCCAGCCCTGCGAGGAGCCCGCTTCGACTGCGAGCCTGGCCGAAACCTCCGGCGGCAGCACCGCATCGCGCTCGCTCTGGGGCAACGCATCGAACAATTCCCAGCTCGGCATCGAGACACAGCGCACGGCGATGCGCTCCTCCCGCAGACGCTCGGCCGCGGCGACGATCAGCCCGACTTCGGATCCGCTCGCGATCAGGATCAAGTCGGGTTTTGCGTCCGGCGCATCGGACAACACGTAGGCACCGCGCCGCAGACCTTCCGCCGGTGTATGGCGTTTGCGATCGAGTGTCGGCACATCCTGCCGGCTCAGTATCAGCACGACCGGGTGGTCGCGCGTTTCGAGTGCGACGCGCCACGCGACTGCAGTTTCATTGGCGTCGCCCGGGCGGATCACCGTCAGGTTCGGAATCGCGCGCAATCCGGCCAGCTGCTCGACCGGCTGGTGCGTCGGCCCGTCTTCGCCGAGCGCGATGCTGTCGTGCGTAAACACGTGCACGACATGCAGCCCCATTAACGCCGCAAGGCGGATCGGCGGCCGCATGTAGTCGGAAAAGATCAGGAAGGTCGCGCCGTACGGCACCGTCCCGCCATGCGCCGCCATGCCATTGACGATCGAGCCCATGGCATGCTCACGCACACCGAAGTGCAGGTTGCGCCCCGCGTAGCTCCAGCCGCCGC
>JBDUCU010000148.1:0-6498 GCA_040003315.1 Burkholderiaceae bacterium | reverse complement strand
CGCGAGCCCGTCGGCGGCCCAGTCGGACTGACGCTGGCGTTACTGCTGGCGCGACGTGGCATGGCGTCGGTGGTCTTCGACGCGCGCACTGTCGAGCAGGCGCGCGGCGACCAGCGCTTGCTTGCTCTATCGCGGGGTTCATTGCAGACGCTGAGCGTGTTCACCGAACTTCCATCGAACGCGGTGGCCCCGATTCGAACCGTCATCGTGTCGTCAGCAGGCGAATTCGGACGGGCGGTCATCGACGACAGTGAGCTCGGCGCAGAAATTCTCGGTGTGACGATCCGCTATGGCGACCTGGTGGCGGCGCTGTCGGTCGCCGCCGAGGCGAGTCCACTGATTACGCTGCGTCGACCGCTCAAAGTCACAGCGGTGCGTCAGAGTCCATCGCACGTCGATATCGACCTCGAGCATCATCAGACGGTCAAGGCACCGCTGGCGCTCAGTGCCGAGGGTTTTGGCCACGGCCCGATCGCGTCCGCTTCACACGCTGCGCTGGTCGCTGATCTCGATATCGCCGGAATCGAAAGCGGGCAGGCCTACGAGCGGTTCACGCGCGACGGCCCGCTAGCGCTGTTGCCATTGCCGGTCCAAGGCCCGCTGGCATCGTTGCGATGGTCACTCGTCTGGTGCATGACGCAGGCGCAAGCCGAGCGGCGCGGCATGCTGGGCGATCAGGAATTCATCGGTGAACTGAGCGCGCAGCTGGGTGAAGGCAAACTGCGGGTGGTGGCCGTCCATTCCCGCAAACGCCATCCGCTGCATCAACAGATGCGCGACGCTGTGGTCGAGCACCGCGTGGTCTATCTCGGCAACGCGGCTCAGACTTTGCACCCGGTGGCCGGGCAGGGGCTCAATCTCGGGCTGCGTGACGCCGCAGTGCTGGCGGAAAAAATCAGTGATGCCTACGTCTCAGGTACGGATGCGATACAGGCGTTAGCGTCGTATGCGCAGTCGCGTCGAATGGATCGGGCCGCAATCGTCGCGTTAACGCGAGCTGCGCCGTCATTTTTCTCGACGCGCTTTGCTCCGATAGCACTGGTTCGGTCGATTGGGCTTACCGCATTGGGGGTTGTGCCCAATTTACGACGCGACTTCGCACGGTTGCTGATGTTCGGCGTACGCTTTTAGCGAAGCGCAAATAGAATTCGATCGTGGTGTTTGTATTCGATAAGATTCAGCTTCGCTCGTCGTTCCGCCCTCGCCACCCACTCACGCACACCGCCAGTCTCCGATTGATGAACATTGGCCCCTATGAACTGAACAACCAGGTGTTCGTTGCACCGATGGCGGGGGTAACGGACCGGCCCTTCAGGCGGTTGTGCAAGACTCTTGGCGCCGGTTATGCCGTGTCGGAAATGGCTGCGTCAAATCCGCGGCTTTGGGCGAGCGAGAAAACGGCGCGGCGGCTGAACCACGATGGAGAACGCGCGCCGGTTGCGGTGCAGCTGGCGGGCGCTGATCCTCAGATGCTGGCAGAAGCTGCGCGTTACAACGTCGATCGCGGCGCACAGATCATCGACATCAACATGGGGTGTCCCGCCAAGAAAGTCTGCAACGTCGCGTGCGGCTCCGCGTTGCTCAAGGATGCTCGGACCGTTGCGCGCATTCTCGAAGCCGTCGTGGCCGCAGTCGACGTACCGGTGACGCTGAAGTTTCGCACTGGCTGGGACCCGTCGAACCGCAATGCACTCGAGATTGCATCGCTTGCCGAGGCGAGCGGAGTCGCTGCGCTCAGCTTGCACGGTCGCACGCGCGCATGCGGCTACGGCGGCGACGCCGAGTACGAGACCATCCGGGCGGTCAAACAGTCGGTCCGCATTCCGGTCATTGCCAATGGCGACGTCGATACACCCGAAAAAGCGCAGCGCGTACTTGCCCAGACCGGTGCCGATGCCGTGATGATCGGCCGCGCGGCCCAGGGGAGGCCTTGGATCTTTCGCGAAACGACGCATTTTCTGGCAACCGGATCGCATCTGCCGCCGCCGCTTGTCGAGGAGGTTCGCTTGCTGCTGCGTGATCACCTCGATGACCACTATCGTTTCTATGGCGATTCCGGCGTGCGAACTGCACGCAAGCACATCATTTGGTATACGAGAGATCTGGCGGGGGGAAACCAGTTTCGCGAGCGTATGAATGCCATCGACAACTGCGCTGCGCAATCGCACGCCGTTGATCAGTTCTTTGCTGCGCTCGGCGAACGATCGGAGCGCCTCGCTTATCCGTCAGCTGATCGCTCGACGCTGCACTAGGACGTGTCGATGCGCAAAGTAGCGGCGAAGTCCGAAGTGAGAGCGGTCACTCGTGGGGCGGTATCGACCCGCTTTGTGTATCCGACCAGCGAGCGGGTCAGCCGGGCACGGAGCGACGAAACGCTCGAGCAGTGCGTGGTGCGCAGCCTTGAGCAGTATTTTGCAGATCTTGACGGCTCGCGGCCGCACGCACTGCTCGAAATGGTCACGACTGCAATCGAACGACCACTGCTGCAGTTCGCGATGACCCGGTGTGACGGCAACCAGTGCGCCGCGTCGGAGTTGCTCGGCATTAATCGCAATACGTTGCGCAAGAAGCTGCAGCTGTATCGATTGGTATGAATTCGACCGGCCGTCGGTGGGCGCTGATCAGCGTCTCCGACAAAAAAGGAGTGGTCGATCTCGCGCAGCAACTGCGCGCTCTCGGATATCAGATTCTCTCTACCGGTGGCACCGCAAAACTGTTGAGCGACAGTTGCGTGCAAGTCACCGAGGTCGCGCAGTACACGGGATCTCCCGAGATGCTCGACGGCCGTGTCAAGACGCTGAATCCGCGCATCCATGCAGGGTTGCTGGCGCGGCGCTCGGATCAGCAGCACATGCGCACGCTCGCGGAACAGGCAATCGAGCCGATCGACATCCTGGTTGTCAACCTCTATCCGTTCGAGCAAACCGTGGCCAGACCCGACTGCTCGTTTGACGACGCGATCGAAAATATCGATATAGGGGGGCCCGCGATGCTGCGCAGCGCGGCGAAGAATCATCAGAGCGTAACGGTGATCGTTGACCCGGTCGATTACGCGCCGGTAATGGCTGAACTGCAAAGTGCAGGAGCGGTCAGTCTGGCGACAAGACTCGCGCTCGCAAAGAAAGTGTTTGCACACACTGCGAACTACGACGGCGCCATCGCGAACTATCTGACTGCGCTCGACGACGGCGTGCGCGGCACCTTTCCGGAGGTTTTATCGCGCCAGTGGCTAAGGACCCAGCAAATGCGCTATGGCGAAAATCCGCATCAATCGGCGGCCTTCTATCGTGATCGTCAAGTAGCCAATGGGCTTCTGGCGAGCTTCACGCAGCTGCAAGGAAAAGAACTTTCATATAACAACATCGCAGATGCAGACGCAGCGTGGGAGTGCGTCCGGTCATTTCAGGCGACTGCCTGCGTCATCGTCAAGCACGCAAATCCCTGTGGCGTGTCGGTCGGCTCGACTCCCAGCGAGGCCTACGCAAGAGCGTTTAAGACCGATCCGACCTCAGCGTTCGGGGGGATCATCGCTTTTAACCGCACCGTCGACAGCGACGCTGCGCAGGCGATTTTGCGGCAGTTCGTCGAAGTGGTGATCGCGCCCGAGTTCAGCGCCGATGCGCGAGCAGTTTTCAGCGCCAAACAGAATGTTCGCCTGATGGCGGTTCCGCAGGGTCATGCGCATAACGACTTCGACTTCAAGCGTGTCGGCGGTGGCTTGCTGGTGCAGACGCCGGACCTCGATTCGCTGCGCTTATCCGATCTTGAAATCGTCACTACGCACCAGCCCACCGAGCAACAACTGACTGACCTGATGTTCGCGTGGAAGGTCGCAAAGTTCGTCAAATCCAACGCGATCGTTTTCGCGCGCGACGAAGCTACGGTTGCCGTTGGAGCGGGCCAGATGTCTCGTCTTGACTCGGCGCGAATCGCCTCGATCAAGGCGGCCTCGGCGGGGCTCGATCTGACGGGCTCTGTCGTCGCGTCGGACGCATTCTTTCCGTTTCGCGATGGGCTGGATGTCGTAGTCGATGCGGGCGCAACGTGCGTCATCCAGCCGGGCGGCAGCGTGCGCGACGACGAAGTGATCGCAGCCGCCAATGAGCGCGGCGTTGCAATGGTATTGACCGGGATGCGCCACTTTCGTCATTGATCGCGGATGGCAGCACATCGTAAGCGGTCGCTAGTGGCACAATCCTCGTGTGCCCCGCCCGCTGATCCGCATTCTCGGAATCGATCCCGGCCTGAATAGGACAGGCTATGGCGTCGTCGAAGTAAACGGGCCGACGCTCGGCTATATCGCGGCCGGCGTCATTCGCGTCCCGGCCGGTGACCTTCACGAGCGTCTCGGCACGATCCTGCGGGCGCTTGCAGCGGTGATTCGCGATACGCAGCCGCAAGTGGTCACTATCGAAAAAGTTTTCGTCAACGTCAACCCACAGTCGACGCTACTGCTCGGCCAGGCGCGCGGGGCTGCGATCTGCGCAGCTGTTACAGAGGGGCTTGTCGTCCACGAGTACGCCGCGCTGCGAATCAAGCAGGCGGTCGTCGGTTTTGGCCGCGCCGACAAGCGCCAAGTTCAGCTAATGGTTCAGCGGCTGCTCGGACTGGGACACGTACCGGCGAGCGACGCAGCCGATGCCCTCGCGTGTGCGATCTGCCACGCACACTCGGCGAGTGTGTCGATCGCAGTGAAGTCAAGACTTGCAGCCGTACCCCGCGCACGCTCGCCAGCAAACGCACGTCGGGCATGGACTGCACACGTGCAAGGCGTGGAGTAGAGCGCGCGGATGATTGGCCGCATAGAGGGCCAGCTGCTGGAGAAAAATCCACCGGCAATTCTGGTTAATGCCGGAGGTGTTGGCTACGAGATCGATGTTCCGATGAGTACGTTTTATCAATTGCCGGCGATTTCGGAGCGCGTCACGCTGCTGACGCACCTGATCGTGCGCGAAGATGCGCATCAGCTCTACGGATTCTCGACGCACGCTGAGCGTGCCGCGTTTCGTGAGCTGATCAAGATTTCGGGGGTCGGTGCCCGTACCGCGCTCGCAGTTCTATCGGGTTTATCGGTGACCGAACTTGCGCAGACGATCACGCTGCAGGAAAGCGGCCGCCTGACGCGTGTTCCCGGCATCGGAAAGAAAACGGCCGAGAGGCTGCTGCTGGAATTGAAGGGAAAGCTCGGCGCCGATCTCGGTGCCGATCGCGCGACATCGGCCGGCGATACGGCGGCCGATGTGATCCATGCCCTGATCGCGCTGGGTTACAACGAGCGCGAGGCCAATGCTGCCGTGCGCGGTCTTGCAGCCGACGCCGGGGTTTCGGACGGTATCCGGTTCGCGTTGAAGTCGCTCGCCAAATGAGTCAGTCGCCAATGACCGAGGCCGAGCGGGTTGTCGCCACCCGAGCCGTTTCACCCAATGAGGAAGCGATCGAGCGCGCGTTGCGACCCACGTCGCTGGCAGAGTACGTCGGCCAGCCGAAGGTGCGCGAGCAGCTCGGCATTTTCATCGAGGCGGCACGCAACCGCGCCGAGTCGCTCGACCATGTGTTGCTGTTCGGACCGCCGGGTCTTGGCAAGACAACGCTGGCGCACATCATCGCGCGAGAAATGGGCGTCAATCTTCGGCAGACATCCGGCCCGGTACTCGAACGTCCCGGCGATCTCGCTGCGATCCTGACGAATCTTGAGAAGAACGACGTGCTGTTCATCGACGAGATTCATCGCCTCAGTGCCGTTGTGGAGGAGATTCTTTATCCGGCGCTCGAAGACTTCAAAATCGACATCATGATCGGCGAAGGACCGGCGGCGCGCTCGATCAAGCTCGACCTTCAACCATTTACGCTGGTGGGCGCCACGACGCGCGCCGGCATGCTGACCAACCCGTTGCGCGACCGCTTTGGCATTGTCGCGCGTCTGGAATTTTATTCGGCCGATGAGCTGACTGCGATCGTGCGGCGCTCGGCGCGTTTGTTGAAAGCGCAAGTGACGGAGGAGGGAGCGCGCGAAATTGCGCATCGATCGCGAGGCACACCGCGCGTCGCGAATCGATTGCTGCGCCGTGTACGCGATTTCGCAGAGGTCAAGGGCACCGGCGAGATCTCGCAATCGGTCGCCGATGCTGCGCTCGCGATGCTGGAAGTCGACCGTCTTGGGCTCGACATGATGGATCGCAAACTCTTGCTGGCGGTGATGCAAAAGTTCTCAGGCGGGCCAGTCGGCATCGACAATCTGGCGGCGGCAATTGGCGAGGAGCGCGATACGCTGGAAGACGTGGTTGAGCCCTATCTGATCCAGCAGGGTTTGCTGCAGCGTACGACGCGCGGACGGGTGGCTGCAGTGGCCGCTTACCGCCACTTCGGCATCGTTGCGCCGCGCGGAGCGCACGGTGTGGACGAGCTTTTTTGATCGGGCGGCCTGCCCTGCGAGTGCTGCGTTGCCGCAGTGCTGGCACCAACATTGCATGGCAAACTTTGTCTAGAATCGCGCCCTTT
>JBDUCU010000147.1:0-6552 GCA_040003315.1 Burkholderiaceae bacterium | reverse complement strand
TCGTCTGAAACGTCTTGTAGGGCGTGAAAGGGACCTCCGGTGCGCCCCTAATGCCGAACTCGGCGATGACGCTTTTCTGCTCGAGCACATAGGCTGTAGCGAAGAGCTTGCCGGAGGCGTTGATGGCGGCTGCGACTTTCCAGTAGCGCAGGGGATACGGGGAGGCAGGGAAGCCATCCAAAACGGGGTCCTTCGGATCGAACACGGGACCCGTAATCACCTGAGCTCGAAACTGCTCAGGGGCAATCGCCTCCTCCAGCAGATGACGCTCGATGCCCTGCCATAGTTGCTTGCCTTCGTTGAACTTGGCATGTTGGGGCGTGCAGTTGGTCCAGTGGCACGTGTCGGCGGCCGTGGACAGAGCCTCTGTGCGGGTCTTTCCAAACTCCATGTCCTCCCGGCGTGTCAGATGACCTCGGTCGAATTGGTTGCTTTGGTACATCGCTGCGCCTACCTGAGCACGCGCCGGAATACGCGGATCGGTCAGCCACCTGTCCGGTGGCCGCGGCATGTCGAAGCGGCCTGAGAAGTCAACGTTGGCCGCGCTGTAGATGGCGAACCGTCGCTGGCGATGCATCACGAGGCTGTAGTGGTAGTAGGTCAAAAGGTAAGACTTCGCGTCGCTTGTCAGGCGAGTGGCGTCCACCTCCAGTGCCTTGCTGAGCGTTGGCAGGAAAACTTGGCCATCTCGCTTTCCTGGAACCAAGAAGCTCGGGTCATAGCCGGAGCGGTTAGCGTAGTCGGCAGCGGTAGCGCCCATGGTGGCTCCCTTATAGCTGCTATCGACCCATTGCCGACATTCGAGTCCAACAAACGAACACGCGCAGCCGCGCTCTAAAAGCGTGGTTAACTCGGTCGTGGAATCCACTACCCACGACACTCAGACCGTAGTTCTACTGATAAGACGATAGAGACGTGTCACCGCCCGAGTGGAACAAAGGCGTTCTTCGTCGCCCGCAGCATGTCTACGCCAGTCTGGTCTACACCATCCGGTAAATCGTGGGCCACGATGAAATTGGCGGCCTGACCAGTTTAGGTTGCGGACCGAAAAACATCGAATTCAACACGACTGCGTTTGTCGGATCGTCGATGGCCAGGAGCGCGACAAGCGACGACCAAGGATTTCTATGGATCGGAATGTGGGAAGCATTCCAGTGACGCTACAAACAGCGAACATGGTTGCGGCATTCGGCACTTACTAGCTGAGCAACGCGTCCACCACATTCGGAACAAAAGGACCCAAATTTTGAAACTGCGGCGTGGTGGTGGGGAGTCGAGCTACGTCGCTCAGTGGCGCGTCTTGATGCGCGTGAGCGGCGCAGAGTCCCCACTGAAGACAAAGGCGGCCCAAAAGAAGGGGTGACGCGTAGAGGGTCGCTTCAGTAGGGACACCTGCGCATGCTGCAGACCTACCGCCAAATCTGTTCCGGCCAGTATCGACGTGTAGTAATTCACCATGAGTGTCTGCGTCGCCGAGTCAGACACTTTCCAGAGCGAAGCGAGTTGCGAACGCGCCCCGGCGAGCGCAAATGCGCGGCCAAGTCCAATGACTCCGTCACCACTCGAAACGTCTCCGACGCCGGTATCACAGGCCGAAAGTACGACGAGTTGAGTTCCATCAAGCTCAAGGGATGAAGCTTCTAGCGCAGTTAGCACACCGTCTTCTCCATCGCCGCCGACGCGGCGATTTGCACCCGTGAAAAGCAGCCCAGCCCGCAAAAGCGGGTTCTCAATTGACAATTCAATCTTCCCGTCAAGACTCATCACCTTGGGAAGGAAGAAACCATGGGTTGCCACATGCAACACGCGCGGACTGGCCACGCGCTTGATCGCTGACTCGGTCGCACGCGCCCCAGTAAAGACTTCCGCTGATCCTTTCAGCAGCATTGCGATTCGAGTGGCCTCCGTCCTAGCACCCGGCAAGTCATTCCACCTACCGTCGAATGAACGCGAGCGCAAGGACGTCACAGAATGCGACTGTGGCGCATTCGGGGCAAAGTCGAACGCCGGCGCGGCGAAGACAACCTCCGCCGAAGCCGCTGAGAGGGCCTTCTTGTTACCGCGTCGGAGAAGATCTCGCCCGCTAGAGAGCATGATCACGGTTTTCTCCAATATGAGCGGACGCCCGTGAATTGTGCTCAAGGCCGCGAAGGGCACAAGAGCAATGCTCGAATCCGGCGAAATCAACAATCGCGGAAATCGCGCGATCTCCGCCTGCATCTGGAGCAACAGCGTGGTGCCGAGGTCAAGCGCGGCTTCATCAATGCCCGGCAGCCCAGGGTCCGCAAGACGCTTACGGAACCGCTCGATCCGCTGATCAATAGCCACGGCGTCACCTAGGTCATAAGCACGCATGGCCCCGGAATGATCCAACGTGAACGCCGCGTATCGCTGCTGGGGCTCGGGCGCGATGCTGGGCGTTTCAGCAAGAGGTCGATAGCGCAAGTACTCGATCAGCAAGGAGTGCGGAGGCATGGCATTGGCGACGCTCTCCACCGTAACATCGGCACCCACAATGTCAGCAGGTGCTCCCTGGGCCAGAAGTTTCCCCTCGAGCAACCTCGTTTCCTGGTCAATCTGAGTCAACGCTTCCACTAGCTTCTCCTCAGGCCCAGAGGCGTCGACGCGCGCCGCCACTGCCGCGCCGGCAGCGCGCGACCGCAAGTACGCCTCGACCAGGGACGGATCCATTTCGCGCATGCGCCGCTTCAAAATGGCCTGCTGATCAGCCGCAATATCCAATCCACGAGCCTTTCGCCTCAGTGCCGCCGTCAGCGCTAGTCTGCAGAGAGCCTCAGGTTGTTGTGCCTTGCCGGCAACGCACATGCTGGTCGCCACATCGAGGCTGGGAGCAAGTCGCTGAATGTAGCTTCGCTTTTGCGACTCCGTTCCAAAGCCAAGATTTCGGCGCAGCACGCGCTCTTCAATCTCGAGCACTTCGGCAAGACTGCTTGTTGCGCCCGCCAGATCGCCCAGCTGGTATCGGACCTGCACCCGTTCGATCAGCGTTGAAACAGCATGCTCGTGTTCACGGCCCAATCGACGGCGGAACGCCGGTACCAGGAGTTCCAATCGCTGGTCAGCAGTGGCAAGTTCACCACGATTACGCTCGTTGCTGGCCAGCAGGAGCAGAGTCTTCAAATCGTCAACAGACGGATTTGAATCCGCCGTCAGAGGTTCCTTCGGCGCGATTCCAAGCAAAAGCCCATGCGCCTCATCGAACTTTTGTTGTCCGTTCAGAGCTTCGGCGATGGCCTGGATCACGGACGATTGCGCTGCCGTGGCGCCCAGCGCCCTAAGGATTGATAGAGCCTGCCTGAAGTCGATCTCGGCCTGTGCGAAGTCGCCGGAATCCAGGCCTACAGCACCCAGGTTGAAGATCGCTCGCGCGGTTGAAAGATTAGTCAGGCCGAGTCGCTTAACGCGCAGATCGCGAATCCGCTTGTATTCGGCCCTTGCGGTTGCGTAGTCGCCTATCACTGAATACAGGGCCGCGAGGCTTTCTGCTGTGTCGGCCAACCTTAATTCGTCGGCACCGGCGTGCGCTTCAATACTCAATGCCCGTTGATAAAAAGCGAAGGCAGCAGGGTAGTCGCCGGAAAAGCGCTCAACTGCGGCCTGCAAGGCCAGCAGCTGCGCTTCTTCCCGTGTGCCGGTCTGCCCGCTGAAATCGAGCAGTTTTCGCGAGCGAGCTAAAACTTGGCGCGCACCCTCTAGGTCCAGCAGATTCTTCAGCGAGTTTGCGAGATCGTTCAGCGGCTTGATCAGTTGCGGACTTGTTGGACCTGCCGCTTCGACGATGATGTCGATGCCGCGGCGGTAGACCGTCACTGCCGACTCATTATCACCGCTTTGGTTATGCGCTCTCCCAAGAAGCCAGAAGTCCAATCCGACTTCCAAGCTTGCGGGCCCGCGAACCGATGACCAAAGTTCGATAGCCCTTGTAAAGGCGTCTGCTGAGGCCGGGAATTGGTGCGCATCATTTCGCGCACGACCCAGCTCGTCGTAGGTCCGCGCGAGCTCGGCTGATGCCGGCGACAGGTCGGCGAGAATGCTGATCGCTCGCTCGAGTGGTCCGATAGCATCCGCAGCGCGACCCGTTAGACGAAGCGCCCGTCCATACGTCAACCACGCTGATGCAATGTCCTGGCTCTTAGAGGAATCACCGATCTGGTCGAGCGCAGCTTTCACTTCCGTGGCGGCGTCAGCCGCTGCTCCCGCATCAATCAACTCGCGCGCGCGAACAACGGTCGACTTCAATGCCTCATGCGAATTCTGTGAGGTCGCCTCAGCCGCAACCGTCGGCAGAAAAAACGGGCCGCATAAAACAGCTGCGCAGAAAGATGCCGAGACAGCGGGGCGAAGGATGCTCATAGGCGATGACCTTGTGACCGAAGTCAATGGTATCCGCACCGCGGCACAAGCACGAACATTCGCCCTAGTTCCGCGGTGTGTTGGTCGATGAGCCGAAGAGCGCCACACCCGACCGGCGACGCATCCAGATAAGCCACCACGTAGACCTCGCCCGCGGCCGTCGGTGGATTAGTCGGCCACTGAGCGTCTGGCAACTGTAGTTCCGGATATAACCCCGACCTCGACAGCGGCCTTTCGCAACAACAACAACGCCGCCGGTACCATTGATGTAGTCTTTTGTCAGCCAACCGCGAAATGTTGACCCTTGGGGGTGACAAGCAATACTCGCAACCGCGCGCGCAAGATCGGACGAATCGCTAGGGAGCGAGACATGCAGAACGTCATACAGCGCACCGCCTCCGTTGAGCAAAGGGTTGAAGCGATTCAGGCCGCGCTCGACGCGCGTGGAATGAACGCGACGGAGGGAGTCGAGGAGTTGGACCACCTCGCTCAGGAACAGTGGATTCCAAAGAATGGGACACGTGTTGTAGCGAAAGCCTGGGTCGATCCGGCGTTCCGCGCTCGCCTGCTCGCCAATGGCCGCGAAGCCGTAGGCGAGCTTGGCCTCACGTTGCCGAATCATCACCGACACCTCGTCGTGTTGGAGAACACCGCGACCGTTCAAAACGTGATTTGCTGCACACTTTGCTCGTGCACGGCCTTTACGATCATCGGGCTGCCGCCGGATTGGTATAAGGATTTGGAGTACCGGTCGCGAGTTGTTCGTGAGTCACGTTCGGTGCTAAGGGAAATGGGACTCGACTTGTCACCGGAGGTCGAGATCCGTGTGTGGGACACGACCGCGGATACGCGTTACATGGTGCTGCCTACTCAGCCGCCGGAAACCATCGGCTGGCCGGAGGGCAAGCTTGCCGAGATCGTGACGCGCGATTCGATGATCGGCGTCGCGCGTCTCTAGTCGAGGCGGATGATGGACGGTGTGCACGACATGGGTGGCAGGCAGGGCTTCGGCGCGGTTCGCTACACGCAGAACGCGCAGGCATTTCATGCCGACTGGGAAGTGCGCGCAAATTCGCTTTATGCCTTCGCAGTGCGACGCGGCATCTTCAACATGGACGAATACCGTCACGCGATCGAGCGCATGGAGCCGCGGCACTATCTAGCAGCTAGCTACTACGAGCGCTCCCTGACGAGCTTGGCGACGCTGTTGGTTGAGAAAGGGGTCGTGACTCGCGAAGAGCTGGAGCAGCGGACTCAAGGACACTTTCCGCTCGCCGCACCAAGCGCGCCGGGACGTTCCAACGCGGCCGCGCGCGAGCGCTTCGAACCCGGCGATCGCGTTCGGGTGCGGAGTGATCACGTGCCGGGTCATGTACGAGTGCCGGGCTATATCCGCGGCAAGACCGGTGTCGTCGTGAGCGAGTCGCCTGCATACCCATTTCCCGACGCCCACGCACACGCTGTTGAGGCGGAGAACGAACCGACATACGACGTGCGTTTCCGCAGCGAGGACCTTTGGCCTAGTTCGGCTGAGTCCGCGCTCGTTCATGTCGGGGTGTTCCAGAGCTACCTCGAACGGACGTCGTAGCGACTAGCCAACGGATTACTACCCTTGTAATCGCGTCAATTGTGGAAGGGGCGGGGCTGGCGTGAGCCGACTCCTTATCCGCTTTGGCCGATACCAGCCATTCGCAAATGTCTGCTTACGGCCAGTTCCGGATGCGGGCCACGGGCAGCTTTCCGGCATCTCACCTGGCCGCCCAGACCTTCTTCGTCCGAGCCGAGGAAGGCCACCGGGGCCACGCCGGGCCGCAATTCATCGAGGACGAGTTCGACGCCTTCCTCGAGTGCTGCACCGTGGGCGCACAGCTTCCTGCGCCTGCGCTGCGCCGACTGCGGCCACGACAAGCGGGTGGCCTTCAGCTGCAAACGCCGCGGTTTCCGCCCCTCGGGTGCGAATCGCCAGAGTTTGCCCGCAGTCGAGCCAAGCTTCAGACCCGGAGTCGAGCCCGACGCTGCTCAGCGTGCGCTCGGCCAAGCCGCAACATCCCCATGGACCCCGGGCGGACTCTCCAACCGAGCGCGACAACATAGCGTTTGAAAAACATCTTCCCTCTGCGCCGCGATGCCGGGCCGCGACGGCAGTCCCATCAGGCAGCGATCTGCCTGAACGCTTCC
>JBDUCU010000146.1:0-6587 GCA_040003315.1 Burkholderiaceae bacterium | reverse complement strand
TCGCGGTGTTCATGAACATCGCGAGGATCGTCGGCGCCGGGCCGTTGATCGTCATCGACACCGACGTGTTCGGCGCGGTCAGGTCGAAGCCGCCGTACAACACCTTCATATCGTCGAGCGTTGCGATGCTGACTCCGCTGTTGCCGACCTTGCCGTAGATATCCGGCCGCGTCGCGGGGTCATTGCCGTACAGCGTGACGCTGTCGAACGCGGTCGATAGGCGCTTGGCCGGCATGCCTTCACTGAGCAGCTTGAAACGTGTGTTGGTGCGGAACGGATCGCCTTCGCCGGCGAACATGCGCGTCGGATCTTCATTCTCGCGTTTGAACGCGAACACGCCTGCGGTGTACGGAAAACTTCCGGGGACATTTTCCAGCAGCAGCCAGCGCAGCAGCTCGCCGTGGTCTTCGTATTTCGGCAGCGCGACCTTGCGGATCTTGCTGCCGGACAGCGACGTGTGGGTCAACGCGGTGCGCACTTCGCGATCGCGAATCCTGACGACGTATTCCTCGCCCGAATAAGCCTGCTGCATTTGCGGCCACATTTCGAGCAGTTTCCGGCTGCGCTTGTCGAGCGTCGTTTCGCGCTGTTGCGCCAGGCGATCGAGCGCTTCGGAAACGACGAGAGAGTCGAATCCCTTATCGCCGCTTTCCATGTTCAGCTGGCGCACTGCGCCGTGATCGTGCGAATCGCCCTTCAGCAGCATCTTCTTGGCTGCCTTCAGCTGCTGCGCTTCGCGCGCGAGCCGCGCCTGGTTGACCGCATTGAGCTTGTAGCTGCGCACCGTCTCGGCGATCTCGGCCAGATAGCGCACACGACTCGGCGGCACGATCGGTGTCTGATGCGTCGAATGGCGCGTCTGGACACGAGGCAGGGTTCCGTCGCCGGCGTTCAGGCAGAGCTCCTTCAGCTTCGGCAGGATCGCCTGATACAGCGCAGTGACGCCGTCGTCGTTGAAGCGCGCGGCCTGCGTGCCAAACACCAGCATCTCGTTGGGCTTCTTGCTGAAGTCGCCTTTGTTGCGCTGAACCTGCTTGCTGACGTCGCGCAGCGCGTCGGCTGCGCCCTTGCGGTCGAACTTGTTGATCGCGACGAAGTCGGCGAAGTCGAGCATGTCGATCTTCTCGAGCTGGCTCGCAGCGCCGTACTCGGGCGTCATCACGTACAGCGTGGCGTCGACGTGCCGCACGATCGCGGCATCGCCCTGTCCGATGCCCGATGTTTCTACGATGACCAGATCGAAGCCCGCGACCTTGCACGCCCCAATCGCATCGGGCAACGCCTGCGAAATTTCCTTACCGGCTTCGCGCGTCGCGAGCGAACGCATGTAAACCTTCGGTCCGTCCTGCCAAGGGTTGATCGCGTTCATCCGGATGCGATCGCCGAGCAACGCGCCGCCGCTCTTGCGACGCGACGGATCAATCGAGATCACCGCGATCTGCAGCTTGTCGCCTTGATCGAGGCGGATGCGTCGCACGAGCTCATCGCACAGGCTCGATTTGCCGGCGCCGCCGGTGCCGGTGATTCCGAGGGTTGGGACCTTGGCGGTATCGGCTGCCTTGTGCAGCGCTGCCCGAAACTTCGTGTCGGCAGTGCCCAGCTCGAGCGCGCTGATTGCTCTTGCGAGCGCACGCCAGCGCTTCGTCAGATCATTGTCTTTCAACGCATCGAGCGATGTCGGCGCGTGCGGCGATAGATCGACGTCGCACTCGACGACCATCGATCCGATCATTCCCTGCAGCCCCATCTTTTGCCCGTCTTCAGGCGAGAAGATGCGCGTGACGCCGTATTCGTGCAGCTCCTTGATTTCGGGCGCGACGATGACTCCGCCGCCACCGCCGTAGACGCGAATGTTCTCGCCGCCGCGCTCACGCAGCAGATCGATCATGTATTTGAAGAACTCGACGTGCCCGCCCTGATACGAGCTGATCGCGATGCCCTGCACGTCTTCCTGCAGCGCTGCGGTGACGATCTGCTCGACCGAGCGATCGTGGCCGAGGTGGATCACCTCGGCGCCCATGCTTTGCAGAATGCGCCGCATGATGTTGATTGCGGCGTCGTGCCCGTCGAACAGCGAGGCCGCGGTGACGAAGCGCACTTTGTGCGTCGGCCGATAGTTCGCGAGCTTCTTGATCTCCGAAAGGTCTGTCATGATTTTCGCCCGGGCTCGAACATGAACCTAGGCGAAAATCATAGACTCACTTGCGGCTCAACGCCGTGATGCGCCCTCTCGTCGGCAGCCAGCCACGCCTCGAGGCCGCCGCGCAGCGGGCGGGCGCGCAGATAACCGTGCGCGTGCAGCAGCCGCACCGCCTTCGCCGCCGACACTTCGTTCGGGCACGAGCAGTAGACGATGATCTGGCGATCGAGCGCCGACGCGAAGCGTCCCGCTTCGATCTCATCGAGATGCATCACGGTGGCGCCGGGAATGCGACGCGGGTCGATCTGGTTCGACGTGCGGCCGCGGACGTCGATCAGCTCGAACGGCTCGCCCGCTGCCATCAGCGCACGCAGCTCGTCGACATCGATGCGTGGCACTGTCAGCGCGAGCGCAACGCGGCGCCGCCAGTATCGCCATCCGACATACGCGGCGAGCAGCACCAGCAGAACGACGAGCGTCTCGCGCCCGAACATCGTCAGCTGCTGAAGCAACCACTCGATGTTTTCATGCAGCAGCATCCCAGCACCGATGACAACGACACCGAACAGGGTTGCTCCTGCAACGGTCAGTGCAAGAAACTTGCTCCAGCTCATGCCGAGCGCACCGGCCAGCGGCGGAGCAACCAGCGTCACCCCGGGCAGGAAGCGCCCGATCACCAGCGCCGACCAGCCCCAGCGGCCGAACGTTCCTTCAGTGCGCGCGACACATGTGTCGGGCGATAGCGAAACGCGGCATAGCAACTTGAGAACTGCCGAGCCGTAGCGGCGGCCGGCGGCAAACCATGCTGCGTTTCCGATCACCATGCCGATGACGATCATCACAATCAGCAGCACTGGGTTGATGCTGGTGGTCACCGAACGCGCACCGGCCACCAGCGCGGTCGGCGTCATCGGTACAGGCACTCCAAGCTCGTGCAGCAACGTGTTGAGCCAAAGAAACCAGTAGACGCTTTGATCGGTGAATACGGTTTCAGTCATTTCCAGTGCGCTTGGAAGAAGAGGCGAGCCGCGGCGGGTTCGCGCGCAGACCTGCAACATACATGTCGATCAGCTGAGGTGCGCCTGCCTTCAGGTCAAAACTCGCTGGAGATTGCACCCAGTCGCGCATCAGGCCGGTGACGAACGCGAAAGCTCCATGCGCCGCAAGGTGTGTATCGGTATCCGGCGGCAGCTGGCCCTTCGCTACTGCCTGATCGAGCACCGCCTTGCACTTGTTCAGGCAATCGAGTCGATCCGATACATGCTGTTCTCCGACCGCGGCGAGTTCGTCGGTGTACTCGCAGCGCAGGAACAGCACCTCGAACACATTTTGAACACGTGAATTGCCGGTCAGGTGCTCGAGTGCCTGCAGGCCCTGCTCGCGAAACAAAGCCAGCGGATCGGCGATATCCTGATTTTCGAAATCTTCGAACGCGGTGTCGATCGGCATCTCGGCGCGCGCCATCAGCGCCTGGAATAACTCCGCCTTGCTTTCGAAGTGGTGATAAACCGCGCCGCGCGTCACGCCGGCGGCATCGGCCACCTCGGCGAGCGATGCATGGCCAACGCCGCGCTCGCGAAACACTTGCTCGGCAGCATCCAACAACTGCTCGCGCGTTTCGAGCGCTTCTTCCTTGGTGCGTCTGGCCATTAATTTTTCGGTTTATTCGGAATCGAATAGAAACATCCACGAATGTATGTATTATGCGGCATTGCACGAAAACAACCAAGTGGCGAGCCAACTGATGAGAACCCGCACCGGCGAAGCAAAATCTGCACCGGATATTTCTGAGCAATGGAACCCGTGGGTGCGAGCGTTTACTCTCGTTTTAAGCATTGCCCTAACTGCGGTAGCACTGGCTGCTTGCAACCCCGCCGGCGGTGAAAACAAAGGCGGAAAGGGCGGTTTTCCACCTGCTCCCGTCAGCGTGCAGGAAGTGAAAACGACCACTGTTCCGATCCGCTTCGAATATGTTGGGCAGACCGCCGGCTCCAAGGAAGCAGAAGTTCGCGCGCGCGTGCAGGGAATTATCGAGAAGCGCACCTATCAGGAAGGCAGCAAGGTCATCGCCGGCCAGACGCTGTTCGTCCTCGATTCGCGGCCGTATGCGGCGCAGCTTCAGGCGGCCGAGGCAGACCTCAGTCGAGCCCAAGCGCAGTCTTCGCAAGCTCGCCGCAACGTCGAGCGGGTCAAGCCGCTTGCCGGCAGTAACGCGTTGAGCCAGCGTGAACTTGACGAGGCAACTTCGGGTGACGAGGTCGGCGCGGCTGCTGTCAAGCAAGCGCAGGCCCGACTGACCGAAGCCAGACTGAACATGGGCTACACGCGCGTGACCGCACCGGTGACGGGATGGGCCAGCCGCGCTCAAAAATCTGAAGGTTCGCTGGTGTCGCCGGGCGCAGAGAGTTTGCTGACGACAATTTCGCAACTCGATCCTCTGTACGTGAACTTCAGCGTCTCGGAAGCGGAGCGTTTTCGCCTCAATCGCCTGATGAATAGCGGCGAATTGAAAGCGCCGAGCGGTACGTCCGACAAGTCCACTGACAAAGTCGCAGGCACCAAATCTCCGATCGCCGGCTACTCGGTTTTGCTGAAGTTGTCCGACGGCACCCTCTATGACCGCAAAGGCCGGCTCGCATTCGTGGACCCCGCCATCAACACCGCCACCGGGTCATTCGACGCGCGCGCCGAGCTGCCGAACGCCGATGCAGCACTGCGTCCTGGCCAGTTCGTGCGCGTGATTCTCGAAGGCGCGACCCGGCCGAACACGATCGTCGTGCCACAGCGTGCGGTGATGGATGGCCCGCAAGGCAAATTCGTTTTTGTGACCAGCAAAGGTCCGGACGGCAAGACCGACGTCGCGTTGCCGCGCCCGGTGACCGTGGGCGAGTGGGTGGAGCTCGACGGCCTGCAGCAATGGATCATCGAGTCGGGATTGAAACCCGGCGATGTGGTGGTCACCGATGGCACCGCGAAATTGTTCCCGATTCCGGGTGGCGCTCCGATCATGCTCGGACCTCCGCCGGGAATGGAAGGCAAGGGAGCACCGCCCGCCGGAAAAGGCGAAGTGAACAAGCCAGAACCCAAAGGCAGTGAAAAGTGAAATGTGACGAATCGGACCATCGGCTCGTCTGCACACAACCTTTCACCTTTCACCTTTCACCTTTCACCTTCACGTTTCGCGTTTAACAAGGCCTTAGCATGTTTTCACGCTTCTTTATTGACCGGCCGATCTTTGCCGCGGTGCTGTCGATCTTCATCGTCATCGCCGGGCTGGCCGCGATGCGCACGCTGCCGATCGCGCAATATCCGGAAATCGCGCCTCCTGTTGTCAGCGTGCGAGCCGTTTATCCCGGCGCATCGGCAACCGTGCTCGAACAAACCGTCGCGGCACCGCTCGAGAACGCCATCAACGGCGTCGAGAAAATGCTGTACATGAGCTCGAATTCTTCGAGCAACGGCGCAGTCGAGATCCAGGTCACCTTCAACATCGGCACAGACGTCGACCAGGCTGCGCTGAACGTCAACAATCGCGTCAAGCAGGCGGAAGCGCGCTTGCCGCAGGAAGTGCGGCGCCAGGGCGTGACGGTGGAAAAAGGCTCGTCGGCGTTCCTGCAGGTGCTGGCGTTTTATTCGCCCGAAGGCAAGTTCGACGATCTGTTCACGTCGAACTACGTGACGCTCAATGTGCTCGATCAGTTGAAGCGGCTGCCCGGCACGACCAACGTGCAGATCTTCGGCGCCAAGGACTACGCGATGCGGATCTGGCTGCGGCCCGATCGCCTTGCGCAGCTGAAGCTGACGACGGGCGACGTCGTGCGCGCGATCAACGAGCAGAACGCCCAGTTTGCTGCCGGCAAGATCGGACAGGCGCCATACGCCTCTGACAAGAACGGATCGCAGGAGCTCGCGTACACAATTACGACGCAGGGACGGCTGGCCGATCCAAAGGAATTCGAAAACGTCATCGTGCGCAGCAGCCCTGACGGTTCGACGATCCGTGTGCGAGACGTTGCACGCGTCGAACTGGGATCGCGCGATTACGATTTCATCGGCCGCTATAACGGCCAGAACGCGACGCTGGTCGGTATCTTTCTGCAGCCCGGCGCCAACGCGCTCGACGTCGCGAAAAGCGTTATCGCCACCGTGGATCGGCTGAAGCCCGACTTTCCCGCCGGGCTTTCGTATGCGGTTCCGTACGACACGACGCGCTTCGTCGAAGTGTCGATTCGCGAAGTCGTGCTGACGCTGGGCATCGCGGTCATTCTGGTTTTTCTGGTCGTCTATCTCTTCCTGCAGAGCTGGCGCGCGACGTTGATTCCGATCATCGCGGTGCCGGTGTCACTGATCGGCACGTTCGCAGGCTTGCTGATGCTCGGCTACTCGATCAACACGCTGACGCTGTTCGGCATGGTGCTCGCGATCGGCATCGTGGTCGACGACGCGA
>JBDUCU010000040.1:0-22083 GCA_040003315.1 Burkholderiaceae bacterium | reverse complement strand
TCATCCGTTTCCTCGGTCTCGCAGTTTGGGTCGCACGAATGGTTGATCCAGCGCGCGGCATTGCCACCGACGCCGGCATCGATGACCGTCTTCTGATCGTCCAGTGAGAAGAAGAACGTGTGATACGGGTCCTGCGGATCCGATGGAGGGCGCCGATCGGCCTCCTTCCAGGCAATGCGCTGGCCTTTGTATTCGATGATGTTTTCGCCGGCCTTGAAACGGCGCCCGGCGTACACGCCGCGTCCGTGGATACGCGAGTTCTTGACGACGATGCTCGATTTGCGTTGCGTTGGCATGGTGAGTCGTTGGCGAATGACGTGCTTAGTTCGATTCGTTGTTCCAACCGATCAAGCGTCGAAGCTCTTTGATCGGGTGTGATTTCAGGATGTCAAACAAGTTGTTGAACTGATCGGTCCACAGCGAAAAATGAGGATTCGGTTCGATTGGCTCGGCGACTTCGGCCAGTTGCTCGGATTCGAAAGACGCCGGAGATCGGGCGATCAGCACCCAGTCCGTCAATGATGCTGAGCTGGTGTCGGGCGGAGTATCGGTGACCAGTCTCGCAGTCAGACCTTGCGCCTGCGCAATATTGGCCAGTACCGGCTTCAGGTCGAGAAAGCGGTTCGAGATGTGAACTGCGAGGATGCCATCGGGCTTCAGATGCTTGAAGTACAGCTGCAGAGCTTCGTCAGTAATCAGATGAACCGGGATCGAATCGCTGGAAAAAGCATCAATCGCAAGCACCTCGTAGCGCTGCAGCGCTCCTGCCGCCAGTTCGCGCTCCATTGACGAACGGGCGTCGCCGATTACATATTCGATCGTCGACGGCGAGGAGCCCAAGTATGAGAACTGAGTCTTCGCCAGCGCCAGCACGTCGGGATCGATCTCGTAAAAACGCAGCACGTCACCCGCGCGTCCATAAGCGGACAAGGTGCCGACTCCGAGGCCGACAAAGCCCAGCCTGACTGCGGATTGATCATGCTGTCGCGCTGCGATCGCGCGGCCGACGCCCGACGAGCGGGCGTAGTACGTTCCAGGCTCGAGGCGGTTTGCGTTGATCGTCTGCTGCTCGCCATGCAGGATCACGCCGTGCAACAGGCGTCGCACCTGCTGATCGCCTTCGCCTTGCTCCTTTACGCGCAACGTGCCGTAGAAATTGCGGTGCATATAGACGGTTTCATCGCGCAGAAAGCTGATGTATTCGCTGCCGAACCATCCGGTTGCGAGCACTGCGACGACCGCCGGACCGAGCAGCCAGCGCGTCTTGCGCGCAACCAGCACTGCGAGCGACGCCAGCAGTACCAGCGCCACGGGGAACTCAAAGTAGGTTGGAAAGACTCGCGGCGCGACCAGCCCGACCAGCAGTCCACCGAGCGCTCCGCCCAGGGAGATCGTCAAATAAAACTGCGTTAGATAGCGCGGCACAGGCTTGCTCAGCGCCAGCTCGCCATTGCAGAAAAGCGCCGCCATCATCATGCCGATCGTATAAAGCGGCACCGCAAGACTGACGTCGAGCACGCCTCGATTGGCCGACAATCCCGCGGCCATTGCAACCAGCAACAGCAAGGTTGGAAAAAGAAACCAACTGCGCTGATACCAGCCGCGACCGCCTCGGCCCTCGAAGGCAACGACGAACGTCAGCAGATACAGCGACAGTGGCAGCACCCAAAGGAACGGCACCGACGCGATGTTTTGCGTGATGTGGCTGGTCGACGCCAGCAGCAACACCGAGCCCAGTGCAGCGAATGCGAGCCACAGCGCGTAGTCGGCAAACCGCGGTGTCGGGCCGGGCGGGCCATCCGCCTCCGAGCGCGCAGTTGCGACATCGGCATTTTCGGTCGGTTGCGATGACCAAGCAGACGCTGCGCACGCGACCGCAAACAATCCATAGGCAGCGCTCCACGCGATCGACTGGGTGTGCGCCGTCGAGAACGGTTCGATTGCAAATGGAAATGCAAGCAAGCCGATCAGCGAACCGAGGTTGGACAACGCAAAGAGCCGGTAGACGGTTTTGTCCGGAAAGTGGGGTGCCACCCATTTCTGCAGCAGCGGACCGGTCGAGGACAGCAGGAAATACGGCAGCCCGATCGTCACCATCAGCAACACGACGATGCGAAGCGCAGCGTCGGCACCCGCGCCGGGCTTGAGCGCTTCGCTCGGAATGATCGGCAGAAACAACAGGCTCAGGACCAGCAAGCTGATGTGCAAGCGCACCTGGTGTCTGGGTGGCAGATAGCGCGTGATCAGATGCGAATAGGTGTAGCCGGCAAGCAGCCCAACCTGGAAAAACACCAGGCATGTCGTCCAAACGGCCGACGTTCCGCCGAACCACGGCAGGATCTGCTTGGCAATGATCGGCTGTACCAGGAACAGCAGAAAAGCCGACAGCAAAATGGTGGATGCAAACAACGGCATCGATTTGACGAAGGGATGACGGGTCACGGTCGCGGCGACCGCCGAGTCGATTTGGGCGGCGCAAAAGGGGGCGGATTGTCGCATGCGTCTGCGTGCGCGCCTTGACGTCCGGCAACTGCGGTCAAATCGGCCAAGCCCTGCTGAAGCCGTTCTTTTCGCGCTTCTGACTGTTCAAGCGCAGGCGAGGTTGCGCCGAAAATCAGTGATGGACGGCTCCCTCACGCGACTCGATGGCTCGAAATCCCAGGTATCCAGCGAGGGCGTTGCGCTGGATCACTTGCGGCTCGGCTGGCGCCCGATCGTCGGACGCGACCGGCGAATCCTCGGCGTAAGGATCGAGATCGGAACGATACCCGGTGCCGCAGACAGTAAATCGACGTCGACGCTGGGCGCGGTGATCGCGGCGATGAACGATCAGGCATCGCTGTTGCCGCGCGGACTGGTCGTGCTCGCGTCCGGGCCATCGTCATTCGAATCCGATCTGACAGAGATCGCCGCCTGGAGCAAGAAGGCGATCGGCAAGAGCAGCCTGATGCTGGAGGTGGTCGGCGAGTCGTTGACGCCGCGTCACGTGGCCTTGATCGAAACCGCTCACCGCGATGGCGTTCAGTTCGTGCTGCGCAAGTCGGCCCATCCGCTTCCTCGCGATTTGCATCGCCTGTTCTCCGCAGCCGTTACCGGCGGCGGGAAGCCTGAACAGGACGCTGCGATGCTGCCGCTGTGGGTGCGCGATACGCACACGCGTGCCGAAGTCGAATCCGCGCTGGGTCACGGCGCGCAGGCCACCATCGGATGGCCGCTCGATGAGCCGACCGTGGAACCTTCTGCGGGACTCGAGCCGACACGGCGTGCGGTGCTCGATATCGTGCGCCTGATTCAGGCCGATGCCGACGTCGTCGCGCTGGAGCGCGCGTTCAAGAACGAGCCGAGTCTCGCGCTGATGCTGCTGTCGGTGATCAACGGGCCGGCGTTCGCGTCGGGCACTTCGCACACGGCACCGATTACCTCGCTGCGCCACGCGATCATGGTCCTCGGTTACAAGCGGCTGGTGCGTTGGCTGGTGCTGCTACTGGGCGTGTCGTGCACGAGCACGCGCTCGATGCCACTGATCTATATGGCGGTGCAAAGAGGTTTTTTCCTCGAAGCGCTGGCTAATCAGGTGGGAGGCATGCGCGACGATCTGTTCGCGGTCGGTGCGTTTTCTCTGCTGCAGCAGATTACCGGCCACTCGCACGAGCGTCTCTTTGCTTCCGCTGCGCTACCCCGAGCCGTGCTCGATGCCGTGCGCGCACACGAAGGAGCGTACGGCGTTTACCTGGCGCTGGCGGAAGTGATCGAACGCGGCGATGCGGTGGGCTCCGAGCGTGCCGCGCAGCTGGTCGGCATATCGATGGGCGATACGAACGCCGCTTTGCTGTCGTCGCTGGCAGCGGCCGATGCAATCACGATGAATTGAGCCTCCCTAGTCCAGGCGCGCGCCGCTGCGCTTGATGACTGGTTGCCAGCGAACGCGTTCGCCCTGCATGAATGCGCCGAACGACTCGGGCGTTCCGCCGCCGATCTGCCAACCCGCCGCTTCGATGCGGGACCTCACGTCGGGGATCGTAAGAATTGTGTTGATCTCTCGATTGAGTTCGTAGGTGCGTGCCCGCGGAGTCGCCGCCGGCGCCACGAATCCATTCCAAGCGATCGCTTCGAAGTCCGGAAAACCGCTTTCGCGAATGGTCGGAAGATCGTGTAGTGCCGGCCACCGCTCGCGGCTGGTGACCGCCAACAGCCTTATGCGCCCCGACTGCACCAACGGCAACAGCGTCGTTGGATTCGACATCACCGCGTGCACTTGACCTGCGGCGGTCGCCTGCACCGCGGGTGGCGCACCGTTGAACGGAATGTGAACCAGAAACAAACCTGCCTCGGTCTTCAGCAATTCCATCGACAGGTGCGATGCGCTGCCGTTGCCGACCGAGGCGTAGTTCAGCTGCCCCGGGCGCTGCCGCGCGTAGGCAAGAAACTCTTTGAATGAATTGACCGGCAGCGAGCTTGTAACGGCCAGGATGTTCGGCCCTGTGCCGACCAGAACGATCGGCGCCAAGTCCTTCGCCGGGTGGTACGGCAGCTTTGAGTACAGAAACGGCGCAGTCGCCAGCGGACCGGTGAACGACAGGCCGATGGTTGCGCCGTCGGGTGCGGCCTTGGCCACCTCGTTCGTACCGACGGTGCCACCGGCAGCGGGCCGATTTTCCACCAGCACCGCGGTGCCGACGCGTTCGCGCAGTTTGTCGGCGATCACACGGCCCAGCAGATCGATCGACGAGCCGGGTGGCGCCGTCAAAATGACGCGCAGCGTTTTGCCAGAAGAAAGTTGTGCGAGCGTCGCGCCGGATGCGGCGCTCAGTGCGGCGGCCGACGAGGCGCCGATCAACCGGCGCCGGACGTAATCAACCGAAGTCAATCTCGACACTAGCCGCGCGCTGCGGGCTTTCTGCTGCCGACGCTGCGCGCGGATTTGGTGGCGGTTTTCCGAACCGCAGCGCCGGCGGTCTTGCGAACCTGTTTGCGCGCCTTCACTGGCGAGGCGCCTGTGACGCCGACCACTGCGGGCCGCGCTCGCGGCTTCGCAACCTTAGCGACCGGCGGCGCCGCTTCGACGGCGACGCCGTTGACGGCCTTACCGGCACGTTTAGCCGCGCCTACCTTCACCGCCCGCGGTTCGAATTCGAAACCGGTGGTGCCGTCGGGCTTCCTGATCAGGAAAGCCGAAAATTTTCGGCGCGTTCGATTCGAAACGAAGCCGCGCATGACATCGGTACGGCCGTCGGCGAGAAGCTTGGCCATTTGGGCTGAATCGATGGGCTGCTGCAGGATCACCCGGCCCGAACGGAAGTCGCAACGCTTCTCCGGTCCGACGCTGTTCTGGCACAGATACGACATCGGCTGCTCGAACACGCCGCCGCCGCACTTTGGGCACGGCCCGATTGGTGTAAAGCTCGCAAAGTCGATTGGTTCGCCGCCCTCGCCTTCGTTGCTCTGTCCGAAATCAAATTCGATCTTGAGCTCGGGCGTGATCTTGAGCACGGCCGAAAACGGCCGTCCCATTTTGCTGATAAATCCCTGCAGCGGACCGATGGTTCGATCTCGCAGTAATTGCTCGACCTCTTCGACTTCGAAGGTCCGGCTGCCTGGATGCTTAGGCAACGAGAAATCGCACTTCGTGCACGCGTAGCGCCGATAGTTCTCGACGATCTTCTTCCCACAGTTCGGACACGGAGTCGCAAGCGTGGCGGGATCATCGATCGGGACGGTTGTCGATTGATAACTCTTGGCGCGGTCGACCACCTTCTTCGTCATGCCGGCGATCTCTTTCATGAACAGATCGCGCTTGAGCTGGCCATGCTCCATCAACGACAGCTTGTGTTCCCACTCACCGGTCAGTTCGGGCGCAGTCAACTCGGGCACGTCCAGACCCTTCAGCAGTGTGATCAGGTCAAACGCCTTGCGCGTCGGCCGCAGGTCCTTTCCATCGCGCACCATATAGCGCTGATCGATCAGCCCTTCGATGATGGTCGACCGCGTGGCCGGTGTGCCCAGCCCCTTGCCCGCCATCGCAGCGCGCAAGTCGTCGTCCTCGATCAACTTGCCCGCACCTTCCATTGCAGACAGCAGCGTGGCTTCGGTGTAGCGCGCGGGAGCGCGGGTCGCGAGTGCGAGCGGCTGCACTTCTCTTGTATGAACACGTTCGCCTTGTTCAATCCTCGGCAGCGAACCCTGCTCTTCCACCGCCTCGCGGCCATAGATGGCAAGCCAGCCGGGCTCGACCAGGACTTTGCCCTCGGTCTTGAACGAATGTCCCTCGACCTCGGTGATGCGAGTCGTCACCAGATATTCGGCGGCGGGGAAAAAGATCGACAGGAAGCGTTTGACGACCAGGTCATACAACTTCGCCTCGACTTCGGACAGCTGCTTCGGCGGCTGCAGCGTAGGAATAATCGCGAAGTGGTCCGACACTTTGGCGTTGTCAAAGACGCGCTTGTTTGGCTTGACCCATCCACCTTTGACGATCTTTTTCGCGAACTCGCGATACGGCGCCACGCTGCTCAGCGCATCCATCGTTTTGCGCACGGTTGCGACGTAGTCTTCGGGCAATGCACGGGAGTCGGTCCGCGGGTACGTCAGGACCTTGTGCCGTTCGTACAGTGCCTGCGCAATCGATAACGTGGTCTTGGCCGAGAAGCCGAATTTCGAATTCGCCTCGCGTTGCAGAGAGGTCAGATCGAACAGCAGCGGGGCGAGCTGCGTGCTTGGCTTGGCTTCTTCGGTGGCGGTGCCCGTCTTGCCGCGGCACGCGTCGGCAATCCCGACTGCGCTTTTCTCGTCCCAGATGCGCTCGGCACGTGCGTCGACGTCGTCCGACTTCTTGAACTTCGGTGCATACCAGCGGCTTTCATACCTTCCAGCGGCCGCGTCAAACGCGGCTCGCACTTCCCAGTAGTCACGCGAGATGAATTTCCGAATCTTGTCTTCGCGCTCGACCACGATCGCCAGAGTCGGAGTCTGCACCCGGCCAACCGTGGTCAGATAAAATCCGCCTTCCTTGCTGTTGAACGCGGTCATCGCGCGCGTACCGTTGATGCCGACCAGCCAGTCCGCTTCCGAGCGGCTGCGCGCCGCGTCGGCGAGCGGCATCATTTCGTCGTCGCTGCGCAGCCGATCGAATGCTTCACGAATCGCAGCCGGCGTCATCGATTGCAGCCACAGCCGGCGCACCGGCTGCCGGGCCTTCGCAGCCTGCACGATGTAGCGAAAAATGAGCTCGCCTTCTCGCCCGGCGTCGCAGGCGTTGATCAGCAGGCCGACGTCTTTGCGCTTGATCAGCCGCATCAACACTTTGAGCCGCGCCTCGCTGCGCGCGATGGGCGCCAAGTCGAAGTGCGGCGGAATTACCGGCAGATGGGTGAACGTCCACTTGCCGCGTTTGACGTCATAGGCCTCGGGCGCGCGCAACTCGAGCAAGTGGCCGACCGCGGAGGACAGAACGTACTGATCGTTCTCGAAGTGGTCGGCGTGCTTGGTGAAGTCGCCCAGCGAGCGCGCGATATCGGCAGCCACGGAAGGCTTTTCGGCAATGATCAGGGCTTTTGACATCAGTGAAAGCGGGGTAATAACCAGCGGGGGTCCTAGCTTGTTCCTTTTTTTAGGATAACAACTAAATAGAAAGACCCACGAAACCAAGGAATGTGGGGCACAGCCCCACCGAATTGCGCGCGGCTGGCGAAAGTGGAACTACGTAGGCTAGTGCAAGGCGCGGTCGTCGCCTGCGCCCAGCAGTTCTTCGAGCAGCAACACGTCGATGTCGGCCTGCTGGCTCCATAGCACCATCAGGACGATGACCTTGAGCATGTCGAGCGAAATTGGGACTTCGTCGGTGGCCAATGCGCGTTCGATGACGATTTCGCGCTGAGTCGGCGTCAACTGCGCAGCCTGCTCGAGAAAGCTCAAAAAGCCCACGGCCTCGCTGCCGAGTCGCTCGAACTCCGCGGCAGCATAAATTCGGAAGGCTCGTTCACTCTCGGGGCCAACAGCAATCGATTCGGAGGTGATCAGCTGCAAACCCGACAACCAGACCAGCGCGTCCAATATTTCGTCGTCGTCGAATCCGGCGTCGGTGAGGCGTTTTGAAAGCGAGTCGGCGTCCGGGCACGCATGCAGCGCGCCATAGTTTTCGTACAGATAGACAAGAACGTCGAACACGTCAGGAGCTATCTCGCGAACCCGCATGACCGCGAGCGGGGAAAGCGCGCAATCTATGCGACGGTCGGCAGTCTGTAAAGCGAGATAGTGGGATTAACACAACCTTTGGTAGCGGTTACCGGGGAGACGCGCAACATATTGTGCCAGTTCGAGCTCAAGCAATGCACCGACAAGCTCGCCGGCTTCGCGTCCGCTGTGCTCGACCAGGTATTCGAGGTCTACCGGGTCGTGGCCCACCAGCTTCAGCACATCGGCGTGCACTGCGGGCTCGTCGGGCTTGTCCTGGGCGCGATCCACCGGCCTGCCGACAACCCCCATCTCGTCAAGGACATCCTGGGCGGACTCGACGAGCTTGGCGCCGTCGCGGATCAGCCGGTGGCAGCCCTTGGCAAGTGGCGAGTGAATCGAGCCCGGCACCGCAAACACGTCGCGGCCGCTGTCGGCGGCCAAGCGTGCGGTAATCAAAGACCCGGATCGCAGCGCGGCTTCGACCACCAACACGCCGCGCGCCATACCGGCAATGATGCGGTTTCGGCGCGGAAAATTGTGCGCAATGGCCGGCGTCCCCAACGCGAATTCGGAGACTACGACGCCACGCTCGCGTACCTCTTGCGTGAGCCGCCGGTTGCTGGCTGGATAGACCCGATCGACGCCGGTGCCGACCACTGCGATCGTCGAAGCATCCGAATCGGCATCCAGTGCACCGCGATGTGCCGCCGCGTCGATGCCAAGCGCAATCCCGCTGATGATCGTAACTCCCGACTGCGCGAGTGAACGAGCGAACCCGTGCGCGTTTTCGATGCCCTGCCGTGTGGCGTTGCGGCTGCCTACGATCGCGATGGCTGGGCGATTCAGCAGTTCGAGTCGGCCCACCGCGAACAGTGCAGGCGGCGGGTCCGCGGTGGTCAACAAAGATTGCGGATAGCTCGCGTCAGCTAGCGTGATCAAAGCATGCCCGGTGGCTGTTGCCAGCCACTGCTCCGTCGTGTCGACGGCAGATTGAACCTCTGCGCTGGCGGGCTGCGCCAAAATGCGCGCCAGTGGCTCCGGGACCACGCGCAGCAACGCCGCAATGCCCGCCTCGAAAATGGCGTCGGGCAGACCATAGGTCGCAAGAAGAAGGCGAGCCGTGCGCGGCCCAAGACCTGGCGAAAGGATCAGGCGCAGCCAGGCGGCGCGTTCGGCCGCCTGCATGCAAGAGTCGAAGGACCGCGCGCTAGCCTAGCGCGCGTAGGGAGCGCGCACTGGTTGCTGCGGAGCCTGCGTGATATCCGCCTCGCGCTCTGTCGGGTTGGTTAGATCGAGCGCATCGCTGGGGTTGGAAGCACGGTCACCGACCTCTACAGCCATGGTGCCGCGCTGGATCAACGCGTAAGAAATGGCGGGAAAAGTGCGGAATACGAACGCCAGACCGATCTGTTCGTCCGGCAGCTTGATGAACTCGCGCTTACTGGCGGTTCGGTCGAGTTTCGTTTCTCCGGTCCGCATCAACTGCAGCACATCTCCGAGGACTACACCCTCGTCAGAACCACGGCTGAGCGTGATGATCTGCCCGCCGCCGGCATACCGCACGCCGTCGTAGATGGCGATCACGCGCGCGTCGATCGGCGCGTTCGGCCGCTTGGGAACATACGAAATCAGTTCCTGGCGCTCTACGGGCAACAACCGGTCGCCGACGCCGATCTCCTGCTTGCTGGAGTCGATCCGCATCTTGGCGATTTCACCGCCGCCGACCTTGTTGGCGGTTCCCAGATAGAACGCTTCGTACGCGATCGGTTTCTTGCGGACTTTATCGTCAGGGTCGTACAGCGGACGCAGCGGTCGGAACACGTTGTAGTTGACGATGGCGTCGTCCTGGATGCCGCGTGCATAGGCGTCGTCGCCGCGGCCGACGAATACTCGTCCTTCCTGGGTCGCGACGATGCGCGGAGAGTCGCTGAGACCGCTGGCGTCAAGTACCAGCGGCTGTGACAAGAATGGTGCGATCAGATTGGTCGGGATAGCAGAAATCGCCGCACGGTCGCCGGCTAACTCCCGAATCCGGGGCTCAAGGCGTCCTACGCCGGGTTCGCGGTCACCGCCTGCAACTTCAAGCCGAGCTCGGTTCCCGTCCTTGATCAATACCAGGAC
Organism: Burkholderiaceae bacterium; assembly: GCA_040003315.1. Classification (GTDB taxonomy): domain Bacteria; phylum Pseudomonadota; class Gammaproteobacteria; order Burkholderiales; family Burkholderiaceae_F; genus JACCZX01. The sequence goes on along the minus strand of JBDUCU010000040.1, from coordinate 11,790 downwards.
CTGTCCGGGATAGATCAGATGGGGATTCTTGATTTGGGTCTTGTTCATGCCCCACAGCTCGGGCCAGCGCCATGGGCTGACCAGGTACATGCGCGACAAGTCCCATAGTGTGTCGCCGCTCTTCACGGTGTAGCGATCGGGCGCGCTCGGCGCCAGCGCAGCCAGCGGAACGCCCAAATGCGCCACCTGATCGGCGATGTCCCGCTGTTTGGGCGTAATCGGTAGCCGCGACGCCGGAGCCGCGTCCTGCGCCGCGACACTGCCCGCCAGCAGAGAAAAGGCGAATATCGCGGTGGCCGGAAAGACGCCTACTTTAATGTTGGTCATGCAAGCTCCTGGTCGTGCTGATCGATTGCCACCCCGGAGTCAGCTGAGCACTCAGCCGACAGATCCAGCGGATTAGCCTAACGAACACGGTCGGGACAACCCGGTTCGCAGTCTTGAACTTTTTCGGATTGTGCTGATATCTAATAACGGGCTGCAAATTTTGACGGTAATGCATTGATATAGCAACGGTTACTCCGGACCCTCGATCCCGACTAGGCGCGATGCCATAGGTCGTAACCGAAGCGTTGGGTCGCGCAGTTTGGCGTACTCGGCCTGCAATGGGCGCTTGAAAAGCACGCAAAGTTCGGGCATTTAAGGCCGATTGAACGGTGACCGGCATGCCGTCTGCCGGTATTTTGGCTTGGTTGCGGAGGATCAGTGGCATTTCTTAATATCATCGAGTATCCGGACCCGCGGCTGAAGACCGTCGCGCGGCCCGTGACTCGCTTCGATGAGCGTTTGCGTCGACTGGTGGAAGACATGGCGCAGACGATGTACGCGGCTCCGGGAGTCGGGTTGGCTGCGACCCAGGTCGATGTGCACGAACGGTTGCTGCTGGTGGACGTCTCCGAGACGAAGGACCAGTTGCATATATTGATCAATCCCGAAGTCATATGGGCCTCGGCCGAACTGGTTGAATGCGAAGAGGGCTGTCTGTCGGTGCCGGGGGTCTACGACGCAGTGACCCGTCCCGCAAGGGTTCGTGTGCGGGCGCAACGCGTAGACGGTGCACCCTATGAGATTGACTGTGAGGGATTGCTGGCGGTGTGCGTACAGCATGAAATGGACCACTTGATCGGAAAGGTCTTTGTCGAATACTTGTCGCCTCTGAAGCAGTCGCGGATCAAGACGCGAATGCGCAAGCGCAAGGTCAAGGCGGCCTGACACTGCTGCGGCCGGATTCGGTCGATTGGCGCCGCGTTCGCAGCGCTTCGTCACGAGTTGGCCGTGCAATCTCCGCGTGAGAGCTACATTGACGCCTCTCCTACCTCAGCGAGCCTTCATGGCGAACGCATCCGCAGTACGCCAGTCGTGGCGCAGCTGGCTATCGTTGTCGACCTGTTCTGCCGGTCCCGCCTGGCTTCAGATTCTGTGGACGGTGTCGTTCAACACGGTGATCGCAGCGCTGATGACTCTGATCGCCTGGGGGTTCGGAGATCGCGCCGACATTCTCCGGTTTTTCGCATCGAACCTCGTGATCGCCCAGGCGATCGGGCTGACGATCCATGCCTTGTACGAGATCGGCTCCTATCTGGTCGGGCGTGAGCGCATTGAAGAGTTTTCGCCGCGCAGCCGGGTGCTCTATTTTGCCGGCATCCCGATCGTCGGCTGTCTGATCGGTTACTGGATTGGGTTGACTTTGCTCGGAGTCGATGCAGGGCACATCGTGCAGGGTGCACCGCGTGTGATTGTCGCAATTGTCCTTGTATCCATCATCTTTTCGACGATCTGGTACGGATATCTTGCCGGCAAGGCGCGATTGGCCCGCGCCGAAGCGGACGGTGAACGCGAGCGCGCCAAATCCGCCGAGCTGCAGCGCCAGGCGGTGGATGCACAACTGCGCTCGCTGCAGGCGCAAATCGAACCCCATTTTCTGTTCAACACGCTCGCCAATGTCGTCAGCTTGATCGACACTGCACCCGACAAAGCGCGCGTCATGCTCGAGCGCCTGATCGAATTGCTGCGCGCATCGCTCGCTGCCAGTCGCAGCGATCGCACCACGCTTGGACAGGAGGCGGCGCTAATTGCCGCCTATCTGGATATCCTGAGTATCAGGATGGGCGAGCGGCTGTCATACACGATCGATGTGCCCAAAGAGTTGCAGGACGCCCGGATTCCGCCCTTGTCGCTGCAGCCGCTGGTCGAGAACTCGATCAAGCACGGACTCGAACCGAAGCTCGCGGGCGGTAGCGTGCGCTTGGTTGCGCGCGCGGCCGACGGAACCTTGCAACTCGATGTCGAAGACGACGGCCTCGGATTTACGCCGCAGTCCGGCGCTGGGGTAGGTCTTTCCAACCTGCGTGATCGAATGTTTTCGCTGTACGGCGAAAAGGCGCGGCTGGTGGTTGAGGAACTCGGGTGTGGTACCCGAGTCAGGGTGACGATGCCGCTCGTCACAGAAGTCGCATGAAGGCAATCATTGCAGACGATGAGCCGCATCTGGCGCAATATCTGCGTGACAAGTTATCGAGGCTATGGCCCGAGCTCGAGATCGTCGCGGTCGCCGACAGCGGACCCTCGGCCGCGGCCGCGATTGCGACGCACGCGCCGGACATTGCGTTTCTTGACATTCGCATGCCGGGTGCGAGTGGGCTGCAGATCGCCCAACAACTGAAGGGCGACATCCAAGTTGTATTTGTCACTGCGTACGATCAATACGCAGTCAATGCATTCGAACGCGATGCCGTCGACTATCTGCTAAAGCCGGTGACCGACGAACGGCTCTCGATCGCGATCAACAAGCTGCGCAAACGCGGACCATCGCCGAACCCGGTCCGGGACCTCGTGCCGCTGCTGGAGCAGATCTCGAATCACCTGGCGAGCCGTGACGATGCGCGGCATCTGCGCTGGATTCGCGCGAGCAAGCGCTCGGCGGATGGCGAGATTACGCAGCAGATTCCTGTCGGAGACGTGCTGTACTTTCAGGCCGACGATAAGTACACGTGTGTGTTCGCGCGCGAAGGGGCTGAAGTCAGCGAGTGGTTGATTCGTGTGCCGCTATCAGAGCTCGGCCAGCAGCTGAGGGCTGACGACTTTGCGCAGATACACCGTTCGGTCATCGTCAATTTGCATGCCGTGGCATCGACCCGTCGCGACCTGGCTGGCAAGCTGTACGTCAGAATGCGCGACACCGCGCGCGAACTGCCGGTCGCGCGGCAGTACGTGCACCTGTTTCGTCAGATGTAGAAAGGCATGAGGACATTTAGTGAAAATCGTCTTTGCCGGCACGCCGGATTTCGCGGCAGTTGCTCTGGACGCGATCGTGGCCGCCTCCTCGAGCGTTGGCTGGACGGTGCCTTTGGTTCTGACTCAACCTGACCGGCCGGCCGGCCGGGGCTTGAAGCTCGCCCCGAGCGCTGTCAAAAGGGTCGCGATAGCGCACCGAATTGCGGTGCACACGCCCGTGTCACTGCGCAAGGGTCATGATGCATTGGCAGCGCAGGCAACTCTGCGCGACGTCGGCGCCGACGTACTGGTGGTCGCCGCGTACGGACTGATCCTGCCCCCCGAGATTCTCGATATCCCGCGCGGATTGCCGGGAAAATGGAGCCCGAAGCTTTCCGCACTTAATATCCACGCCTCGCTGCTGCCTCGCTGGCGCGGGGCGGCACCCGCTGCGCGTGCCATCGAAGCAGGCGACGTCGAAACTGGCATCACCATCATGCAGATGGACGCGGGGCTCGATAAGGGACCGATGCTGTTGGCCGAAACGATCCCGATCGACTCCGACGATACGGCCGCGACGCTGACGACGAAGCTGTCGCACGTCGGCGCACGGCTGATCGTCGACGCGCTGCGCAATGTCGATCAATTGGTTGCAACGCCGCAGGGCGCAGGTGCCACGTACGCTCCCAAACTGAACAAGTCGGAAGCATTGTTGGATTGGTCCGCACCCGCGGTCGAGCTCGAGCGCAAAGTGCGCGCCTTCGATCCGTTCCCGGTCGCGTCGAGCTCCCTCAAGGGAACGACGATCAGGCTGTGGCGCTGTCGTGCTATCAGCGCCCCGGCACTGGCGCGCAGCGAAGAAATTGGCATCGTGCGCGCTGCTGACAAGGCCGGTGTGCGTGTTGTTTGCGGTGACGGTGAACTGTTGGTCACCGAACTGCAGCGCGCTGGCGGCAAGCGCGTCAACGCGAGCGAATTCCTGGCGGGCTTTGCGGTAAACGCGGGCGATCGGTTCGCCGGCTCGGCCGCTGTCATCGCGGAGTGAGCCCGGTCGACGCGCCCCCGCTGGCAGAGGTGCTGCAGCAAGCGGCGATGGTCTGGCGGCTGTTTCGAGCCGGCCAGTCGCTCGACCGAGCCATCGCGGCGGTTGTTGATAAGCGCCCCAATCTTCGCCCCGCAGTGCAGGACGCGTCATACAGCGCGGTACGTCATCTCGCCGCCAGCGAGCGCATCATTGAGCGATTGTCTGCGCGTACCCCCGCGCGTGATGTGGCAGCGCTGCTTGCGGTCTCTCTTGCTCAGTTGCAAAGCGGCAGATACGGCGATCATGTTGTTGTCGATCAGGCAGTCAGCGCAGCACGCTCGAGTCCTAAAACACGTGCGGCATCGGGTTTTGTCAACGCCTTGCTCCGCACTTTTGTGCGTGAGCGCGAAAGCCTGTTGGCCGATCTGCGGGTCGATGAGGTCGTCCACTACAACTTGCCGCGCTGGTGGATCGAGCGCTTGCAACGCGCGTATCCGCCCGATTGGAAGGCAATCGCCGAGTCTCAGCAGCAACCGCCCCCTTTAGTGCTGCGGGTCAATACGTCCCGTCTCTCGGTCGATGCCTACCTGCGGACGCTTCAAGACCTCGGCATCAGCGCGATGCGCGTGGGCCCGCAAGCACTCTGGATGCACGAGCCGCGTCCGGTGTCAGCGATTCCCGGCTTCTCCGCTGGCGATGTTTCGATTCAAGATGGCGGAGCCCAGTTGGCCGCATCATGGCTCGACGCACGACCTGGAATGCGAGTTCTCGATGCGTGTGCGGCGCCCGGCGGCAAGACCGCGCATCTGGCCGAGCTGGGCGCAACCGACCTGACGGCGCTCGAGGTTGATCCCGATCGCGCGCTGCGGATTGAGGAAAATTTGCGCCGCATCGGCGTGGCTGCACGCATCGTCATTGGTGATGCGAGGCAGCCCGACACAGGCGTGTTGTACGAACGGATCCTGCTCGACGCGCCCTGTACGGCGTCGGGTATCGTCCGACGTCATGCGGACATCCCGTGGTTGCGGCGTCCGACGGATGTTGCGCAATTGACAACGGTCCAGCGGGAATTGCTGGATGCCTTATGGCCGCTGTTAACCCCGGGTGGTAGGCTGCTTTACGTCGTTTGTTCGCTGTTTCCTGAAGAGGGGCGCGAGCAAATCAATCGCTTCCTAGAGCGGCGTCCCGACGCGCGCCAGGTGCCGTTGCCGGCGGCACAACTGCTGCCGACTTCGACCAGCGTGGCTGCGTGGCAGGATTGCGGGCTGCCGACGCTGCACGACGGTTTTTTCTACGCATTGCTCGAAAAGACCCGATGAAAACGAGGGCCGCGTCCAAACTTGGTTTGAAATCGCCGCCGTGGATGGTGTGGCTGGTCGCTGCCATGCTGGCCGCGACGCCTTTAGCGGCTGCATCGCAGGAGCGGATAGGTGTGATGGCTGCCGTTCTTGAACCGGCGCGCGAAACGGCCGACGCTCTGCTGCTCAATGCCACATTCGAGTTTGAACTGCCGCAGGCGCTCGAGGAAGCGGTGCAAAAAGGTATTGCGCTTTATTTCAACATCGACTTCGAGCTGTTTCGTAAGCGCTGGTACTGGTTTGATCGCAAAGTTGCCGCGAGCACGCTGACGTATCGTCTATCTTATAGTCCGCTGACGCGCCAGTATCGATTGGGTCGCGGCGGGCTGTCGCAATCGTTTGAGTCGCTTGACGAGGCGCTGTCTCTGCTAAAAAGCGTTCGCAACTGGAAAGTGGCCGACAAAGGTCTTCTATCGCCGCGCGACGAATACGATGCGCAGGTCCGAATGCGACTCGACGTCACGCAATTGCCCAAGCCGTTTCAGGTGAATGCGATCACCAGTCGCGAGTGGACGTTGGCGTCTGACTGGCGCGAAGTGCCGGTTGCGACCGAACTGGTCCGCTAGCGCAGGGGCAATCGATGTCGCGCGCACTTCGCTACGGTCTGCTTGCCGCGCTCGCTGCCGGCGGCGTGCTGCTGTTCCTGCTGACGTCGGCCAGCAGCAACACGGCGTTCTTCGAACGCAACTACCCGCTGCTCCTCGGCATCAACGGCGCAATCGCAGCATTGTTGTTCGTGCTGGTGCTGGCGCTGATCAGGCGACTGGTCAAGCGGCTGCACGCCAAGCAATTTGGCGCGCGAATGATGATGCGTTTCACAATTGCATTCGCGTTGATGGGCGTGCTGCCCGGCGTGCTGATCTACATTGTATCGACGCAGTTTTTATCGCGATCGATCGAATCGTGGTTCGACGTTCGGGTTGAGCGGGCGCTGGATTCCGGGTTGACGCTGGGCCGGGCAGCGCTGGATAACCTTAAGGACGATGTCAGCACCAAGGCGCGCAACTGGGCGCTTGAACTCTCCGACATGTCTCCATCGACGCAGTTGTCGCAGCTGAACCGGTTGCGCGAACAGGGGGGAATTCAAGACGCATTGTTGATCACGGCCAACGGACAGCTGGTCGGCACCAGCGGGTCTCGATTGGCAGAGCTGATCCCCGAGGTTCCGTCCGCTGCCGAACTTCGGCAGGCGCGAGCGCGGCTCATCTTTGCCACGATCGAGGGCGAGGCCGGCGCGGTTGAGGAGCGCTATGGGCTCCGAGCGCGCGTCATTGTGCCGATACCCCAGAGTGTCGACGCAGCTAACTCGGGCCTGCGCGACGATGCGAAATCGAGTCGCGCCTCGATCTTCGGAGGAATGGCAGTGCCGACGGAAGCGCGGTTGCTGCAGTTGATCCAGCCGGTTCCGGCTTCGATCGCTGCCAACGCCGAGGCGCTCCAAAATGGCTATCGGGAATATCAAGAGCTGTCGCTCGCACGTCAGGGTCTGCAGACAATCTACAGCCTAACGCTGACGTTAACGCTGTTGCTGGCGATTTTCGCGGCGATCGCGTCGAGTGTTCTGCTGGCGAGTTCGATGACCGCGCCGCTGCTGCAGGTGGCCGAGGGCACGAAAGCGGTCGCAGAGGGCAACTATCGCCAGGTGCGCGAGTTTCCGGGCAACGACGAATTGAACCTGCTAACCCAGTCGTTCAACGCAATGACTCGGCAGCTGACCGAGGCGCGTGATCAAGTCGAAACCAAGCAGCGCGAAGTCGAAAACGCCAAGACCTACCTTGAGCGGGTGCTGGCGAATCTCTCCGCTGGCGTCGTCGTTCTGAACAAGGATTTCAGGCTGGTCACTGCCAATCACGGCGCCTCACGCATTCTGGGTCACCTGCTGCTGCAGCGAGCCGATCGCCCACTGCAAGAAATCGACCCTGTGCTGGCTTCTGCACTCAGCACCGCGTTTGCAGATCACGCGTTGACCGCGTCACCGAAAGATTCGTGGCAGCAACAGGTCGAAGTCAAGCGCGCGGCGGCTGCAACGGGTGTCGAGAAAGCACCCGGCAGGCAAGTGCAGGGCGCAGGCGAGCCGCTGATGCTCTTGGCGCGCGGTTCGCGTCTGCCGCTCGATGATGGGCTGGGCTACGTCGTTGTATTCGACGACATCACGCAGATCATTTCGGCTCAGCGCGCGTTGGCCTGGGGCGAAGTCGCGCGTCGCCTGGCGCACGAGATCAAGAATCCGCTGACGCCGATCCAGCTCGCGGCGGAGCGCCTGCAGATGAAGCTGATCGATAAATTGTCGGTTGCCGACATCGACGTCCTCAAGCGCGGGACCCTGACGATCGTCAACCAGGTCGCCGCAATGAAGCGGATGGTCGATGACTTTCGCGATTACGCGCGCGTGCCGCCGGCGCGGCTATCTCCGCTTGCGCTGAACACGTTGGTCGAGGAGGTCGCTGCGCTCTATGGCGCCGACGCGAGTGGTGGAACCATCGAGTTATCGTTGCGCGCCGGTCTGCCGCTGATTGAAGGCGACGCCACGCAATTGCGCCAAGTGATTCATAATCTGCTTGCCAATGCACAGGACGCGTTGCTTGGACGCACCGATGCGCGCATCTGTGTGCGCACGGAATTGGTAGAGATCGAAGAAGCCAATACCAAAGCGCGCGCCGTTCGATTGGCGGTCGAAGACAATGGGCCGGGTTTTCCTGCCAACATACTGCGTCGCGCGTTCGAGCCCTACGTCACAACCAAGTCGAGCGGTACGGGCCTCGGTCTGGCGATGGTGAAAAAAATCGTCGACGAGCACCGTGCACGCATCGAGGTGGTCAATCGAGGGGGTTCGGGCATGGGACAAAGCGGCGGCGCGGTCGTGACGATCGTGTTCCGCAGACTGGCCGAAGTGAGCCCGGCATCCGTCTTGCACGCGGCTTGAGGCGTGCGGTTGGGCAAGGTATCGACGCGGCGTAAGCTTGCAACGTCGCTTGCAATTCAATTATCCAGGGTCATGGCTAACATCCTCGTCGTCGACGACGAAATCGGCATCCGCGAACTGCTGTCGGAAATCCTGGCCGACGAAGGCCATGTCGTCGTGACCGCAGAAAACGCTTCGACCGCCCGCTCTGCCCGAGCGCGTGAGGAACTCGATCTGATCCTGCTCGACATCTGGATGCCCGACACCGATGGCGTGACGCTTCTGAAGGAGTGGGCTTCGACCGGGCAACTGACGATGCCGGTCATCATGATGTCGGGCCACGCCACGATCGATACCGCAGTCGAAGCGACCCGTTTCGGTGCCATGGAATTTCTGGAGAAGCCGATTGCAATGACGAGGCTGCTGAGCGCGGTTCGCGCCGGGCTTGAACGCGGGCGAGTTATGCGCAATGTCCGCATGGCTGCGCCGGTACTGATGGCGGTAGTAGAGCAGACGGCGTCGATCGTGGGCAAGGGTCAAGAGGCGTCAGGCGCCCAGGCGGGCGAACCGGCGGTCGCTGAATCGCACAATGGAGTGGCGCTCGATCAACCGCTGCGCGAGGCGCGCGATCAATTCGAGCGCGTTTATTTCGAATACCACTTGGCTCGCGAGAACTACAGCATGACGCGCGTGGCCGATCGGGCCGGACTCGAGCGCACTCATTTGTATCGCAAACTAAAGCAGCTTGGGATCGAACTCGCACGCGGCGTGCGGCGCAGCGAGCGTGTTGCTGCCGATGCCTCCAGCGCCAGTCAGATGCCGCCAACACACACCGAGCCGCCCGTCTATTCGCCGCACGAGTACGACGACTGAGACGCGTATTCGCTAGGCATCCTCGCCTGCCGCTTGCATGAAAATCATTATCGTCGGCGCCGGCAGGGTAGGATCTTCGGTGGCCGAGGCATTGGTATCCGAGGCCAACGACATTACAGTGGTCGATACCGATGGCGTGCGGGTCGCCGAGTTGCAGAATCGCTTCGATTTACGCGGTTTGGTCGGCAACGCCGCGTTGCCCTCGACCTTGCACGCGGCCGGCGGAGCCGACGCCGACATCTTCATCGCAGTAACCGCCTTCGATGAAACCAATCTGGTGGCGTGCAAGATCGCGGCCGACCTTTACAACATTCCAACGCGCATCGCGCGGGTGCGCAACACCGAACTGCAGCAGCATCCCAACCTGATCGGCGAGGGCGGTTTTCGTGCCACGCAGGTGATCTTTCCCGAGCAGACGGTCACCGACTACCTGTTGAAGCTAGTTGATTTTCCGGAAGCGCTCCAGGTGCTCGAGTTCGCCGACGGGCGCGCCAGTCTGATCGCCGTTCGCGCGTTCGCCGGCGGTCCGCTCGTTTCTCAGCCGATCAAGGAACTGCGTCGACACATTCCGAATGTCGACACGCGCATCGTCGCGCTGTTTCGCGATGAGGCGAGCGTGCGAGTCGACGGCGACACGATGATCCAGGCGGGCGACGAGGTGTTCTTCCTGGCTGCGTCGCGCGATATCCGTGCGGTGATGAACGAGCTGCGAAGAATGGACAAGCCGGTCCGCACCGTGATGATCGCCGGTGGCGGCAACGTCGGACTGCGGTTTGCACGCGCGCTTTCTACGGGCGAAGGGCTCGATGTCGCGCAGCGCTGCAGCGTCAAGATCATCGAGAGCAACAAACGCCGCGCGGAGTCTCTGGCACAAAACGTTGCATCTGATGTGCTGGTCCTGCTGGGCGATGGTACAGACGAGGACTTGCTGACGCAGGAAGGGGTTACCGATGTCGATCTGTTTGTCGCGCTGACGAACGATGACGAGAACAACATCATGAGCTCGCTGTTGGCGAAGAAGCTCGGCGCCCGCAGAGTGATTGCACTGATCAATCGGAAGAGCTACGGCGATCTAATGCAGGGCGGGCAGATTGATATCGCGATTTCGCCGTCTTACGTGACGATGTCAGCGCTGCTGCGCTTCGCCCGGCGCGGCGATGTAGCGGTCGCACACACGCTGCGGCGCGCGGCAGCCGAGGCGCTCGAATTGATCGTGCATGGCGATGCAAGAAGCTCGCGCGTCATCGGCAAGACGATCGAGCAGATCGAGATGCCGCGCGGCGCAATCATCGGTGCCATCGTGCGCGGGCACGGCGATCAGGCGCAGGTGCTGATGGGTCATCACGACGTTGCCATATTGCCCGAGGACCATCTGATTATCTTCGTCGAGAACAAGCGCATCATTCCGAGGGTCGAGAAAATGTTCACCGTGGGGTTGGGGTTTTTCTAGCGCGTTGTTGCAATGCGGTAAGCGATGGTGAGGCGGACCGGTCGGCACTTACTCCAAGTTCGTCACATTCAGCGATGCTTTCTAAAGAATGCGCGCTGCGGCATTGATCCTACAAGTCTTGAGTTGCCGCTCGCCGCGAGGGCTTTGCGCTTTGAGTCGCTTTAGATTCTGATCACCATAGATTGCAAGCAAGGAAACGTTGATGAGTTTCATGAAGAAGAAAGACAGGCTAGGCACCGACGCGGCAAACACAGCACGCCTTCGGCCGACAAACGCCGCAAGTTTCTGTCGGGGGCGGCAGGCGCGGGAGCAGTCGCGCTGGGATTCCTGATGATCGCAAAGTGACAGGCAACTCCGATTTCGATGCGCTGGCAGAGCACTTGGCCCTCGAAAGACGGTCTTTCACGTGTTTCCGCAGATCGGGCTGTGGCTGCCTAGCATGGTCTACGGCAAATAGACCGCGCGATTACTGGGCAAGCTAGATCGGCCGCGCACGTCGCCGAATCATGAACGCGTTCGTCCGTTCCACTCTTCCCGTTCTGAACGTCCTTGGCTACGTCGTGCTGGTGTTCGCGGCGACATTGCTGGTGCCGTTGGTGTTCGCTGAAGTTGGCGGCGATGCAACTTTGCGGGTGTTCGGCACCGCGCTGATCGTCACGCTCGGTTCTGGACTGCTCCTGGTGCTGGCGACACAGCGCTTTCGACGCGAGTTGCACGCCCGCGATGGTTTTCTGTTGGTGACCTTGGCATGGACGGTGCTGCCTGCGCTCGCTACGGTGCCGTTGCTGCTGTATCTGCCGCAGCTCAATTTCACGCGCGCGTATTTCGAGACAATGTCTGGCTTGACGACCACCGGCGCCACGGTTCTCACCGGCCTCGATGCTCTGCCGCTGTCAATCAACGTCTGGCGCCATCTGCTGGTGTGGCTCGGCGGAATGGGGATTCTGGTATTGGCGGTCGCAATTCTGCC
>JBDUCU010000145.1:0-6696 GCA_040003315.1 Burkholderiaceae bacterium | reverse complement strand
CGCATCAAGATGGAGATCGATTCGAAGCCCGAGGTGATGGACATTCTCGATCGCCGCCTGATCCAGCTGAAGATCGAGCTCGAAGCGGTCAAAAGGGAGAAAGACGAAGCGTCGTCGCGTCGCGCGCAGCTGCTAACGCAGCAGATCGCCAAGCTCGAAAAGGAGTACGCCGATCTCGACGAAATTCTGCGCAGCGAGAAATCCACCGTGCAGGGCGTGCAGCACATCAAGGAGGAAATCGACAAGCTGCGCTCCCAGGTCGCGGAGTTGCAGCGTAAGGGGCAATACGACAAGCTGGCCGAGATTCAGTACGGCAAGCTGCCGCAGCTTGAAGCACAGTTGAAGCAGGCCGAGAGTGCGCAGGCGCCGGCCGACAAACCGAAACTGTTGCGCACGCAGGTCGGTGCCGAAGAAATCGCCGAGGTCGTGTCACGTGCGACCGGAATTCCGGTGGCGAAGATGATGCAGGGCGAACGCGAGAAATTGCTCGGCATGGAATCGTTCCTGCATCGGCGTGTTGTGGGGCAGGACGAAGCGGTTCGGCTGGTTTCCGATGCGATCCGACGTTCGCGTGCAGGTCTGGCCGATCCCAATCGGCCGTACGGTTCGTTCCTGTTTCTCGGGCCGACCGGGGTCGGAAAGACTGAGCTGACGAAAGCGCTCGCCGAATTCCTGTTCGATACTGAAGACGCGTTGATCCGGATCGACATGAGCGAATATATGGAGAAGCATTCGGTGGCTCGGATGATCGGAGCGCCTCCAGGCTATGTTGGATATGACGAGGGCGGCGCGCTGACCGAAGCGGTGCGGCGCAAGCCTTATGCAGTGATCTTGTTCGACGAGGTCGAAAAGGCGCATCCGGATGTCTTCAACGTGCTGCTGCAGGTGCTCGACGATGGCCGTATGACCGATGGACAGGGCCGCACGGTCGATTTCAAGAACACCGTGATCGTAATGACGTCGAACCTCGGATCACACGAAATTCAGCGCATGGCAGGGCAATCGTCTGCATTGATCAAGCAGGGGGTAATGGCCGAAGTGCGCAAGCATTTCCGTCCCGAGTTCGTCAACCGGATCGACGAGATCGTCGTGTTCGACGCGCTCGATCCGAAGCAGATCCAGGCGATCGCGCGCATCCAGTTGAACCGGCTCGAGCAGCGACTCGCTGCGCAGGAGATGAAGCTGGTCGTCAGCGACGCCGCTCTGGCTGAGATCGGCAAGGCAGGCTTCGATCCGCTGTATGGTGCGCGACCGCTCAAGCGAGCGATTCAGCAGGAGATCGAGAATCCGGTTGCGCGACTGGTTCTGGAAGGGCGCTTCGGGCCGAAGGATGTGATCCCGGTCGACTTCAAGAATGGCAAGTTCACCTTCGATCGGATCGTGCACTAGGCGTCCTAGTGCAGCGGCGCCGCAGGCCTGTCCTCGGCTTCTTCCGGTGGCTCGGCGTGCACGACGTGCCCCGCGGCATTGGGGAACAGCGGTGCCCCGCAGTCGTCGCAGAACTCGAGTGGAAACCGGTGTGCGTGTGCAACGGCTCGATTCAGCGCAAGCGTCTTTAAGGCCTTGTCGACGTCTTCCATCGTTTGTTCGTCATCGTCGCCGAGCAGCGGCCATACCACACCTTCGATCACATCATCGTCCTCGCTTGTCTTCGCCAGCCCGATGCGGACCTCGCCGCCCGATGCGCCGCTCGGATCTTCGAAGACACCGTAGGCCGCAGTCAGACTCGCCGGAGCAAAGTCGTAGGAAAGCTTCAGATACGACACGGCGGCCTCAAGCGAGAACTCGCGCAGTTCGCGGTCTGCAAAGCGCAGCGACGCGTGGAACGCGTTCGGGGCCAGCACGCGAAAACGACAACCGGTCATCACCGGCTGCAACACGCCGGCAACTTGCTCGCTAAATGCAGCCAGAGCACCAGTCTTCGAATCGGGATCAACACCGGATTCCTGCCAGTGGTAAAGGGCCGAGCCCTGCGGCGCTGCGATCCCAATCAACACGTATCGGGTGTCAGCCAGCATGGCGACCGGCTCGCGCAGCTTCTTGGCATCCACATGCAGTGTTATGCCTTCAGCGGCCGCGTCGCCGAGTTGCTCGATCTGACGCCGAACGTCGGCAAATGCTTCGGGCAACTGATCGATCGAGAACAAGTAATCGGCCAGTGCCAAGCGGGCATTGCGGGCCAGCAGGTGGCCGTTTAGATGTACGCCCAAGCTTTCGCACACGGTCGCTGCCAGGGTGGTAGTGGGCAGCCGGTACCGCGACCAGGCCAGCAGCGGCAATACGAGCAGCAGCGTGTCGTGCGGCTGGCCATCGATATCGACGGCCGTGCTTTCGGCGCAGCTTTCGGCCAGATCGGCCAGCACGTCGTACGCCGGTTGATTTGAGCGCGCGAGATCATCGAGCGCCGCCTCGACCGCATCATCGTTGCGACGAACGAGCCGGTCGTTGATCAGTTCGATCAGTCGGCGCTGCCAAAGCTGCTCTTCCAGCCGGCTGCCCGATTCGGCCAGGCGGCGTGCGAGTTTGCCAAGTGTTTGTGCGTCGACGGATTGGCGTGAGCGCGAGCTGATTCGGGTGCGGCGCATGAGGTGCCTTGCAAAGCGGGGACCCGGATTATCGCACCGACGTCCTGCTTTTCACCTCAGCGGCGCGTCACCCGCGGCAGCCGGTCAGGCGTTAGCGGCCTTGACGCCGACGACGAGCGCAGGTAGTCGGTGAGCGCGTCGACGTCGACCGGACCTCCGACTCGATCGGTGCCGTCGCGCAGGACGCGATCGCCGTCACCGCCGTCGGCAAGAAAGTTGTTGACGGTGATGCGATAGCGTCGATCGCGCTCGACGGCTCGCCCATCGAGCTTCAGCGAGTTCTCGACGACTCGATCGCCGTGCGATCCGTTCGCGAGCCACGTATATGTAAAGCCGCGCGATGGCTGCAGCATGCGAGCACGCTCAGGTCTCGCCGCGCTCCACTGCTGTTCGAGAAGCTGTTTCAATTGCGCTCCGGTCAGCGTAAGGGTGACGAGCATGTTGCCGAACGGCTGCGATGCAAACGCGTCGGCGTAGGTCACGATGCCGTCTTTTCCGGAAGCCCGAAGGTCGGTGCGTACTCCACCTGGGTTGGTGAACGCTAGCTCGGCACCCTGAGTGCGTGTCGCAGCCAGATGCGCATCAGCGATCAACCGACCTAATGCGCTATCGCCGCCCGCCGTAGCGTGACGATCGAAGTCGGCCGCGACGCGGCCGACGGCCTGCTGCGCCAGCGGTTCGGCGAGCAGCCGGTAGTGTTCGACAATGGCAGCGACTTTGACATCGGGCAGCAGCGGCGGATACGCGGCACGCAATCTATTGTCGGCGCCCATCCCGTTGGGCACCGTCACGTTGCGCCCGTGGGTTCGCTGGCGAACGATCTCTCCGTTGGTGCGGTCGATCTCGATATCGACAACCGATACCAGGCGCCCGTACGACGCACCCTGAATAATCACGCGGCCGTCGATGACGCAGTTGTAGCCGCGGTGCGTGTGCGCCGATAACACGATCGCAATCGCCGGATCGAGCTCGCGCGCAATATCGAAAATAGCACCGCGTGGATTGGTGCACGCGTCGTAGCCGCCATCGGTCTCTCCGCCTTGATGCACCACTGCAATGAGCGCCCGTACACCTTGCGCCTGCAATTCCTTCGCGTACCGGTTCAACGCCTCGGCCTCCGAACCGAAGCGAACACCGGCAACGCCGGATGGAACGACGATGCCTGGCGTTGCGCGCGTGACCGCACCGATGAAGCCGATACGCACTCCGTCGATCGTCTTGATCGCCGTCGGTGCGACGATTGGCTGATTGCTGTCTCGATAGACGACATTGGCGGCAGCGAACGGGAAGCGCGCACCCAGAAATCTTTGGTCGATTCCTGCACAGCTCTGACGATTCGCTACGATTTCGGTCTGGCAGCCGCCTGCTGCGAGGCGCAGCAGATGGCGCACGCCGTGATCGAACTCGTGGTTGCCCAGCGCGTTAAGGTCCAAGCCGATCGCATTCATTACTTCGATCGTCGGCTCATCCTGAAACAAGGCCGACGTCAATGGGGACGCGCCAACCAGATCGCCCGCAGAGACAAAAATGTTTCGAGGCTGCTCTGCGCGCAGCTGCGCTACGCGCGCCGCCAAGAAGGCTGCGCCGCCGCTTCGAAGCGCAACGGTTGCGCCTGGATTGGCGGGGTCGGAAACGGCGATCGAATTGTCGGCGGGCTCGAGGTGACCATGAAAATCGTTGATTGCAATGATTCGCACCGGCAACGTTTGCGCCGACGCCGCCGTGGCGGTGAATGCGAGCGCGAACGCCGTCGCCACCATCAACGACGTCAGCGAGCATGGTTGAACTGGTACATTCGCTCGACTGCGCCACGTTGCTTTGCTGCATGAATTCATCGTCTCTGCCTTCCGCTGCAACCTCTTCGATCCGCCATGATGCCGAAGTCATCGGCCTGGTGGGCCTGGCGCACGGTACATCGCACTTTTTTCACCTGATGTTGCCGCCCTTGTTTCCTTGGCTGATGAAGGATTTCGGTCTGTCCTACACGCAGGTCGGGCTGCTGATGACGACATTTTTTGTTATCAGCGGAGTGGGGCAGGCGCTGGCGGGATTCGTCGTCGATCGTGTTGGATCGCGACCCGTCCTTTTCTTCGGTATCGGCTTGCTGGCGTTATCCGGTGTCATTCTCGGGCTGTCGACGAGCTTCTTGATGCTGTTTTGCAGTGCGGCGGTTGCGGGGCTGGGCAACAGCATCTTTCACCCCGCCGATTTCACCTTGTTGAATCGCAGGATCGCGCAGCCGCGGCTCGGCCACGCGTTTTCGGTTCATGGCTTGTCAGGCAATCTGGGGTGGGCTGCCGCACCTGTTTTTATGGCCGGCATCGCCACCGTCGCGGGTTGGCAAGCCGCCGGCTTTGCCGCTGCGGCGGTGGGTGCAATTGTTCTGTTCACCTTGTTCCTGCGACGCTCGATGCTGGCCAATGCAGCGACGGAGCTTGTGGTTCCGAGCCATTCCGAACTCGTCGGTGAGGCTACTAAAGACGCCACTCATCAATTGAGCTTCTTGCGGTCCACGGCTGTGTGGCTCTGCTTTGCTTTTTTCTTTTTCAGCACCGCGGCCTTTGGAATCCTGCAGAACTACGCGCCGGCAATTCTCGGAAATGTCTACGCGATGTCATTGGTTGCTGCCACGGGCAGTCTGACGGCGTACCTGTTGGGCAGCGCAGCCGGAACGATCACCGGAGGCTTTCTGGCGTCTCGTAACGATCGAAACGATCGCCTCATCGCGATCGCGTTGGGATTCAGCGCGTTAATGGCGCTACTGCTTGCTTCCGGGCTGATCGGCGCGGCGCTGGTTTTTCCAATCATGGCGTTGATGGGTTTCGGCGTGGGTGCAGCCGGTCCCAACCGAGATTTACTGGTGCGCAGAGCTGCAACGAGCCAGTTCGGCAAGAACGCATTCGGGCGAATCTACGGTTTTGTTTATTCCGGGCTTGATGTCGGGCTGGCGATGTCGCCGCTGGTATTCGGCCCGGTGTTGGACGGCGGACAGTTTCAGACGGCGCTGGCGGCCGTTGCAGTGATGCAGGTGGCGGCTCTTTGCACCGCCATAAGAGTCGGAATGCTCGCGCGTTCCCCGTCGGTCAACGCGCCGACCGGCACGCCTGCTACATCGTCAGACTGAAGGCTGCGAATACGAATATCGCGATTCCCATCAGCAGCGCAAACGCGCGCCAGCCATGTTTGGAGAAATCCGCGCCCGATTCGTTCAGCAGAAATCCCGAAAATCCGCCGACGATGAACGAGAGCGACCCCTCGCTCGCCCACACGCCGGAGTTCAATGCGTCCGCCCCTTCGACTATCGCGATCGCTGTGAGCGTGAAGCCAAGCATTCTAAGAAGGCCCATCAGGGACGGAGCGTTGAGCTGGATTCCAAGGACGTTCATCTTTTTCGCGCTGGTTTGTGCGCACGCCCGTTGCATGCGCTCGATTGGTTAACGCGAATGTGGCAGATCAAGGTCATCGGGATTTGCCCGAAATGCTTGGGTGCACACATCTAATTTGAGCGCGCGCCCTTGGGTCGCATATTTAGAAATCCAATCATGCGGAACAGCCCCGCTTTTCAGCGCACCGAATGGCATTTCGCGATATGGGATGACCTGTGTTGCGCGGCAACAACCTGTATTTCAAACCGCTATGACTGTTGCCACATTATGGAATGTAGACAGTAACAGCATGTATTAAATAGGAAAAAAATCACTCTTATAAAAGTTAGCTTGGTTGCTGCAATGCGCGAATCTACGTACGCTTCTTGCGACGGTTTGATTTCACACACACCCGTGGAGTGACGGGCCTCTTAGCAGGAGCAGACACGATGAACGCACGCGAACTCGATGCGCAACGACTCCAAAAGGAATGGAACGAAAGCGCCCGCTGGAAAGGCATCAAGCGCGGCTACGGCGCCGAAGACGTCGTTCGCTTGAGAGGTTCCTTACTGGTCGAGCACACGCTTGCCAAACGCGGCGCAGAAAAGCTCTGGCGGTTGTTAAACGCCGAGCCGTTCGTCAATGCTCTCGGTGCGTTGACCGGCAACCAGGCCATGCAGCAGGTCAAGGCCGGCTTAAAAGCGATCTACCTTTCGGGCTGGCAGGTGGCGGGGGATGCCAATCTG
>JBDUCU010000144.1:0-6698 GCA_040003315.1 Burkholderiaceae bacterium | reverse complement strand
GGCAGACGACAGTTGCGAGTTCAGCGTCGCTTTCGCTCCGCGAGCCGACACGGCCGCAGCAAGCTGATCCTCGCAGATACGCTGCAGGGTCAGCTCCGGAGCCTCACAGGCAACCAAGACCGAACCCCCGCGCGCGCCGCGTCCCTGATAGTCCGGATTGGTCCACTGTGCATCCATGCGCGTGGTTGCACAGGCTGTTAGCAGAAGCGTCAACGAGACGGACAGTGCGGACAATTGAGCTTTGGGCATTTGCGTTACCTCGTGGAATGTTGGGTATGTGCATTTTTCATGCCTTGAAGTTGATTTGCGCATAATGTGCATTATGTTAACTTAACTGCCAAGCTGGCACGGGCGCGCGCTTTGACACCACAATTCCCCGGACTATGGAGCGGGCGGGGATCGCGTGAGCTCGCAACGCCACGCTGCGCCGATAGGCGTTGCATGCAGGTAACCTCGTCCGCAAGGCCGCGCAACACTTGCTGATGTGGCCACAGCAAGCTTGCCTGCGCCAGCGTTCAGGGCTGCGTTCGCCGCAAGGATCGGTGCGCCGGGCATCTCCCTCGAGCCGGCGATAATCAATACGCTGCCGCGCTCCTCCTTGTCGCCATGCAGACTGGGCTGTGGCAACGGCCATCGACGCAGAAACCGGTCGTCCACAGCCACTGCGCTCGCATCGGCGTCGGCGGTCGTTACGGCTTGGGCGCAACCGGCACGTCGGCTGCCGAGGTGATGGGTGTGCCCGTTTCCAAGAGCGGAGCGACAAAGTGAACGAGCTTTGGAATCAGCTTCCCGTTTCTGCCCTGCGCACGATCGAACTCGTAGTGCATCACGCCGCAATTGGGCACGTCAGCAGTGCGGTCCAGTGCGAGGATCTGAGCCTCGTCCATGCGCTCCAGGAGATAGCGGAAACAGTTGACGATCACCTGGTGTCCGACGATCAGCACTCGTGCGCCACGATACTCACGCGTCAGAGTGTCGATGACACTGCGCAACCGCAGAATGACATCGCACCAGCTCTCGCCGCCCGGCGGGCGAAAATAAAATTTCCCGACGTGCGCGCGCTGCTCGCTCAATTGCGGATGCCTCTCGCGAATTCCATACGTCGTCAAGCGATCCAGGATGCCGAACTCTTTTTCGCGCAGGCGTTCGTCTGTATGCAGGATGTGTGCGTCGGGTGAAACCTGCGCCACTTCGAGCACTACTTGGGCAGTCGACCGGGCTCGAGCGTAAGGCGAACATAGCACCACGTTCGGTTGCGAGCCGCGGGGCAGTTTCGCGAACCACTGCCCAAGCGCAATCGACTGCCGCTCGCCCAGCTCAGACAATGGAACGTCGATGTCGCGAGTGGCGAGCTCGATCAGCGGTAACCGCGCTGCTTCCGCAGAGTCGCGCGCGACGTTGCCTGCACTTTGCCCGTGCCGAACGATCCACAGATGCTGCGGCCACTTTTGTTCCACGTCGTCCTCTGCTTATGAAGGATTAGAGCGCATCAGATCGTCGCGCTCGCAGCCAAAGCAACCCGATCGTGCAGATCGTAAGACTGACGCCGCCTGCGAGTTCGAGCAGCACCGGCGCACTGAGCCAAGGGTACGGCGCGGACCAGTGAAATGCGTAGTGATAAACGGACGCGACGCTGGTCGAAGTCATCAGCACGGAGGCACCCCACCCGCGCACGGTGCGGCGCACAGGGCAGCGTTGCCACCGCCCAGCACCAGCACGTCGAGTTTCACTACTCGATGACGATGTCGGCGCGCTTGACCACCTGTTGCCAGCGCGCCTGCTCCTTCTTGATGAAGGCCGCGAAAGCATCGGGCCCGCCCTGCCCTGCGACCGCATCGTCCTGGGCGAAACGTTGTGTGATTGCGCTGGACTTCAGTGCTTTGGTGATCTCGGCTGCCATCTTGTCGACGATCGGTTTCGGCGTTCCGGCGGGCACCAGCACGCCATACCACTGCGAAGTTTCGAAGCCTGGATACCCCATCTCGGCCACCGTCGGCACGTCGGGCAGTGAAGCGATACGTTCTGGCGTTCCGACCGCGAGGGGTCGCAACCTGCCGCTCTTGATGTGGCCCATTAACGCCGGTGATCCCGCCGATGAGGCTTCGGTCCGACCCGCCAGCAAGTCCTGCAGTAACGGACCGGTGCCGCGGTAGGGAACGTGAACGACGTTGATCCCGGTGACCGACTTTAGATACTCGAACGCAAGATGTCCGGCACTGCCGTTGCCAGCAGACCCGTAGTTAAGCTTGCCCGGATTTTTCTTCGCGTAGGCGACGAACTCTTTTAAATTCTTGGCTGGCACATCGCTGTTCACCACGAAGACGTTCGGCACCCGCGCCACCAGCGCGACCGGCACGAACGCTTTGTCGACGTCGTACGGATGCCGCTTCATCGCATACGGATTGACCGCCAGCGTGCCAACATGGCCCAGGATGATCGTATGACCGTCGGGCGCTGCCCCGGCGACGTCCTGCATCGCAATCGTTCCCGCCCCGCCGGGCTTGTTCTCGACGTACACCGTCTGGCCCAGCTGCTTCGTCAATTCCTGCGCGACACTGCGCGCGACGATTTCCGAACTGCCGCCGGGTGCAAACGGAACGACGAATCGAATTGGCTTGGTCGGCCATTCCTGTGCACTTGCAAGCAGCGGCAGTGTCATTAGCAGACTCGATATCAAACGCTTGAGCATGGCTCTCCTTGTGCGAATGCGCTGCCGACGCAGATTCAAGCAGAGAGTTTATAAGTACGCCGATGACACTGCTGCGTGAGCTGGTCGATGTGTCAGAGCGCGTCAGCACGACGGCGAGTCGACGCGCGAAGACATCGGAGATTGCCGGGTTGCTGCGCCGGCTGCACGCTGACGAAATCGATATCGGCGTGGCGTACCTTGCGGGCGAAACGAGGCAAGGCAGAGCTGGCATCGGTTATTCGCTGATCCGGAGTTCGCAGACTGCTGCTGCGAATGCACCTCGTCTCGAGCTCGCCGTCGTCGATCGCATGCTTTCCGAGATCGCGGTCACCGCCGGGGGTGGCTCCGTTATGGAGCGCACGCGGCTTTTGCGCGAGTTGCTCGGCGCAGCGACCGCCCACGAGCAATCATTCCTGATCAGACTGCTGCTTGGAGAATTGCGCCAAGGCGCGCTCGAAGGTTTGATGATGGATGCAGTGGCAGTTGCTGCAAACCTGCCGGTTGCAGAAGTCCGACGTGCTGCAATGATCGCCGGGGGAATTTCAGCGATAGCGCGGCCGGCCCTCACATTGGGCCTCGCGGGATTGCAGGCATTTTCGATCGCGTTGTTTCAGCCGCTGTCGCCGATGCTTGCGCAGCCGGCCGACAATGTTTACGACGCTTTCAGCCGCATACCCGCAGCATCGATCGAGTGGAAGTTGGATGGCGCGCGTGTGCAGGTTCACAAGGCGGGACAGCAGGTGCGCGTGTTCTCCAGAACCGGCAAGGAGCTGACCACGGAGGCGATCGAGATCGTCGAGGCGGTGCGTGGCTTTGACGCCGACAATCTAATTCTTGATGGAGAGGCGATTGCGCTGAAGCGCGACGGCGTGCCTTATCCGTTTCAGGACACGATGCGCCGCTTCGGCCGCGTGCAGGACATGGATCAAATGCGTCGGACGATGCCTCTATCGACATTTTTTTTCGATTGCCTGTTGCTAAACGGCGAGGCGCTGATCAGTCAACCGGCAAGTGATCGCTTCAGACAATTGTCACGCGCGGTGCCAGCTTCGATGATTATTCCGCGATTGGAAACGTCGGACCTCGCTGCGGCGCAGGCTTTCTACGACGACGCCGTTCGACGGCAGCACGAAGGCGTGATGGTCAAGGCCGTGGGCGCTCTCTACCAGCCGGGCGGCCGCAGCGCGTCGTGGCTCAAGGTCAAGCGGGCGCACACGCTCGATCTGGTCGTGATCGCGGCCGAATGGGGTCACGGTCGCCGCCGCGGGTGGCTGTCGAATCTCCATCTGGCGGCGCGCGACGTCGCCAGCGATCGCTTTGTGATGCTGGGCAAGACGTTCAAGGGGATGACCGATCAATTGCTCGAATGGCAGACGCGCGAACTGCTGGCACGCGCCGTCGTACGGGAGTCGTGGGGGGTGGGTGTCAAGCCTGAGCTCGTCGTCGAAGTCACGTTCAATGACCTTCAGGCCAGCGGGCGCTACCCGGCGGGACTCGCGCTGCGGTTCGCTCGGATCAAGGGCTACCGCGCGGATAAGAGTCCGGAACAAGCCGATACGCTCGAAACGGTGCGCGCCATTTACGCGAGTCAGGCAGCGCCGCATTCCCGCGCCGATCAACCGGCAGGCTGAGCATCGCTACGGTTGGCCGGGACGCGCCCTTTCATACGTTCCGATCAAGCAGCCGCTGGCGACCGCGTAACGGCGTACCTGAGCTTCGACCTCTTCTCGCCCTGGAAAGTCCACAAAGCGCGCGCCTTGGCTGAGCGCGAAAAGCTGGAACGCATAACGATGGGGTCCGAGCCCTCGCGGTGGGTCAGGCGGTATCCAGTGTGGTTGCATATACGTGTTGCGTCCCATTTTGAGGCGCGCACCGGCGTTGCGCGCAGTCGGGAGCGCGCCTTCTTGCAGTGAACCTTCCGCTGCCGGCAGGCTGACCACAATCGCGTGCACCGCGGGTTGCGGCGTCGGCGCGTCAGCGTATTCAATGATCAACACCAGCGAAGATGCTTCGGCAGGAAGTTCGCCCCAGTAGAGGGGCGGCGACAGCCCGTCCCCATCCGCGGTATAGCGGCGCGGCATCGATGCGCAGTCCCCGAACGCGGTGCTGCCCACATCGATTTCGGCGCAATGCAACTTGATGCGGCCAAAGACGATTCGTTCGAGCCCGGCACTTCGATCGCGCAGCCTTACGCCCAAGGGATCGCGCAACTTTTCCAGCATCATTCAGCTTACCCGCGTTAAATCAATGATCAAACGCGGCACATCGCGTGCCCGTTTTGCATCATCGGGGCATTCTCGTCGCGCGCGCGATGACGTTCAAGTACGCTTGCACTCCTACCACCCCCCTGATCCATGCTCGTAGTCCGAGCAAGGCAGATAAGAAGATAGGGAGACATTCGATGACGCTCGGCACTGCGACGGGTCAGGTGAAGTGACGCCGCCGCGGAAGAAAGCCTCCGCCGACCTCCGTTCGCACCGCTGGTACGGCGCACAGGATCTGCGCGCTCTCGGACACCGATCGCGAACAGCCCAAATGGGTTATGACCGCAAGGATTACGCAGGCAAGCCGGTCATCGCGATCATCAATACCTGGAGCGACATCAACCAGTGCCATGCGCATTTCAAGCAGCGCGTCGAGGAGGTCAAGCGTGGTGTGTGGCAGGCGGGCGGATTTCCGGTCGAGATGCCTGCAATGTCGTTGTCGGAACCGTTTCAGAAGCCCTCTGCGATGTTGTATCGGAACTTTCTCGCGATGGAAACCGAGGAGTTGCTGCGCTCGTATCCGGCCGATGGGGCCGTGCTGATGGGCGGCTGCGACAAGACAACGCCGGCGCTGATCATGGGTGCGACCAGCATGAACCTGCCGGCGATATTTTTTCCTGCCGGCCCGATGCTGCGCGGGAATCTGCGCGGCGCGCCGTTGGGTTCGGGTAGTGACGTGTGGAAGTATTGGGCGGAGCTGCGCGCAGGCAACATCACCGAGGACATTATGCAGGAAGTGGAGGACGGCGTCGCGCGCTCTGCCGGGCATTGCATGACGATGGGCACTGCATCGACGATGACCAGCGCTGCAGAGGCGCTCGGGTGGACGCTGCCGGGCTCCGCATCGATTCCTGCGGTCGATGCGAATCATCAGCGGATGGCAACCGAAACCGGTCGGCGCGTGGTCGAAATGGTCTGGGAGGATCTGAAGCCTTCCGATTTTCTGACCTCGACGTCGTTCGACAACGCGATCACAACCGTGCTGGCTCTGGGCGGATCGACCAACGCGCTGGTCCATTTGATCGCGATGGCGCGGCGCGGCGGAGTTCCACTGATGCTGGAGCGCTTCGACCAGCTATCGCGTACCACTCCACTGATCGCTAACCTTCGCCCTGCGGGCAAATACTTGATGGAGGATTTTTACTATGCGGGTGGGCTGCGCGCGGTGCTGGTTGAACTGGGCGAACTGATCGATGGCACTGCGATGACCGTCAACGCGCTGACCCTCGGCCAAAATATCGCAGGCGCGGACATCTACAACGACGACGTGATTCGCAGGCGTGCGAATGCCCTGCTCCCGAGCGGTGGCCTGGCGGTGCTCAAGGGCAATCTGGCACCCGATGGCGCGGTGATCAAATCCGCTGCGATGGATCTGCGCCTGCAGGTGCACCGGGGCCGCGCGGTCGTGTTCGACGACTACGAGGACCTGTCTGCCCGTGTTGACGATCCGGCCCTCGACGTCGATGCGGATTCCGTGCTGGTGCTCCGCAGTGCTGGGCCGGTTGGCGCGCCCGGTTTCCCGGAATGGGGTCAGCTGCCGATCCCAAAGAAGCTGCTCGCGCAAGGTGTGCGCGACATGGTGCGGATCTCGGATGCGCGGATGAGTGGTACCAGTTACGGCGCGTGCGTGCTGCATGTCGCACCCGAAAGTGCGGTCGGCGGGCCGCTTGCATGGGTTCGCAGTGGCGACGAGATCGAGCTCGACGTTCCGAATCGCACCCTGAATGTACTGGTCGACGCTGCGG
>JBDUCU010000143.1:0-6759 GCA_040003315.1 Burkholderiaceae bacterium | reverse complement strand
CAGGGCAACAGTGAACAGCAGCTCGCGTTGCTTCAGGCACAGATCGAGCCGCATTTCCTGTTCAACGTGATGGGCAACCTGCGGCACCTCTATCGCACACGGCCCGAGGCCGGTGCCGAGGCAATTGGCAGCCTGATGCGCTACCTGCATGCGGCACTCCCGCAGTTGCGCAGCCGGCGCGCGTGCCTCGGCGATGAAATGGCCTCGGTGCGGTCGTATCTGGAACTGTTTCAGCTTCGAATGGGAACGCAACTCGGTTTCTCGATCGACGTCGATGCCGGGTTGAGCGACGCCGAATTTCCGCCGATGCTCGTTATCACACTTGTTGAAAACGCAATCAAGCACGGGCTCGAGCCGGCGGGCGGAGGTCACATCGAGGTACGTGCTCGCCGTCGGCGCAACCTGCTCGAGGTTACGGTGCTTGATGACGGTGCCGGCTTCGGAGCAACGGCAAGCAGCGGAACCGGCGTCGGGCTTGTCAACGTCAGGCGCCAGCTGGTCGCGCGCTATCGAAATCAGGCACGGCTGACCCTGGAAGAACGAGACCGGCGCGGGGCCCGCGCAACCATCGTGGTCCCGCTGAGCGGCGTCCGCGCGGTCAACCCAGTCTCTGACGATCCGCTTCGCGCCTGAGCGATCACGATGCTGACTGCCGCACCGCCGATGCCACTCGATGTGCCACGGGCAAAGCACCCCGGCGACTTTGCGCACTGGCTGCAGACCCATCGAGGCGCCCTTGCGATGGCGGGTCTGCTCGCCTTTGCGGGGCCGCTCACATTTTTCACCGGCGCGTTGAGCGTCATGCGGGTACCGACCGCCGCCAACGTCGCCCAGCTCGGCTTCTGGTGGACGCTGTACGGCGTGTCGCTGTGGTGCGGATTGGTGGTCACGGGCTACGGCTGCGGGCGTCTGGCTGAACGTTTCGGGCGGGTCGGCCGCAGTGGCATATGGTTGCTGGCCGCGTGCTCGGCAGCCGCTTTGCCCAACATTCTGACGGCGGGTCGCGCAACGATCCTGATGCAGCAGGGGGTGGTCTACAGCATGCGAACCATGCAACTGCGCGGATTTGCGTTTTCGCTGATCATGACGCTGCTGTACTTTGCACACCTGCGCCGCAGCCGAGTGCATGAACGGGCAATAGCCCGCCTCGCCGCCGCCCAGGCGGCGCAACGCCACGCTCGGCTTCGCATCGTTCAGGCGCGCCTGCAGGAGATGCAAGCGCGCATCGATCCGCAAATCCTGTTCGATATGCTCGAAGCCGCGCGTCGCTTGTATGAATGTGATGCAGCGCGGGCCGAGCGCTTTCTCGACGAACTGATCATGTTTCTGCGCGCCGCACTGCCGCGCCTTCGAACCGCATCGTCGGGGCTGCTTCGCGAGGTCGAGCTTGCACGAGCCTTCGTGCGGCTGCACGCACTAGCCGGTTCAACGGGGCTGGGCATGACGATTGATGTTGCGCCCGATGCGATGCACGCTCGCTTTCCGCCCGGCGTGCTGCTGCCGCTGCTGGACACCGCCGTCGCAAGCCACACTGGTCCATGCCAGCTGAAGGCCGCGCGCTCGAGTGACGGCTGCCGGTTGGTGCTCACGCTGGGTGCGACGCCGTCGGAGGGCTCCGTCGCCCGCGTTCAGTCCCTCCTCATGGAGCTTTATGGAGCATCGGGGAAATTGGACATCGAGCGCACAACCGGCGCTATCAACATCATCGTGACGGTACCCTATGAGCTCGCCTGATCCGGCCGCCAGGCCCGCTCCGACAGCGGTCCTCGCCGAGGACGAGCCCTTGCTCGGCGACGAGCTCGCGGACCTGCTGCATGCTTTGTGGCCACAGCTCGAGATCGTCGCACGGGTAGACGACGGAGTCGCAGCGCTGAACGCGATCGACGCGCATCAGCCCGACGTGGCATTCCTCGACATCCACATGCCCCTGCTGTCCGGTATCGAGGTGGCGCGCCAGATCGCGGGCCGCTGCCACGTGGCGTTCATCACCTCCTACGACGAGCATGCGCTCGAAGCTTTCGAGGCCGGCGCAATGGATTACGTGCTGAAGCCTCCAACGGCTGCCCGCCTTGCTACCACCGTGCAACGCCTGAAGGCGCGCCTGCAGCAGCCACCGGTCGATCTGCGCCGGGCCCTCCGAGACTTGGCCGAAAACACACCGGCGGCCCCGCGCTACCTTCAATGGATCAACGCCTCCCGTGGTGCGGCGGTGCGCCTGATCACGGTCGAAGAAATCGTGTATTTCAAGTCGGACCAGAAGTACACGCTGGTGGTCACGGCCGACACCGAAGCGCTGATCAAGAAGACTATCAAGAACCTCAGCAGCGAGCTCGATCCGACCATGTTCTGGCAGGTGCATAGATCAGCTGTCGTCAATGTCCATGCGATCGACAGCGTGATCCGAGACGAGCGTGGCAACCTTACGTTGCGCCTTAAGCATCGCCCTGAAACCTTGCCGGTCAGCGAGGCGTACCATCATTTATTCCGCGAAATGTGATTCGGATGCTGGCGGGGACTCCTCTCATGAAGACACTCCACAGGGCAGCTCGATGAATTCGGAAATCCGCAACACGCGCCGTCAGGTGCTGGCGATGCTCGCCGCCCTCGGTGTCACGCGTGACTCGGTCGCGCAGGATGCCGCGACGTCCGACCCGCGCTCATTCCGGGTCGTGCTCGACAACGAGCGCGTGCGCGTGCTCGAGTACAAGAGCGGACCCGGGTTCGGCGTGTGCGGCCAGGGACTGCACTACCACCCCGAGCGCGTTACGGTTTCACTAACGGGCGCCAAGATGAAGGTCACGAATGCTGAAGGAAGAAGCGTCGTCGGTGAAGTGCCCGCGGGTCACGTGTCCTTCGCGCCGCCGGTAACGCACTCGGTGGAAAACATCGGCGGCTCCGGCACCCGCACGTACATTATCGAGTTGAAGGGCCAGGACTGGAAGCCAAGCACCGGCTGACGGCGGTGTAGCGCCGCCCTATGAGCAGACCCGATCGCTCATAGCTGATCTCCCTAGCGCCGGTCTCGCTTGTCCTCATTTGGCAGCGGCCATGCCGCGATCTGCCGTGTTCGTCGGTGCACTTCCCACCGGATCAATACTGCGGCCTACCGTTTGTGTTCCGGTGCAGATGCGATCGCACCGCCACAGAAAAGGAAGATCAAATGAACTCACAAAACCAAGCACCGTTGTTTGCCGCGTTTCTTGCCACAGCGGCTTTCTGCGTTCTCGCAGGTGCCGGGGCGTCGGCCGAACCGATGAAGATCGAGGCCGTCGTCACGCCGAAGGCGGATGCCAAAATGGAATTCGCCGACGGCAGCAAGCGGTACGTCCTTGCGGCACAGCGGGAAGGCAAGACTACCGGCACCGGGCCGCTCGCCGGTTCAACGATGTTGGAGTGGGGTTTCCATGACGTGAACCCGGCCACCGGCGCAAACTCCAACGGCTATCTAGTGTTCACTGCGGTCGGTGGTGACATCGCTTACGTCAAGTACCAGTCCCGCGCCGTTCCTGTGCCGGGTCCGGACGGCAAACCGCGCTTTTTGGCGAACGGCGTGTGGGAAACCGTCGGCGGAACCGGCAAGCTCCAAGGGCTGCGCGGCACCGGCACACTGCACTTCTATCCGAGGGAGCGCCAGTGGGTCTTGGAAGGTGAAATGGTAGCGACCGACTGAAACCTAATGTGACATCGGGTGTGCGGCCGGGTTTGCGATCAGACGCCAGCGGTGCGTCATCAACATGACGGCCGGCTGCTCGACCCGCCTGCGCCCGAAGGCGGAGCGCTCGCGCGTATGGTGCAACGCATGCGTCAGCACCGCACGCGTGATGCCGGCCGAGCCGTTCGCGCAGTCGAGCCGCGTGTGCATGCCCATTTCAAGGATCGTGGCAATGCCGCGGCCGATCTGGCCGACGAGAAAACCTTCGGCGGCGTCGAACTCAACTTCGCTCGATGCATTCGAACGGTTGCCGACCTGTCCTTCAACAGCGGCCTTGTCGGTGAACGCGGCCCGGTTCGCTCTCACTGAAAGGACGCGAAAGCTGCGGCAAAGCGGACATTGCGCGGTATCCAAAAAAAAACAAGGCGCCCAGTCGTAGAAGGCCCAAGGGTGTAACCCGCAAACTCACTACCGTCGTAGCATGGGAGCTGTTTCCGCACCTGTCTTCGTCGGGGGTCACCAATGGGCGATGTCACTGAACTGCTGAAGCGCGTGCGCCAGCACGACCGCGCAGCGCTCGACGAGCTGGTGACTCTGATGTACGCGGACCTGCACCGCATGGCGCGCAACCGGTTGGCGCAGAACGACACCATTACGCTGCTCGATACGACTTCGATGGTGCACGAGGTCTATCTTCGCCTGTCCGGTGCGGGACGAATTGAAGCGCAGTCACGTCCGCAGTTCATCGTCTACGCCGCGCAAGTCTTGCGCTCCGTGATGGTGGATTTCGCACGTAAGCGGCGCGCTGAGCGCCGCGGGGGTGGACAAGCCAACGTCACCCTGTCCGATGAACTCGCGGCTGGTCTAGGCGGAACCGATGAAGACATCGAACGCGTGAGCGACGCGCTCGACGAGCTGGCGGAAACTGACCCGCGCCTGAAGCATGTGATCGAAATGCGGTACTTTGGCGGCTTCAACGACCAGGAAATCGCCGAGGCGCTCGGCGTTACCGACCGCACCGTTCGTCGCGACTGGGAGCGCGCGCGGATGCTGCTGTCGGTGGCGCTGAAAAAATAATCTGCGCCATGTCCGGATCGGCGCCGCCACCGCGTCTTTGTACTTGATGCGTTGCCAATAACGCGATCTCGAGGTGCCGCCACGTCTTCACCTACGCAAGTTGAGCAGCAATCAACCGCGGCCACCACACGGCCGCAGCTTTCGTCCGGCGACTGGAGTCGCTTGAATCGCCTGCTGGCGCAGGCGCTTGAGATCGACGCCCAACACCGAGACGAATGGCTCACCGCGCTGCCTGAGTCGGACCGCGATCTTGCCCCGGTGTTGGAGCAACTGCTGGCGCAGGCAAGTACGTCGGAGGCAATGCAGACCAGCGACGCGATGCCGCGCCTGCGGTCTGATGCGTTACGCGAGACTGCATCCGCGGCCGCTGCACGATGCATCGACGAACAACCCGGAACGCAGGTCGGGCCGTATTGCCTGCTGCGCGCGCTCGGCACCGGCGGCATGGGCACCGTGTGGCTGGCCGAACGCCCTGACGGCGTGATCGAGCGACAGGTCGCGCTCAAACTGCCGCACGCCGAATGGACCGATCGAGGTTTGGCTGACCGCATGGCGCGCGAGCGCGCCGTGCTCGCCTCGCTGAATCACCCCAACATTGCCCAACTGTTCGACGCGGGCTGGGCGAGCGACGGACGTCCTTATCTGGCTCTCGAGTATGTCGAGGGCGAACCGATCGATACCTGGTGCCGTCGCAAGCAACTCGCACCGGCGGCGCGAATGCGTCTGTTCGTCGACGTCGTACGCGCGGTCGCGTTTGCACACGCCAAGCTCGTCATCCATCGCGACATCAAACCGAGCAACGTGCTGGTCACCGAGGAAGGCCGCGTCAAGCTGCTCGACTTCGGCATCGCCAAGCTGCTGAGCACGGATGCGACGCTGACCGAAGAAACCGCGCTGACACGCTTTGCGGGGCGCGCGCTGACGCTGAACTACGCGGCGCCCGAACAAGTGCTAGGACAGCCCATTTCGACGGCTGCCGACACCTACTCCCTGGGCGTGATGCTGTTCGAGCTGATGAGTGGCGAGCGACCCTATCGCGTATCGCGCGATTCACGCAGCGCGCTGGAAGATGCCATCGTCAATGCCGAGATACCGGCGCCGAGCAGCGTGACCGCCGACAAAGCGACGGCGCGCATCCTGCGCGGCGACCTCGACACGATCATTCTGAAGGCCCTGCGCAAGCAACCCGAGCAGCGATATGAGACCGCTGCCGCATTTGCGGATGACATCGAGCGCTGGCTCGACCAACGGCCGGTGCGCGCGCAGCGTGCGAGCAACTGGTATCGAACTCGGCGCTTCCTGCTGCGGCATCGGCTGGGCGTGATCACGGGAACCGTTGCGTTCAGCGCGCTGCTGGTCGGCGGCGGCATTGCACTGTGGAAGACCTCAGCGGCCGACGAAGAAGCGGCCCGCGCGAATGCCGTCCGGGACTTCGTGCTGTCGATCATCGCGCAGGCCGATCCTGCCGCAACTCGCGAAACACGCGCGGCCGACTTGACGCTGCTGACCACCGCAGAGAACCGTCTCACTCAAGAACTTGGCCGGCGCCCCGAACTCACTCTGGAGCTTCGGCTAGCGATCGCGAACGCCTATCGCAATCGAGGCGAGTTCAATCGTGCGCGCGAAACACTGCGCCTCGCCATCGACGAGGCGAGAACTGCGCTGCCCGCCGATGACCTGAACCTGATGAGCGCCTGGGTTCGAATCGCCGACTCGCAGCTGATCGACGATGAGGAAGTCAAGCGCGAACTCGATGCCACGATTGATCGGGCGCGCTTGCTGGGTCGTCGCGGTGCGCAACTTCTGGTCGAGGGCCTTTCCGCCCGGGCACTGATTCGTCGTTGGAAGGGTCTTCCCGAGGAGGGTCTTGCGGATGTGCGGGAAGCTCACGCAGTCGCGGTTCGACACTTCGGTCCTGGCAGTCCCCTGGCGCTGGATGCGGTCGGCATGATTGGGGAGTTGGGGTCTTACGGTGATGAATTGCTGCCGCTGATCGAGTCAGCCTACAAAGCCGCGCTCGACAACCCTGA
>JBDUCU010000039.1:0-22599 GCA_040003315.1 Burkholderiaceae bacterium | reverse complement strand
GGCCTGCTCAAAGCTGGGGAATTTCAGTACGGCCACCCGCGCCGGTTCCCAGTCGCCTTCAAGCGGTTCGTGGCGGCCACCGCGGACGACATACTCCCCACCGTGGGCAGCCACCGTAGCGGGCGCGGCCGCCATGTACTGCTTGTACTGCTCGGGGTCGGAGATTTTCATCTCGACGATCACATAAGCGTCAGGCATATCAGCTCCGTCTTCATGCGAAATCAGTCTCCAGGAATCGGTGCCTCTTTGCCACGCGATCGAGCTCGATCAGCGTCTCGAGCAACTCGTGCATGCGATTAAGCGGCACCGCGTTCGGCCCGTCGCTCTTCGCGTTGGCCGGATCGGGGTGTGTTTCCATGAACACGCCCGCCACTCCGACAGCAACCGCGGCGCGCGCAAGCACTGGCACGAACTCCCGCTGGCCGCCGCTGCTGGTGCCCTGGCCACCGGGCAACTGCACCGAATGCGTTGCGTCGAACACCACCGGCGCGTGCGTCTCGCGCATGATCGCGAGCGACCGCATGTCGGAGACGAGATTGTTGTAACCGAACGAGGCGCCGCGCTCGCACGTCATGAAGCGGTCTATAGTCAAACCCGCTTCGCGCGCGGCATCACGGGCCTTGTCGATGACATTCTTCATGTCGCCGGGCGCAAGGAACTGCCCTTTCTTAATGTTCACCGGACGGCCCGAAATCGCACACGCACGGATGAAATCGGTCTGCCGGCACAAAAACGCTGGTGTCTGCAGAACATCGACCACCTCGGCCGCTGGCTTGATCTCGTCTTCGTCGTGCACGTCGGTCAGCACCGGCACTCCGACCTGGGTCTTGACTGCATTCAGGATTCGCAACCCCTCCTCGATGCCCAAACCCCGAAAGCTCTTGCCCGAACTGCGGTTGGCTTTGTCAAAGCTTGACTTGTAGATAAACGGAACGCCGAGCGCGCGGGTGATGTCTCTCAAGCGGCCGGCAGTGTCGATTGCCATCCGCTCGGACTCGATCACGCACGTCCCTGCAATCAGGAACAGCGGCTTGTCGAGTCCGACTTCAAAGCCCGCAAGCTTCACGCGGCAGCCTTGTGTGCGATGGGCGCCCGCGTCAATTGCGTCGCGCAATCCTGCCTCGCCTGTCGATGGGCGATAGCCGCTTCGATAAACGCCTTGAACAGCGGGTGCCCATCACGCGGAGTTGAAGTGAACTCCGGGTGAAATTGCACCCCAATGAAAAACGGATGAGCGGGCAGCTCCATGATCTCAGTGAGCTTCTCGCTGGGCGTGCGAGCCGACACCTTGTAACCGCAGGCTTCGAGCTGCGGCACATAGGCGTTGTTAACTTCGTAGCGGTGCCGGTGCCGCTCATTGACCTCGGCGCCGTAGATCTGCGCGGCCAGCGTTCCCCGCTCTACCGGGCACTTCTGCGATCCGAGCCGCATCGTGCCGCCGAGATCGGACTGATTGTCGCGTCGTTCGATGCGGCCGGTGCGATCGGTCCATTCGGTGATTAGCGCAATAACCGGGTGCGGCGTATCGGGATCGAACTCCGTCGAATTCGCGCCCTCGAGTGCGCACACGTTGCGCGCAAACTCGATCGTTGCGAGCTGCATTCCGAGACAGATGCCCAGATACGGAACGCCAGCTTCACGCGCGTAGCGGATCGCGGCGATCTTGCCTTCGGTCCCGCGTTTACCGAACCCACCCGGTACGAGCACGCCATCGACGGCCTCGAGCGACAACGCGCCGTTGCTTTCGATCTGCTCCGAATCCAGATACTCGATCTTGACCCGCGTGCCTGCGCTGATGCCGGCATGCATCAGCGCCTCGACCAACGACTTGTACGAGTCCGACAGCTCGACATACTTCCCCACCATGCCGATCGTGACATCGCGCTCGGGATGCTCGAGCGCATTGACCAGGTTGTCCCAAGCCGAGAGGTCCGCCGGCTTGGCAATGATGCCGAGCTTGAAGCACACGATCTCGTCAAGCCCTTGCCGGTGCAACATGGTCGGGATCTTGTAGATCGAACTGACGTCCCATGCCGAGATCACCGCATCAATCGGCACATTCGTAAACAGCGAAATCTTCGCGCGCTCGTCCTCGGGGATCGGGCGATCGGCGCGGCACAGAAGAACGTCGGGCGAAATGCCGATCTCGCGCATCTTCTGGACGCTGTGTTGGGTCGGCTTTGTCTTGAGCTCGCCGGCCGAAGGAATAAACGGGACCAGTGTCAGGTGAACGTAGCACGCCGACGACGGCCCGAGCCGCAACTTCATCTGCCGCACCGCCTCGACGAAAGGGAGCGACTCGATGTCGCCGACAGTTCCTCCGATCTCGACGATCGCGACATCGGCCTTGCCATCCCATGCGGCGCGTGCGCCGCGCTCGATGAAGTCCTGGATCTCGTTGGTGATATGGGGAATCACCTGCACCGTCTTGCCCAGATACTCGCCGCGCCGTTCTTTCTTGATCACCGAGTCATAGATCTGGCCGGTCGTGAAGTTGTTGACCTTGCGCATCTTGGCCGAAATAAAGCGCTCGTAGTGGCCAAGGTCGAGATCCGTTTCGGCACCATCTTCGGTCACGAACACTTCGCCGTGCTGAAACGGCGACATGGTGCCGGGATCGACGTTAATGTAGGGGTCCAGCTTGATGAGGGTGACTTTGAGGCCGCGCGATTCGAGGATCGCGGCAAGAGAGGCGGCGGCGATCCCCTTTCCGAGCGAGGAGACCACGCCACCGGTAACGAACACGTACTTGATCATCGCGTATCTCGTATGACGCCGTTTCGCAACGGCGTTACCGGTAATGCGGCAGTATACAGAGGCGTTGTCGATCGCCGCTCAGTCGATCGCAATGTCTTGCGTCGACAACGCTCGTCGAGCACGGTCGGGATAGTCGGTGATGATGCCGTCGACACCGAGAGCGGCCGCGCGCCCGATCTCGGCTGCGTCATTGATCGTCCACGGGATAACCTTCAAACCCAGCCTGTGGGCTTCGGCGATGCTTTCAACACTCAGATTTCGCCAGAACGGACTCCAGACGCTGCACCCCGCCGCCTTTGCCAATCGCGGCACCGACCCTGCGTGATCGGAGCGCCGCAGCCCCGCATGCCATGGCGATGCTCCCGTTGCATCGGGCGCGACGGTATTCATCGCGGACGACTCGATGGTCAGGCACGACGTCGCTAACTCGGGTGCAGCCGCCTTGACCTGCAGCAATGTCCGCCAGTCGAACGACTGAATCGTGACGCGCTCGCTCATACCCTCCGCTCGAACCGCGCTGACCACCGCGCTCGCAAAACGCGCTGCGTCCGGCGTCGTCTCTGCGCTGGTCGGCGTGATCTTGGTTTCGATGTTGAAGCGGACCGGACGCCCGCCAGGGGATCGTGCTTCGCGCGCGAGGTCGAACAACTGCCGCAACGCTGGAATGCGTTCGCCGTCAACCGGCTTCTGGTCGGGCCATTGCGCCGCATACTTGTGCGCGGGATTCAAGCGACCGACATCGTATCGAGCGAGCTCGCTTGTGCTGAGCGAAAAGATCGATGCGCCGTCGGCAGCGAGCCAGTGGCCGTCCGGACCGCGCGCTAGCGCGGAATTCAGGTACGGCTCGTGCGACAACACCAGCGCACCGTCGCGGGTCAGTGCGAGATCAGTTTCAAGCGTCGAGACGCCGACGGCAAGGGCCACCTTGAACGCCGCCAATGTGTTCTCGGGTGCGAGCCCGCGCGCACCGCGATGCCCTTGCAGATCGAGGGCCGCGGCAGCTGAAGCGATTGTCGCGAACAGCACAGCGCTGGAGAACCGAGTGGTCACGACCGACAACGGATGACCCGGGTTCACTGCACATCCTCGAGTGTGCCTCGACCCGCGGATGTTGCTTGCAGCTGTGTCGCCGCTGCCGAGCGCTTTCGCATCCGCATCGGGCTTAAGGATTGGCAACGACGGCTCGCAGCGTGCGAAATGTGACTGACCAGCGGTGCGAGGGTGTTGAAGAGATGCTGTGCTGCCAATCCCAGCGCACTTCGCCGCGCATGATGTACGCGGAGCGCGGCGCAAGTTCGAGCGCGAACGTGTTCGGGTCGCGCCCCCGCCGCGGCGGATAGGGCCTGAAGCGCATACGGCAATGCCCTCCCAGCGATATGCCGGCGACGCTTTCGTAATTCAACGCGTCACGATGCCAGCCAAGCGGCGTGCCGGGGCGGTATTCTGTTATCAGCACCTCGCAGAACGAATCCGCCGCAAGGCCGACCCAATCTGCGACGCGGTCGCGCAGCGGCAATAGAAAATCCGGCACCGGGGGCGCACCCCGCAATCGGCGCGCTTCGAAGTCGTAGATCGAACCAAAGCTCGCCACGCGCCGCTTGGCTGTGTATTCGTAGTACTGCGCGTCGTTCATTGGAACTTCCCCGATCGACCGTAGCAACTCGCGCTCTTCTTCAGTATCGATAAAGTCCGGTGCATAGACCAGCCCAGCTGGCCACGAAGGCGACGCACCGAAGAGATCGTCGCGATCCGCAGACGCCGTCAGATCACGATCAGTGCTTTGCTTGCACGTTTTCAAACGCTCTTGACGAGTCCCAGTAGCTGTCGAAACTGGGGCACGTCAGCACGTTTCAGCCACTCGAACATCACCATTTCCGTCGTCACCACTTGCACGTCACTCGTTCGCAGCCGCGCGATCGCCGCGGAATGATCCGAGGCGCGGCGCGAACCCGAGGCGTCGTGCACAAAGAAGCATCGGTATCCCCGTTCGGCAAGGCCCAGTGCGGCCTGCATCGCACACACGTGCGCTTCCATGCCGGCAACCACCGCCTGCTTGCGTCCCAGAGCATCCAGACTGCGCATCGAGTCGGGCTCATCGGTACAGCAGAAATGCGTCTTCGGCAGGATGTCGCCCGGGCCCGCCAATGCGGCGATCTCCGCCACAGAGTGGCCGATACGGTCGGCGCAATGTTCGGTGACGCGCACCGGAACCGACAGCAAATGCGCTGCCTGCATCAGTGCCACGCACTTCGCAATCACCTGCGCCGCGCGTTCGACGTGCGGCGCGAGCTGCGCCTGCACATCGACGATCAGGAGAAACGATTGGTCAGCCTGCAAACGCAAAGAGTGGCTAATCGGTCGTCCCTGTCTTCTTCAGTGGCAGCACCGAACTCGATGCAGTGCGGCCAACCTGCGCAAGTGGCACGACGATTGGCGCCGACGGCACCTGGCACCCTTCGATGCAGCAGCGCCCTGGCTGCCGGTTGCGCGTGATTTTGCGCACATCGTCGGTCAGCACGCCACGCTCGAGCAGGCGCTCGACCAGATCCACTTTGTTGCCGAGCGGGTAGTTGCGCCAGATCTCCATTTTCATCGCATCGGGCGATCCACCGCCGTGCAACGAAATGACCGAATACCATCCCGCCTGATACGACGCCGTCAGATCCTCGACGAAGCGCGCGACCTCGATCCGCTTTTGGTACGGAATATCGGAGCGCGCCGTCAAGAGCTCCGACAATCGCCCGACGGTCGCCGGGTTGTGGTCCTCTTCCGGTCCCGGCAAGGTCACGATCAACCCGCCCGAAACCTGATGCGCCAGGCGATGCATGTCGTAGATCTGCGTGCCCATCAGAAGCTTGCCGATGTTTCCGAATACCGCGTCGGGCATCGCAACCCCTGAGGGATCGTCGCAGCAATACACCGACGCCGCGACGCCGCATGCATAAAATCCCTCGACAATCTTGATCAGATCGACCATCGCGTCGCGCAGACCATGCGCATCGTCCAGGTCGGTTCCGTTGGCCTCCGTCATCAATGCGCCGGCGCCGATCAGCAAATCGCCAAAGCCGGCGCGTGCTGCAATGCACGTCTGCCGATGGTGTGTTGCGTAGCTGTATGTCAAGAAGCCCGAGTGTTCCCATTCGCCCGCAAGAAAGACATTCTTCCACGGCACGAACACGCGATCGAAAATAGCGACGCCCGTCGATTGACCATAGCGTCCGCTGAACAACGCCCCTTTCTCGCCGGGCCGACCCGCCGGCCGTGCGACGATCGTGAGCCCATCGACATCGATGGGGACGGCGCAGCAGATCGCAAAGTCGGCGTCCGCTTCCGTCATGCTGCGGCATGGCATCACCAGCAGCTCGTGCACATACGGCGCTGCTGTGACGATCGCCTTGACACCGGAAATCACCACGCCACCCGAACGGCGCTCGATAATATGGACGTATGTGTCGAGGTTCGGCTGCTGGTGCGGACGCAGCGACCGGTCGCCCTTGCCGTCGGTCATCGCAATTCCGAGGCTAAGGTCTTCGGCGTGCACGCGGCCAACGTATGCATCGAACCGCACCGAGTAGTCGGTACCCTTGTCGGCATCGATTCGGTACGTCGCCTGGCGCAGCGCCGCCAGACCATCGCCACCCAGATAACGTTGCGCGCATCCAGTTTCCTGGCAAAGCAAGCGCACCGCTTCGAGCTTATTGAGAAGCTGCTGCCCCGAAGTCGGTATCGCGTTCATGCGATTGATCTCGTGCGAGCCCGACTGCGCGCGCATCACCGGCGCCAGGTTCTCGCGCAGCGCGAAGTCGTAGGTCACGCCAATCGCGTTCACCCCGGGTGCCAGCGACGGCTCGTCAGCCACCGATTCAACTGCGGTGCCGTCAACAAAAACTTTCGGCCGAAACCTGCGCAGCGACTCTCGATAATCGTGCGAAGACATCAACATCGCTGCCCTCCTGCTCCGACTCGACGACGGTGTTCGATTATGCCCCAGCATCGCCGAAACTCGCATCCGCTCGGCTCTCGGCGGCAGTAGCATCGCGCTCGCATGCGTGCACACCAATGACACCGGCGTTATCGGCGCGATTGCCGCTGATCGACGCACTGCGAGGCCTTGCGGTCGCGCAGATGATCGTCTACCACTTCATCTACGATCTCAGCTACTTCGGCTGGCTCGGGCTCGCGATGACGCGCGATCAGCCGTGGGTTGCATGGCGCACTGCGATCGTCACGCAATTCTTGCTGCTGGTGGGCGTCGGGCTCGTGTTGCGCACATCGTTCAAGCCGTCGACTGCGGATTTCTGGAAGCGCTGGACCCAGATCGCTGCAGCGGCGGCGCTGGTCTCGGCCGGCAGTTGGCTCGTCTTCGGCCCGCGCTTCATCTACTTCGGGATTCTGCACTTTGTCGCTGCAGCGCTGTTGATCGCGCGGCCGCTGCAGAGGCTTCGAGCCTGGAACATCGCGCTCGGTGTTGCGTTGATGCTGCTCGGCCTCGTTTACGCCGACGAGTTTTTCAATGCGCCGCCGGCCACGATCGTCGGTTTCATGACGCTCAAGCCCCGTACCGAAGACTATGTGCCGCTCGTTCCGTGGCTTGGGGTCGTGCTAATCGGCGCCGGGATCGCGGCTGGCTGGCAGCGCACTCAGTGGCGCATTCCCAAAGCGCTATTGCCCCTCAACGAGTTCCCGCCGCGCTGGCTACTATTTCTTGGAACGTGGGCGTTGAGCGTCTATCTGATCCACCAACCGCTGCTGCTGGGCATCCTGTTTCTGGCGCGCAAGTTCGGTCTCTAGCAACTACTCAAGGCTGCTCGGCGCGAACGAAAGCCAGGCGCGATTGCGGGTTCGCTCGGCGACGAATGTATCTCGCACCACATTCACCCGGTATGTGACAAATAGCTTGTCTCGCACGTTCGAGAGCCGCTCGGCGCGGAAAATCGCGGCGTTGATGCCTTTGCAGCGCGCCGATGACACCAGCAGCCCGCTGAGGTCCTGCTGGTGCAGGACACGGCCGACCTGGTGCGTAAACGTGTAGCTGTCGCGGCGCACCAGGTCCGGATACTCGGTGTGCTTGTTGCGGAGATCGATCAGCAGAGCATCACACCGCACATCGCACACCCGGCGATCGGTGACGATCACACGGTCAAGATCAGCGTAGCTGTCAAGAAGAAAGCGACGCCAGTGGTGCGCTGTTTCATACACCGTTGTTTCGACCTCGAGTGCGCCGTACCAGACTCCGTAGCGGGTCCCGTCGGAAAACCGCGTGTTCTGCCAGTGTGCAGCGTCGAAGCTGTAGCTGATCACGCTGCCGTAATCGAACGGCCGGGTTGCGATCGCGGTTGTCGTCGGTATGCGATCGCTTTCCTCGAAAGCGACCGCAATCGCCCAGTCGGCCGGGTCGGCGGTCAGATCGTCGAAGAGACTCTGCGAGCGCCGGATGCCCGGAATGTTTCGAATCAGATCGCCGTGGAATTCGGCGTTGGCGGACAACAATTCACTGGCCACGCTGAAAATCGAGATACCTGCGCACGGCAAGCAGCCCTTCAAAGCCACGTTCCGCAATCAGATCGACCGGCCGGGCGCCGAGGCGGCGATTGAACTGCGTCATCCAGCCGTACCCCAGATCGCGGTCGTACGGGAACAGGATGCGCAACGACTTGTGAATTCCGAGCAGGTGGCCGGCGCGATCCAGCAAGTCGCGGTTATCGGCGAGCGGCTCGCCCTCTCGATAACGCGCCAGAGTGCTGCGGCTGCCGGTTGAGAGTCCCAGCAGCGCAGATTGCTCGGGAGCCGTCAGTTTCCAGTGCTCGAGCAGTTTGCTGACCATCGCCGCAAGCCGGCTGCGAGCATGACGACTGGTGAGGTCGACCGGGTCAGCCCGTTGAGGTTCCCGTTGCGGTAGCGCAGCCATTGGGCAATCCGATTCTGTACAAGATGGTACATCGAACGTACCAATTTTTCACGAAGCAGTCAAGGCCTCCTGGCGAC
Source organism: Burkholderiaceae bacterium (assembly GCA_040003315.1). Classification (GTDB taxonomy): domain Bacteria; phylum Pseudomonadota; class Gammaproteobacteria; order Burkholderiales; family Burkholderiaceae_F; genus JACCZX01. The sequence goes on along the minus strand of JBDUCU010000039.1, from coordinate 13,857 downwards.
TGATGCCGCGCTATTCGGCCTTCCGGATTGCAATCACCCCGGGCTCGCGCCGCAGCCACTCCGGCTGCAAAGTGATGTGATCGATATTGAAGTCGCGGTTCAGCACATCGCGCGCTCGATGCAGAATCCCCGGCCAGTCCTCGATGTCTTCGACCAAGACGTGCGCGGACAACGCCGACCGCCCCGGAACCATTGACCATACGTGGAGGTCGTGGACCGATACGATCCCCGGTAGTTTGGCAAGCGTCGCGCCGACGGAGCTGTAATTGACTCCCGTGGGAACGCTGTCCAGCAGCACAAACGTTGTTTCCCTCAGCACGCCCAGCGTCGAGCGCACGATCAGCGCAGCCACCAGCAACGACAGCAGCGGGTCCGCGATCAGCGGGCCGCCCAGGTAGATGATCAGCCCAGCCATGATTGCCGCCACCGACCCGAGTAGGTCGCCGATCACGTGGATCAGCGCGGCGCGGATATTGACGTTGTCGCGATCGCGCGAAAGTGTCCATGCGACGCCGACATTGACCATCAAACCGACGCCGGCGACTCCCACCACCGCCAGACCCTGGACCGGTACCGGCGAAGCAAAGCGTGTGAATGCCTCGACCACGATCCAGACGATCACCGCCACCATGAGCAGAGCGTTGACGAATGCAGCGATGACTTCCGCCCGCGCGAGTCCGAAAGAATGCCGCTCGGAAGCGGGCCGGCGCGCGATCAAATTAGCCATCAATGTGAACAGCAACGAGGCCGCATCGGTTGCCATGTGCCCGGCGTCGGCGAGCAACGCGAGCGAGCCGGACCAGAGGCCGCCGATCAGCTCCACCGCGGCAAATCCAAGCGTTAGCAAAACAGCAATCGTGAGCGCGCGGCCGCTTGTGGCACGCGCCCGATGTGTATAGCTGCTATCGCCGCGCTGGTGCGCGCTCAATGCATGATGGTGCTGATGCGTGGCGTTCACGGCATTCGCCGTGCAGTGCCTGCAGTCAAGCGGACGCTGCTGAGTGCGCGAAATGGACGGGGCAGCCCGTCTTGGTGCGGACCTCTTCCGGGGATACGTCTGCAGCCAGCTCGACGGCCTGCAAGCCCTGTTTGGCAACGTCAAACACGCCGAGCTCGGTAATGACGCGATTGACCACAGCCTTGCCGGTCAGCGGCAACGTACAGTGCTGCAGGATCTTGTGCTCGCCGTTCTTGGCACTGTGCTCCATCAGCACGACAACCCGCTCGACACCACCGACCAGGTCCATCGCGCCGCCCATCCCTTTCACCAGCTTGCCGGGAATCATCCAGTTCGCAAGATCGCCCGTTTCGCTGACCTGCATCGCACCTAGTATTGCCAGGTCAATGTGGCCACCGCGGATCATCGCGAACGAATCGGCACTGGAGAAATAGCTCGAGCCGGGCAGTGCAGTCACCAGTTGCTTGCCCGCGTTGATCAGGTCCGGATCGATTTCCTCTTCGAGCGGGAACGGCCCGATACCGAGAAGACCATTTTCCGATTGCAGCATCACGTCGATGCCCGGCGGTATGTAGTTGGCGACCAGCGTCGGCAAGCCGATGCCGAGGTTGACGTAAAAGCCATCCTTTAATTCGTCTGCCGCGCGGGCGGCCATTTGTTCGCGGGTCCACGGCATCTCAGTTCTTCCTCACGGTTCGATTTTCGATGCGCTTTTCCGGCTTGGTATTGAGCACCAGACGCTGCACAAAGATGCCAGGCGTGTGCACGCTATCTGCATCGAGCGCCCCGTTTTCGACAATTTCCTCCACTTCGGCGACTGTGATCTTGCCGCACATCGCAACCACCGGATTGAAATTGCGCGCGGTCTTGCGATAAACCAGATTGCCCTGCTTGTCCGCCTTCCATGCCTTGACCAACGACAAATCGGCGCGGATCGAGCGCTCCATCACGTATTCCTTGTTACCCCAGACACCGTCGAACGACTGGGTCGGTTTGCCGTCGGCCACAACGGTGCCGAAACCGGTGCGCGTAAAAAACGCCGGAATACCTGCACCGCCCGCCCGCATCCGCTCGGCGAGCGTGCCTTGCGGCGTGAACTCGAGCTCGAGCTCGCCCGCCAGATACTGCCGCTCGAACTCCTTGTTCTCGCCGACATACGACGAGATCATCTTCCCGATCTGCCGCGTGGCCAGCAACAAGCCAAGGCCTGCACCGTCGACCCCCGCGTTGTTACTGACGCACGTGAGTTTTTTTGCGCCGCTGTCGCGCAAAGCGACGATCAGCGCCTCCGGAATGCCGCACAGGCCAAACCCGCCGACGGCGACGATCTGGCCGTCCTTTGCGACATCGGCCAGCGCAGCAGCGGCCGAGGGATACACCTTGTTCATCGAGTTCTCCGCTCTTCTAATTTTAGGTGATCGCGGCGCGCACTGTTTCCGGCCACGGCGTCGACTTTCCCGCAGCGTAGTCGTACCACACGATCACCGTGCGGCCGCGCGCGTATACGACGTCGGCCTCATCCTTCTTTTCGATCTTCACCGACATCTCGAGACTCGAGCGCCCCACGCGCGTCACATCCTGCGTGACGATCGCGGTACCGGGATAAGTCATCGCCTTGAGGAAGTCGCACGCGGCATGCGCGAGGATAGGGGCCTGGCCGATGGGTAGAGTGGCGAATCCGAGGTGCGCAAACCACTGGATGCGCGCTTCTTCCATCAACCTGAAATACGTCACGTTGTTCAGGTGCGACATCGCGTCCATGTCGCCCCACCGCAGCGGGACCTCCAGCGCAAACTCTCTCACGCCACAGACATCCCATCGTCGGCAGCGATCACCGCGCCGTTGATAAACTGCGATTCCTCGGCGACCAGCAGCAACAGCACGCCATCAAGGTCTTCGGGCGTGCCCACCCTCTTGCGCGGCAACCGACTCATCAGCTTCGCACCCTGCTCCGTGCCCCATACAGCATCGTTCATTTCGGTGCGAATGTATCCGGGGCAAATCGCGCTGACGTTGATCCCGTAGCGCCCCCACTCGACCGCTTGCGAGCGCGTCATGTGAATCACCGCGGCCTTGGTCATGCAATACACGCCGATTTCGGGCAGCACCCGCAAGCCGGCAATCGATGCGATATTGACGATTCGCCCCTTCAACCCCGGCTGCTGCTTGGAGCGCGCGATCATGCGAGCAGCCACCGCCTGCGCCACAAAGAATGCACCCTTGACGTTGGTGTCGAACATGAAGTCGAAATCCGCCGGCGTGACGTCGGTCAGGCGCTGCGCGGTCGACACACCAGAGTTGTTGACAAGGATGTCGATCGCGCCGACTTCGCGCTCGATCTGATCGATCGCTGTTTCGATCGATTCGTGGTCGGTGACATCGAGCTGAACGACGTGCGCGGCGCCGCCATCGGCTTCGATTTCGGCCCGCAGATCCTTCAGGCGCTCGACCCTGCGCCCTGCCAACACCGTTAGGGCGCCGTTGGCCGCGAGCACGCGTCCGAAGCGCGCGCCAAGCCCGCTACTGGCGCCGGTGACGAGCGCGACCTTCTCTTTTAGATTGGTTCGCATCGGTTCGATTGGAAACTGCCGGCGATGATCGCACAGTCGATCGCTTCTACAATCCACGCTTCAACACAGGATGCGTCATGACTGACCCGGCTGTGCAGCGCGAATCGATGGAACATGACGTGGTGATCGTTGGCGGCGGCCCGGCGGGCCTGGCGGCGTCGATCCGGCTCAAGCAGCTCGCCGCGGAGCGCAACCACGAAGTCAGCGTGTGCGTGCTCGAAAAAGGCTCGGAGATCGGAGCGCACATCCTTTCAGGCGCAGTGATGGATCCGATCGCACTCGCCGAGCTGTTCCCCGACTGGAAGGAGCGCGGTGCGCCGCTGCAAACGCCGGTCGGCGCTGAGCAGTTTCTGTTTCTGACCGAAACAACGTCCCGCGCACTGCCGCATTCGTTGCTGCCCGCGGCATTGAAGAATCAGGGCTACTACACCGGCAGCCTCGGCAACCTGGTCAGATGGCTCGGCCAGCAGGCCGAGTTGCTGGGTGTCGAGATTTTTCCTGGATTCGCTGCCGCCGAAGTGTTGTACGACGAGGCGGGCGCGGTCAGGGGCGTCGCCACCGGCAACATGGGAGTTGGCCGCGACGGCAAGCCCACCGAAAATTTCCAGCCTGGTGTCGAACTGCACGGCAAGTACACGTTGTTTGCCGAAGGTGCACGCGGGAATCTGGCACGCCAGCTGATCCCCCGCTTCAGATTGAACGACGGCCGCGATCCGCAGACATGGGGCATCGGCATTAAGGAAATCTGGGAAGTCGAGGCAGCAAAGTTCAACGCGGGGCTGGTGCTGCACACAGCGGGCTGGCCGCTTGACTCTGCGACATACGGCGGCGGCTGGATGTATCACTTTGGCCAGAATCTGGTCTCGGTAGGCCTCGTCGTCGGCCTCGGATACACCAATCCTTATCTATCACCGTTCGACGAATTTCAGCGGTGGAAGACGCACGCCGCAATTCGACGATTCCTTGAAGGTGGCAGGCGGCTCGAGTATGGTTCGCGCGCGATCAACGCTAGCGGGCTGCAGTCGCTGCCTAAGCTCGTCTTTCCCGGCGGCGCGTTGATTGGTTGCGATGCCGGCTTCCTCAACGCCCCGCGCATCAAGGGCAGTCACGCGGCCATTAAGAGCGGAATGCTTGCGGCCGAAGCTGCATTCGAAGCGTTGGCTGCGGCTCGCGAGCGGGACGAGTTGACCGCCTATCCGCAAGCATTCGAGGCAAGTTGGCTGCACGACGAGTTGTATCGCGCGCGCAATTTCAAGCCATGGCTCGACAAGGGACTGTGGCTCGGCTCCTTGATGTTCGGTATCGATCAAATTCTGTTTCGTGGCAAAGCGCCGTGGACCTTGCATCGCACGCAGGCCGATCACGAGAAATTGAAGCCCGCCGCCGAATGCGAGCCAATTGTCTATCCACGCCCCGATGGCAAACTGACATTCGACCGGCTGTCGTCGGTGTATTTGTCGAATACCAACCACGAAGAGAACCAACCGGCGCACCTGACGCTAATAGATCCGTCAGTGCCTACGGGCATCAACCTGCCGAAGTACGCGGGCCCTGAGCAACGCTACTGCCCGGCCGCCGTCTACGAGTTCATCAAGAATGCCGACGGAAAGGAACGCCTGCAGATCAACTTTCAGAACTGCGTGCACTGCAAAACCTGCGACATCAAGGATCCCACGCAGAATATCGTGTGGGTGACGCCCGAAGGCGGCGGCGGACCGAATTACATCAACATGTAATCCGTGCGGTGTGCTTCAAACGGCCGGGCGTCGCTCCCACTCGCCGTTCAGCACTTTTTCCAGCCACATTGCACCCAGCATCGTCTTCACATCGGTCACGCTGCCTTCGCGCACCCACTGCAGCAGTTGCTGCAATGAAGCCGTGAATACTTCGAGCGTTTCACCGGCGTCGAGTGTGGCGCCTTCGTGCGTCAGATCTTGTGCCAGATACATCTCGATCTTCTCATCGGAGTACGCGATCGCATTGTGCAAACCTCCGAGATAGCTCCAGTGCGCCGCGCGATAGCCGGTTTCCTCGCGCAATTCCCGTTGGGCGCACGCGAGCGGAGCTTCGCCGGCGTCGATCTTGCCGGCAGGAAACTCGACCGCAGTGCGCCTGAGCGGATAGCGGAACTGCCGCTCGAGCACGACCTGACCATCGGGCAACAGCGGCACGATCATCACCGCTCCCGGGTGACGCAGATACTCGCGGGTGCTGACATGGCCGTCGGATGACCGCACCGTGTCGACGTACAGACGCAGGAACTGTCCTTCGAAAGCGAGCCGACTGTCGAGGGTGTGCTCGGTCAAGGAATCGGCGACTTCGTCGTTCATCGAGCGTGCGCCATCGGCATCAGCCGCCGAGCGTGCGGGTCATGGCGTCCGCGCAGAGCTGCAGCAGATACTGCGGCGCAAGTCCGAGCACGAGAATCAGGATGCCGTTGATCGACAGCGCCACGCGCATGTCGGTCGGCGCGACGATCGGCGTCGCGCCCACCTCGGGAAGTGGATCATCGAAATACATCGTCTTCACGACACGCAGGTAATAGAACGCCGCGATCAGCGAAAACAGCACCGCGATCACCGACAGCGACAGCGCGGCAACCGTCGTGCCTTCGCTGACCAGCGCCTGCAGCACTACAAGCTTGGCGTAGAACCCGACGGTCGGTGGCACTCCCGCCAGCGAGAACATCAACAGCAGCATCACGAACGCATACCACGGGCTGCGCTTCGCAAGCCCGCGGAAGTCTGCAATCTCCTCGGCCTCGAAGCCTTGACGCGACAGCAACAGGATGATGCCGAAAGTTCCAAGCGAGCTGAGTGCGTATGTGATCAGGTAGAACATGCCCGCGCTGTACGCGTCGGCGATCAACACCCGATCGCCTGCGGTGACGCCCGATAGCATTGCCAGCAATACGAAGCCCATTTGAGCAATGGTCGAGTACGCCAGCATCCGCTTCAGGTTGGTCTGCGCAATCGCAGTCAGATTTCCAAGCACCAGAGACGCGACAGCCAGCAACGCGAGAATTTTCTGCCAGTCGACCGCAAGCGGCAGCATTCCGTCGACCAGGATCCGGAACGCGATCGCGAAGATTGCGAGCTCCGGAGCGGAACTCAGCAGCAACGTAATCGGCGTCGGTGCACCCTGATACACGTCGGGCGCCCACATATGAAAAGGGACGATGCCGAATTTGAACGCGAGCCCGGCGATGACAAAGACAACTCCGAGCAACAGCGGCGCTCGGTTCGCGATTCCGCCCGCCGAAATACGGCGTGCCAGCTCGTCGATCTCGAGCGTTCCGGTCGCTCCGTAGAGCATCGACATGCCATAGAGTAAAAAGCCCGACGCCAGCGAGCCGAGCACGAAGTACTTCATCGCGGCCTCGCTCGATCGCGGATCATCGCGACGCAATGCCACCAGCGCATACATCGCAAGCGCCTGCAGCTCGAGCCCGAGATAGATCACCAGCAGATTGTTGGCGGAAATCATCAACATGATTCCGAGCAAAGTGAACAGTGTCAGGCTGAACAACTCGCCTTTCCAGATGCCACGGGCTCGCGCGTACGACTGGGCGCATATCAGCATGAATGCGCAGCACAGGATTGCAAAAAGCTTCAGCAGGTGACCCATCGGGTCGCCGACATACATCTCGTTGAAGCCGAGCACCGTGTCCTTACGCGCCAACGCAAAGCCGACGACGACAGCAACCGCGAGCAGCGCAACCAGCGTCAGCCAATAGGTGATGTTGCGTCTTGCATCCGACACGAAGAGATCGATCAGCAACACCGCGCAGGCCGCGACGAGCAGCACCAACTCGGGCAACGCGACTGCAGTGTTGAGCGGTTCCATTTACCGAGCGGTTCCAAGCGGTGCGCTGACCGGCAGCTTCGACGCCGAGACGTGCTTCAGCAGCTGCGCAACCGACGCGTCCATCAGATTCGTCATGGGCCTCGGATAAAGCCCCATCCACAACACCGTTGCCGCGAGCATGGCAAGAATCGCAAGCTCGCGCGCGTTGACGTCCGAGAGCTGCGCAACGCGCTGGTTCGCCGCTTCGCCGAAGATCACGCGCTTGTACATCCACAACGAGTAAGCGGCGCCAAGGACCAGCGTCGTCCCCGCTGCCAGCGCGATCCAGAAGTTGTACTGCACCGCGCCCAGAATCACCATGAACTCGCCGACAAAGCCGCTGGTCGCGGGCATTCCCGCGTTGGCCATCACGAACAGCATGAAGAACGCCGCAAAGCGGGGCATCGTGTTGACGACCCCTCCATAGTCCGCAATGTTGCGCGAGTGCATGCGGTCGTACATCACGCCGATACAGAAGAACATCGCCCCAGAGACGAACCCGTGCGAGATCATCTGCACGATGCCTCCTGCCATGCCCATCGGGTTGAAGATGAAGAATCCGAGCGTCACGAAGCCCATGTGCGCAATCGACGAGTACGCGACCAGCTTCTTCATATCCGTCTGCACCAGCGCGACGAGGCCGATGTAAACGACCGCGATCAGCGAAAGCGCAATGACGTAGCCGGCCATTGCGTGCGAAGCGTCCGGCACTATCGGCAATGAAAAGCGCAGGAAGCCATACGCGCCGAGCTTCAGCATGATCGCCGCCAGGATGATCGACCCGCCGGTGGGCGCTTCAACGTGTGCGTCGGGCAGCCAGGTGTGAACCGGCCACATCGGCACTTTGACTGCAAACGCCGCAAAAAAAGCGAGGAACAGGAATATCTGCGCGGTCATGCCGATGCGCACCTGGTGCCAGTCGAAGATCCCGAAGCGACCGCCCGACTCGTAATACAGATACACCAGCGCGACCAGCATCAACAGGGAGCCGGCGAACGTGTAAAGAAAGAATTTGATTGCCGCGTAAAGCCGGTTGGCGCCTCCCCAGATGCCAATGATTACGTACATCGGGATCAGCGTGGCCTCGAAGAAAACGAAGAACAGCAGCCCGTCGGCCGCGGCAAACACGCCGATCATCAGCCCCGACAAGATCAGGAACGCCGCGTAATACTGGGCCACCCGCGTCTCGATGACCTCCCATCCCGCGAGCACGACGATCACGGTCATGAACGCAGTCAGCAGTACGAACCAGACCGAAATGCCGTCGATGCCCAGGTGATAGTTGGCATTCAAACGTTCTATCCATGCAACGTTTTCAACGAACTGAAGTTGCGACAGCGACGGATCGAAACCGATATAAAGTGGAATCGTCACGGCAAGTCCCAGCAGGCTGCCGATCAGCGCCACGCTGCGGATCACGCCAAGATTGCGATCGCGGCCAGCGGCAAGGATCGCGACACCGAAGCCGATCGGTACCCAAATCGCTAGACTGAGCCAATGCGTCACGTTTCTTGTTTGTTTCTTGTTGTTTTCTAGCGCACGACGTTCAGCGTAACGAACAGCGTTACGAGAACCAGGATTCCGATGATCATTCCGAAGGCATAGTGATAGATGTAGCCCGACTGCAGCAGGCGGGACGCGCCCGCCAACCAGCCAACCAGCTTCGCGCTGCCGTTGACGGCAAGCCCATCGATCACGCCAACGTCGCCGATGCGCCAAAGTCCAAAGCCCAGCCGGCGCGCACCACCGGCGAAAACGAACTCGTTGATGCGGTCGAGGTAGTACTTGTTGTCCAGCAAGCGGTACAACCCGGAGAAACGCTGCCTCAAAGCACTCGCGAGCTCGGGACGTATCAGATATAGAAGCGCTGCTAGCGCCACGCCGGCGAGTGCAAGATAGGTTGGAGCACCGATCAAGCCATGCAGTCCCATGGCCCACGCACTGCGCGCCTCTTCGGCCACATGAGCCATCGCGGGATGGCGCGCGACGTCTGCCACGATCGAGGTGCCGAAAAAATCGCCTGCCAGCATCCATTCGACCGTGGCAAACCCGATGACGAAAGACGGGATCGCCAGCAGAACCAAAGGCACGGTGATGACGTTGGCAGTTTCATGCGGCTCGCCATGTTGCTCACTCGAACGGTGTTCATCATCGTGCTCCGCCGCTTGGTGCGTCTGATGCCAGCGTGCCTTTCCATGAAAGACGAGAAAGAACATGCGGAATGAATAAAACGCAGTGACGAACACGCCAAGCGTCAGCGCCCAGAACGCCACCGTGGCGCCCCATTGGCCCGCCTCCGCCGCGGCGTGCGTCGCGGCGATGATCGAATCCTTCGAATAGAACCCAGAAAAAAATGGAAAACCGATCAGCGCCAGCGAGCCGACCAGTGCGGTGATCCAGGTGACCGGCATCTTCTTCCACAGGCCGCCCATATTGCGGATGTCCTGGTCATGATGCATGCCGATGATCACCGAGCCCGCCGCCAGGAACAGGAGCGCCTTGAAGAAGGCATGCGTCATCAAATGAAAGATGCCTGCCGCGTAGGCCGAAGCGCCGAGCGCCACGGTCATATAGCCGAGTTGCGACAGAGTCGAGTACGCAACCACGCGTTTGATGTCGTTCTGCACGATTCCCAGAACGCCCATTAAGAATGCGGTGATCGCGCCGATCACGATGACAAACGACAGCGCGACGTCGGACAGCTCGAACAGCGGCGACATGCGAGCGACCATGAAAATGCCGGCCGTCACCATCGTCGCCGCGTGGATCAAGGCCGAAATCGGCGTCGGACCCTCCATCGAATCGGGCAGCCAGACATGCAGCGGAAACTGAGCGCTCTTGCCCATTGCACCAATGAACAGGCAAATGCAGATCACGGTCATCAGCAGCCACGGCGTGCCGGGAATCAGCTCGATGGCGCGTTGTGCCATGCCGGAAGCGGCTGCAAAGACTTCCGCGTAGTGCAGCGTTCCAAAATACGCAAATACCAGTCCTATGCCCAGAACGAACCCGAAATCTCCGACCCGGTTTACCAGGAAGGCTTTCAGGCTCGCGTAAATCGCGGTCGGGCGTGTGTACCAAAAACCGATCAGCAGGTAAGAGACGAGGCCGACCGCCTCCCACCCGAAAAACAGCTGCAGGAAGTTGTTGCTCATCACCAGCATCAGCATGCTGAACGTGAACAGCGATATGTACGAAAAGAAGCGCTGGTAGCCGGGGTCGTCGGCCATGTACCCGATCGTGTACACGTGCACCATCAGCGATACGAAGGTGACGACCACCATCATCAGCGCCGTCAGCGGATCGATCAGGAAGCCGACTTCCAACTTCAGCGCGCCGACCACCGCCCAAGTATAGACCGTGCCGTTGAACGTGGTGCCCGCCATCACTTCGGAAAGCACCATGAATGACGCGATGGTCGCAATCAGCACCCCGAGAATCGTGATCAGGTGAGCGCCGGTGCGACCGACGATCCTGCCGCCGAGACCGGCGACAAGAGCACCCAGCAGCGGCGCAAGCGGCACGATGAGGTAAAGGCCGCGCATCAGCCCTTTAGCAGATCAAGCTCTTGCACATCGATGGTCGACAGGTTACGGAAGAGCACGACCAAGATCGCGAGTCCGATTGCCGATTCGGCCGCGGCGACCGTCAGGATGAAAAACACAAAGACCTGTCCGTGATAGTCGCCCAGATAGTGCGAAAACGCGACGAAGTTGATGTTGACGGCCAGCAGCATCAACTCGATTGCCATCAGCAAGATGATCAAATTCTTGCGGTTCAGGAAAATGCCGACGACACTTATCGCAAACAGCAGTGCACCGGCACCCAGATACCAAGATAGTGAGACCATGGCGTCGTCTTCCTAGGTTTTCTTGGTCTGACGCGCCCGCTCTTCACTCGCCATCGATACCAGGCGCACACGGTCCTCGCTTCGAACCTTGACCTGGCTCGACGGATCCTGACTCTTCGAATCCTTGCGTCCCCGAAGCGTCAGCGCAATCGCGGCGATGATCGCCACCAGCAGGATCACTCCTGCAATCTGCAACGGAAACACATATTCGGTGAACGCGAGCATGCCAAGCTGACGCGTGTTATCCGCGTTCGCAATGCCCTGTCCTGCGCGCGTCATGCCCTGCCATTGCGGCTGCGACAACACCAGCCACATCTGCAGCACGATCAGTGCCGCGACGCCGAACCCCCACGGCGCATTGCGCCAGAAACCCTGCCGCATTTGGTCGATATTGATGTCGAGCATCATCACCACGAACAGGAACAGCACCATGACCGCACCGACGTAGACCAATACCAGCGCGATCGCAAGAAACTCCGCGCGCAGCAGAATCCACAGCGCAGCGGCAGAAAAGAACGCGAGGACCAGGAAAAGGACCGCGTGCACCGGATTGCGCGCGGTAATCACGCGCAGCGCCGCGACCAGCATCACGCCGGCAAATATCAGAAATAGAATCGATTGCGAATCCATGGCAACGTTCGAGGATCAGCGATAAGGCGCGTCGGCTTCGCGCGCGGCTGCGATCTGTTTCTCGTAGCGGTCGCCGATCGCCAGCAACATCGGCTTCGTGAAGTAGAGATCGCCACGTTCTTCGCCGTGGTATTCGAGAATGTCAGTTTCAACGATCGAATCGACTGGACAGCTTTCCTCGCACAACCCGCAAAAGATGCACTTCGTTAGGTCGATATCGTAGCGCGTCGTTCGCCGGGTGCCGTCTTCGCGCTGATCGGATTCGATTGTGATCGCCAGAGCCGGGCAAACCGCCTCGCACAACTTGCATGCAATGCATCGCTCCTCGCCATTGGGGTAGCGGCGCAGCGCGTGCAACCCGCGAAAACGCGGAGATAACGGCGTTTTCTCTTCCGGGTACTGGATCGTGATCTTGCGCGAGAACGCATAGCGGCCTGTCAGAGCGAGGCCCTTGAACAGCTCGCGCAACAGCAAGCTGTCGAAGAATTCGCGGACCGCGCCCATCAGATCAAGTGCTCCAGATGTTCCAGGGCGTCTGCATCCAGACCGCAATCACGACCAACCATACGAGCGTCAGCGGTATGAAAATCTTCCAACCGAGCCGCATGATCTGGTCGTAGCGGTAACGCGGAAACGACGCGCGAAACCAGACAAAAAGTGATACGACGAAAAAGACTTTCGCAAAGAGCCAGAACCATGCCGACAGCGGGCTGATCCACTGAGGCACATTGAAACCGAGCAATTGGCCGAGATCGATCGGCGCCGCCCAGCCGCCCAGAAACATAATCGTCGCCACCGTCGACAGCAAGATCATGTTGGCGTACTCGGCCAGAAAGAAAATCGCGAAGCTCATGCCAGAGTACTCGACCATGTGGCCGGCGACGATCTCGGATTCGCCCTCGACGACATCGAACGGATGACGGTTGGTTTCCGCGACGCTGGAAACGACATAGATCACGAACAGCGGCAGCAGCGGCAGCCAGTTCCACGACAAGAAGTTCAGGCCAAGGTGGGCGAAGAATCCAACGTTCTGTCCGACCACGATCTGCGTCAGGTTCAGGCTGCCCGCGACCATCAGCACCGTAACGAGCACGAAGCCCATGCCGATCTCATAGCTGACCATCTGCGCCGCTGCACGCATCGCGCCGAGAAACGCGTACTTTGAATTCGACGCCCAGCCGGCGATGATCACTCCGTACACGCCGACCGAAGTGATCGCCATCACAAACAGCAGTCCGGCATTGATATCGGACAGCACGATGCCCGGTCCAAACGGGATGACAGCCCACGCCGCTAGCGCCGGCATCAGGATCACCATCGGTGCGAGAAAGAACAGCGGCCGATCCGCCTGCGACGGTGAAATGATCTCCTTAGTCAGCAGCTTGATCGCGTCGGCGATCGGTTGCAGTAGGCCCAGCGGCCCGACCCGATTCGGCCCTCGGCGAATATGGAACCAGCCGATCAGCCGGCGTTCCCACAGTGTCAGGTACGCAACCAGCCCGAGGATTGGCACGACGATCGCGATGATCTTGGCGAGCGACCATACGACCGGCCACGCCGCGCCAAGCGTCTGACTGCCGTAGGTTGTTATCGCGTCCATCAGGCGCGCTCCAGCGTGACCGGCCCAAACATTGGGCCCAGCGTCGCCGTCGTTTCATGCGCGGCAGACACCTGTACGACTCCGTCGGCAAGGGTGTCGTCGAGCATCACTTCGAGCAATGCGGACGCTTCGCCCTGCTTGACGCGCGCCACGTCGCCCCTATCCAGACCGAACGACCGTAGCGTGCATGCATTGGCTCGCGCCTTGGGTGGCCGCGCATCGTGCGTCGCCTGCAGTGGCGGCGAGCGGCGGACGATCGAATCGCTGAAGTAAAGCGGAACATCGGCAATTCTCTCGGCTGCCCCGTCAGCGCCGAGCAGAGGTTTAATCGTCGAATTCGACTGATTCGACAGTCGAGCGTCGATATCACTCGGCAACGCGTCAAAGCGAACCTGTTCGGCCG
>JBDUCU010000142.1:0-6769 GCA_040003315.1 Burkholderiaceae bacterium | reverse complement strand
GCGGACACTGGCGCAGCACCGCGTCGGCCAGTTGCGCGCAGGCCGCGAGCAGGTGTTCGGCGTTATCCAGCACCAGCAACGAGCGCCGGGACTTGAGATGATCAGTCAGTGTCTGCGTCAGGCTCTTGCCGGGCTCCTCACGCAGCCCGAGGATCGTGGTCACGGTCTGCGGCACAAGGGCTGGGTCCGCCACGGCGGCGAGCTCCGCCACCCAGACGCCATCCGCATAGGATTCGAGCAGGTCCGCCGCCACCTGCACGGCCAAGCGGGTCTTGCCGCAGCCGCCGGAACCGGTGAGGGTGAGCAGCCGTGTCTTGCCGAGCAGTTCCTTGATCCCCGCGATTTCCTTTTCGCGGCCGATGAAACTCGTCGGTTGCTGCGTTAGATTATTGGGTGTCGAATCGAGCGAGCGCAACGCCGGAAACGTGCGCGGCAGATCGGCATGCAGCAACTGCCAAACATCCTCCGGCGCCGAGAGGTCGCGCAGCCGGACGCGCCCAAGGTGCAGGAGGTCGGTGTCGTCGGGGAAGCGCCCCTGGCCCAAGTCGACGACGGACTGTGACAGCAGCACCTGTCCGCCATGGGCGGCGCTCATGATGCGCGCCGCACGGTTGACCGCGCTACCGAAGTAGTCGCCGTCACGCTCCTGCGCGGCACCGGTATGCAAACCGCAGCGAATCTTGAAGGGAAGGCCGCAATCCGCGGCGATCGCCGCCATCCCGCGCTGCAACTCGATGACCGCCGCGACGGCAGCGGAAGGGTCGCCGAACACGGCGTGCAACCCATCACCCGTCGTCTTAACGTACCGCCCGCCGTGCGCCTCGACGCTCCCGCGGCAGAGTCGATCGTGGCGGGCAAGCGCGTCTGCCATCCGCACCGGCTCGGTCTCCCAGAGCTTGGTGCTGCCCTCAATGTCAGTGAACAGGAACGTCACCGCGGGTGTCGTCGCAACCACAGCGGCTATCGTAACAGGACGGCTTGCCAGCGTGCGATGCCCCCGGAAGTTGGCGTTGTCTTACGCTTTACTTCGCAGCGTAGGCACCGCTCCGTCTCCATACGATGTGGCCGGGCCGTCTCTGTAAGACGAGTCCGGCCCTGTGACGAGGCATTGCCCCAACGACGCAGGCCGCTCGCGGTATGTCTGGGCTGCTGCCGGTTCGGTGGACACCGACCTAAGCTTCTTTAGCTTTCTCGAACGCTATCGGACTGACGTAGCCAAGTGTTGAATGGCGACGAGTTGGATTGTAGAACCGCTCGATGTAATCGAACACTTCAGCCCGAGCCTGTTCTCGCGTCCGGAACACTTTGCGAGCGGTGCGCTCGGTCTTCAACGAGCTGAAGAAGCTTTCCATTGCCGAGTTGTCCCAGACCTCGCCGGCACGGCTCATGCTGCAGGTGATGCCCTGTTCCTTGAGCAGCTCCTGGAAGTGTTGACGCGCAAGCACGGTATCAGCGCGGCGACCTGTTAACATTGGAAATCGAAGTACGCAGGTCGTCGACGACCGATGCCGCAGCGCGGACGAGCGACGTGTTGTGGAAGCGGAACATGGACGCGGTGGGCCTGCGGATCCCACCGCGGTCCATCGCCTGTGGTCTTTGTCAGTCATCGGCCAAACATCGATCTTCTCAGCCTGGAGTTAATCGGTGAGGGGGAACTGCTCGTGGGCCGAGCGAACGTAAAGGGGGAAATCGATGTATTGGGCAAAATCCAAGTCCAGCCTTAAGCGTGTATGAGGCCAAACCCGGCGTTCGAGCGGACGCGCCGGTATGGGGCTTCTTGCTCGGCCACATCGGTGGCGGCGCGCCGCTCAACTTGAGCGTTAGGTCGGCTTTCTTGGTTTCCCACGTCCGCTTCCGGCGGAACGTCAAGACAGCAACGGGTCGAAAGCCGTCATTGGTGAACTCGTTGATTGCTCGGAGTAGTGCGTGCATCGCCGCAGGTGAGGAGCCGGCGCGGGAGATTGCCCAGAGCGCCGTCGAAGACTTTGTCGAGCGCGAGGGGGTGGCGCTGGCGGATTGGGACCCGTATCGGCGGCGGCCGGGCTTGCGGATCGTGGGTACGAGAGGTGTCCTCCGAGCTGGGAATTACCATTCGCGAGGTTCGCGTGACGCTTGAGCGGGATGCGGATTCGAACGGGTGGCTGGGCGCCCAACTGCGTGATCGTGGAATAGAGATTGTTTCTAACTCGCCATTGGCAGGCGTGGGAAATCCGGAATTTCCGCTTCGATGACCGCACGCTTTCCGGTCGGGTCAAGCTTGATGCCGAATGAGCCCCCAACCAGCGAGGCCCGCTCGCGCATCTGCGCAACACTTGGGGGCCACGCATGCGTGCGATATTTGAGCAAGTGCACATCATTGTCGATCACCGAGAGCCGAATCATGCCGTCAGCGCGTCGGAGATTGACCGAAATCACTCCCCCTTCTTGGGATAGGTGATTCAGTGCCTCTTGCACTATCCGGTAAACCGTCAGGGAAGTCTTGGCTTCGCCCAGCAACGGATCGCCGGAAAAAGTGAATGTGCACTCTTGTCTTGTCCGCAGTCGGTAGTCGTGACACAGACTCGCGATCGCTGGCACGAGCCCCAGTATTTCGAGAATACTCGGGTTCAGCTGCTCCGTCGTTTGCCGGTTCAACGCATTTGCACGGACAACGCCTTGCCTGATCTCCTCCAACCGTTGCGCGAGTCCCGGGAAATTTTCAAGTACTGATTTTTCCAAGGCGAGGATATCTATACTGACTGCAATGATTTGCGAGCCAAGTTCGTCATGCAACTCAGTGGCCAGCCTGGATCGTTCGTTGTCAGCCGAGTTGAGCAAGAAATGCGACAAGGATCGTAGTTCTCCAGCCCGCTCCTTAAGAAGCTTCTCCACCTCTTGTCGCTCGGAAAGGTCGCGGGTGATCTGGGCGAAGCCGAGAAGCTCATTATTCTCGCCGCGAATGGCATCGATCACAACGCTCGCCCAGAAGCGGCTGCCATCCTTACGCAGACTAAATCCTTCCGTCTCATAGTGCCCGTCATGCGTTGCCGTCTCCAACGCCTTAAGCGGCGCCCCCGCTGCGACGTCCTCGGGCGAATAAAAGCGCGAGAAATGAAGGCCGACGATTTCGTCTGCAACGTAACCGGTAATCCGCTGAGCTCCCTTGTTCCAGCTTATTACGTCACCTGTCAGACCGAGCATATAGATAGCGCAATCAGTGACTTCTTTCACAAGAAGCCGCAATTGGCTTTCGCTCGCCTCGGTCAAGGTGTGCGCGCGAATTGCCGCGACTACGAGGTGCTCATTCGCCTGCCGAAGCTCGTTTAGTTGATGCTCGGTGCCGGCGGGGAGGCCGGGCTTTTGAGCTGCGGCCGTCGGTTGTCCTGTGGCGCGCATCGGATGGATGGTTGCTGTTACTGCACGGGGAGGAAAGTACGCGTCGCCGCTATCCTTATCGCGGTCGCGGGGATTCGATGAGCTCAGCGCAAGGTCTGGCCTCTCCGGCCTGAAAAACTGCTGATTGTTGCGCCCCTTTGACTTGGCGTAATACATGGCGCTATCTGCGCGCTGGAGCAAGCTGTCCACATCCAAACCATCATCGGGATAGATACTGATTCCGACACTCGCGGTGATAACAAGCTCTTGCGACGCGATTGGATGCGGACTGGCAATCGCGCGGCGGATTTTTTCAGCACTTAAGGCTGCTGCGTCTGCGTCCGTGATTTCCGAAAGCAAAACCACGAACTCATCCCCTCCGAAGCGGGCCACGGTATCGGCGCTACGTATCGACACCATCAGCCGTTGCGCGACCGACTGAAGCAATTGATCACCACCCGTATGTCCCAACGAATCGTTGACATCTTTGAATCGATCGAGGTCCAGGAACAGAATGGCGAGTTTGCTGCCATGACGATGTGCCAGTCGTATCGAATGAGAGACGCGATCGATTAGCAGCAATCGATTGGGCAAGTCAGTGAGAGAGTCGAAGTGGGCCGCATAGAGCATTTGCTCCTTGTCCCGCGCGGCCACGTCGGACCTTGCCTGCGCGTCGACAGCGGCCACCAAAAGGTGTTGATTGGCCTCGCGCAGCACGGCGACGCGATGCTCCAACTCCTCGGAATCCCCGCGGGCTACCGCTGCTTTCTTGTCTGCCCCATCCTCTTGCGTCGGTAGTTCCCCGGACAGGCGAGCGATCACCTCTGTACGACGCGCCAACTCCTCTCGAAGTGCCGTAGGCGAGTCGAGGTCGGTTGCTGCCCCCTGACCGACGTCGACCACGCCTGGCGGCTCACAGAGACTCGCCGGTTCAGCCTTATCGGGGTGAGCCATAATTGTTTGGTCGCGGGGATCTGCCGGCTTCAATCAACGGCACTAGAAGAGAACCGCGCAGGAGGTGCGGGATCGGATGAACGTTGCGGCCGCCCTCCGAGCAGGCCTTCATAGTCGGTAAGCGCGTTCCCAATCACAATTCCTGCATCAGTAATTTCGAATTGGCGCAGCTCGGTGCTATGTTGACTGGCGCGAACTTTCACGACCGCCATCACCCGTTTCAACTGACTGGCGACTTCGATGTACCTTTGTACGATGATCGCATCCGTCAAAAACGCCGCCCCGTACGGACTGAAGCGCAGATCAGTGTAACGATCCTCCAACTCGGAGGTCATCAACACCGTGACGCCGAGATTCGTTAGCACAGCAACCATACGGTACAGCGATTCACGAAAGTCCTCCCGAAATGTCGGGGCCAATGCAAGCTCAAATCCTGAGAGAGAATCGATGACGACGCGTGTAGCGCCCGTGCGCTCGATCATCTCGGTCATCTCGTGCAGCGTCTCGTCAATGGAGAGATCAAGGGCTCTTGTGTCGATCACACCCAGTTTTCCCGCTTGAACGAGGCCATCGAGCGTGCGTCTGCTTGACTGCTGGGGGCTCTTCTCAAACGCTGCGATGATGCCTGTTTCACCGCGGCGTGCGCCTTCCGCGAGGAATTCGGTGGCCAATATGGTCTTACCCGATCCTGCCGGACCCGCTACGAGCAAGGAATATCCGTTCGGCAAACCGCCGCCCAGCATTTTATCCAGCTTAGGAATACCCATCGCGACTCGTGCGTTGCTCAGAGTAGTCGACTCCATGCGCGCGCCGAGGATAGCGCGTGGAAATATCTGAATGCCCGCGTCGGTGATGCGAAACGTATGCAACCCAGGAATCTGCGCTTGACCACGCATCTTCACGACCTGGATCTTGCGTACCATTGAGTTTCGGTGGACGCTCTGCATAAGCGCCAAGAGGCCGTCGGCCACCGTAAAGATCGGGTTGGCCTCTGTTTCGGACATGTCGTACTCGCCGACCAAAAAGGTTGTCGCCTCGCAGTTCGTGAGATGCATACCGAGCTGCTGGACGAACTGCTGTACCCCCGCCCCGTTATCTTGCTCCTGATTGGTCGCGCGAACTGCCGATCGGAAGGAATCGACAAAGACCAGCTTTGGATTAAACGCATCGACTTCTTCTCTAATGCGCGCCAGCACGCGGCTGAAGTTTCCCTTAAGGATTGTGTCCGCTAAGTTGACGAAACGGATCGAGTCGTTGACTCTAGCGATGTCGAAGAACGTGAACTGCTGCTGATACCGCAACATCTTGAGGGGCGGTTCGCCCAGCACCGTGAAAAAAAGTGCCCGCCGATCCGTTTCAGCCAGGGCGAACATAAGCTGGTGAGCTAAGGTTGTTTTGCCCGATCCAGGATTGCCCCCGATCAGATTGAAAGAGAATTCTGGTAGGCCGCCACCCAAGAGCGCGTCGAGCCCCGGGATGCCGGTCTTCAGACGCCGTATCAACGCCTTATCACTCATTTCCAGGTTCCTTTGTAGCTCGACCCGCAGCATCGTCTATCCAGGCCAAGTCCACCAACCGCGTCGTCAGCGTTTCGCCTATCAAATTGGACAGCAAGTCTGTGCAGACGATTAGGAAAGAAGCGCCAGCCTCGAGAGCATCCTCTGGCTCGGCCCTCTCCAAGCTAATCTTGAGAGCGGAGAACGGGGCATCGGTCCCTATGGACCTCTCCGCTTCAAAGAGTCTTGGACAGATCGCCGCAGTGAGATGCAGGCTACGTTCATAGAGAGCACGAACGCCACCCTCACCGATCAGCCGCGCAAGCTCGGAAGCCACCCGCACCCATGTACGGAGCGTGGCGTCGGCGACGGCACGTGCATTCGCACCGGGTCCGCCCGCATTCTCGAGGAGAAGACGTCGGATCATCTGCCGGCGTATCGATTCATCGGTCAACATGAGGGTGGACACGGCATAGCAACGCGTCTGGCCCTTTGCAGGGATGAACCCAAGTATCGCTGCGCGCGTATCGAGGCGTCTGTGCGTTAGCGCACCCAATCGCGGTTTCTCTTCGAATGCTACGCCGGCGGTCGCCGGTTAGCTAATTGTTGCATGTCAAAGGACGCGGACGCTTGTAAATGGACTAATTCAGTCGACGATGACAGCTCTGCGGGCAAGATGATCGTCGAACGTTGTATCGGTTCAAAGCTGGGGACTTGTATGCTTCAAGCCCCGCTCGCACGGAAAATCAGGCGCTTCGTGAAGCACGTTGGTTACTGGTCGAGTTCGTGCGGCAAGCGAAGGCAGGCGGGCTATCCGAGCGGCTTCTCGAGCACATGCGAGATGGAATCGCCGCGTATCTTGCAGGAAAGAAAACGCTCATGCCGGCCGAGGCGCGAGACCGTCCGGTAAGTGTTCCAGCAACTACACTGGAAAAGGCGTTGGGCTTAAAGCGCATCGCACCGGG
>JBDUCU010000141.1:0-6844 GCA_040003315.1 Burkholderiaceae bacterium | reverse complement strand
TGGGGGTGTCGCGGCGACAGAGCATCTGCGTGCGCCGATGAATAGCCCGACGGGTACTGCCTCCAAGGCAGCGTCCCGGCGGGTTTCCTTCTCAACCTCCGCACTGACGTGCATCGAAGGAGATTCATCATGGCTATGAAAAAAGCGAAGAAATCAGCGAAGAAATCCGCCAAGAAATCGGCGAAAAAATCTTCCAAAAAAGCTTCTAAAAAGCGTCGACCTTCAGCTAAAAAGACAGCTAGGAGATCAGTGAAGAAGAGCGCGAAAAAAGCAGCCAAAAAACGGGCTGCAAAAAAAAAGTAGGTAGAAGCGCGAAGAAGTCGGCAAAGAAATCGGCAAAGAGATCATCGGCAAGAAAGTCGGTGAAAAAGGCTGCGAAGAAGCGGGCGGCGCCACGGAAGACTGTTAAAAAGTCGGCCGTGCGCAGCTCTTCAGCGAAGCCCTCGATGCCCAGGACTGCAGCGCGACCCGCTGCGATGCCGACACCGGTCGCTCCGTCGACCGCCGCAGCCCCCGGTGCGAAAACCGCATTGAATCCGGCAGCGGCGTGGCCTTTCCCAACGGGCAGCCGGCCTTAGTCTCTAAAAGTAGGCAAATTGGCAGGGCGCTTCTCAGCGCCCTTTTTTTGCCCGGCGCCGCGAGCCCGATAGGAGCTGCTTAAAATGGAAGCATCGATGCGCAGTGACTTCTTGTTCGAGTGACACCGGATGCTTGTTGACATTGCACGCTTTCTTATTGACGTCCTGGGGTCGCTGCTGGTCGGCTTGCTGATATTGCGCGTCTGGATCTACGCCGTTGGGATGCCCGGCCGCAACCCGGTCGTTCAGTTCGTGGTTGCGCTCACGAACTGGTTGGTGCGACCCCTGCACCGACTTCTGCCTTCAAGGGGGCGAATCGACTGGATGTCGGCGCTGGCGGCTTTCCTGGTAACGCTGTTGGCCGTCGTGTTGATTCAGCAGCTTGTAGGCCGCGACTTTTCACCTGACGTCGTACTGCTGGCGGCGTTGCGCCAGCTGATCGTCTGGGGGCTTAACGTGATCGTCTGGGTCACGATCATCTATGCGATCGTCAGCTGGGTTAATCCGCACGCCCCGTTTGCGCCAGCGCTTGGCATGTTGTTGCGCCCCTTGTTGCGTCCGATTCAGCGCATCCTGCCGCCGGTTGGCGGCTTCGATCTGTCACCGCTGGTTTTGCTACTTGCGGTCTACGTGTTGCAGATGGTTATTGCGAGAATCTGACTTACCAGGGCCGATACCGGAAGGCCTCACTGAATCGGTCGGCGATCGAAGCGGGGTCGGCTGCGTGATTCTGGCCCCCGGGGTGCTCGATCTTCATTGAACCCATCACCGCCGCAAGCCGTCCGGTTGTTTGCCAATCCATTTGCTCGGCAATACCCACCAGCAGTCCGGCGCGATAGGCATCGCCGCAGCCGGTCGGGTCGACCGGCTGGCGCACCGGCGCAATCGGAATCTGCAAGATCTTGCCGTCCACGTAAATCTGCGAGCCCGCCGCGCCTTGAGTCACGATCAATGCGCGGACTTTGCTCGATAGCTGCTCAAGCGTGAGGTGCGTGCGATCGATCAGCAGCTTTGCTTCATAGTCGTTGACAGCGAGATAGCTGGCGCGATCGACGAACCACCGCAGCTCATCGCCGGAGAACATCGGCAGCCCTTGGCCCGGATCGAATACGAACGGGATTTTGTACTCGGCACACTGTTCGGCGTGCTGCACCATTCCCTCGCGTCCGTCAGGCGCCACGATCGATAGCTTGATCGAGCCGTCGTCGGGGATCCGGTTCACGTGCGAGTGAGACATTGCACCCGGGTGAAACGCGGTGATCTGGTTGTTGTCGGAATCGGTCGTAATGAAAGCCTGCGCGGTCAAACTTGATTCGATTTTCCGCACGAAGCGGCGGCTGATGTCGAGTTGATCGAGACGATCAAGATAGGGCTGCGAATCCTCACCGACAGTAGCCATCGGCCATGCTGTGCGTCCAAGAAGCTTGACGTTGTAGGCGATGTTGCCGGCACAGCCGCCGAACTCTCGCCGCAGCTTCGGCACCAGGAATGCCACATTCAAAATGTGTACCTGGTGGGGCAGGATGTGGTCAGCGAATCGTCCATCGAACACCATGATCGAGTCATACGCGATCGAACCGCAGATCAGTGTGCTCACGCTAGAGAGTGCTAGATAAAAAAGGGATAAACAAGAAAACCCGCCGCTTGCACGCCGCGCGCCTCCAAGAACAGGCGGATCGTGAAGTCACTTCCGCTTGCGAAGCCGTCGTCTAGACGTGATGACGGCTCACCGGCCGCGGCCAGATAGTCGGCCGGCGTAAACACCTTGCGCGCGATCGGCCGGTTGCGGGCATCGGTCAATGTCACTTCAAGCGCCGGCAGCGCCTGCTTGAACGGAGCGCGGTTGCGAATGACAGCGGTGAGTTCGAGTACGTCGGTGCCGGGAACTGTCTGCAGCTCGCTGCCGATGACCGCGAGCTGATCGACGTGCGTCGGCCAGCCAACGGTGCATCCGAACACGCCGCATACCGCGAGCAAGGCATCGCGCGCCTGCGGAAGGCGCGCGACCAACTCAGCGCGGAAGATCACCGCGAGCTGGACCGCAACCAACGCCGCCAGCAACAACGAGCCGCCGCCGAAGATGATTGAAAATCCGTGCCGGTGTCCGTTGGTTCCGTCTCGGATAAATTCGGGTTCGCTGTCAGCTTCGGTCGCCGCTGCCGAACGCGAAGGTTGACCCTCTGCCTCGCTGGGCAAGGCTGCGAGTTCGATGACTTCAATTCCGTCGACGATCGATCCGGCGGCGACCTGTTCGCGGCCACCGGGAGCAATCAGCGTGGGCACACCGGCGACCGATTCAGCCTGTTCGAGTAACGCGCGCTCGCGCTTGGACCGCGACCTCTTTCTTGCGCCATCCTCACGCTCGGTGCGCTCGGGCGAAACCGTCGAGGACGGGGCGGAGCGACGCAGTGGTGCGTTGGCTAGCGTCGCGGGTGCGGTGGGTGCGATACGCAGGGTCGTGACCGGTCCCAGCGCCTGCCTGCTTTCACTGCTCGTTGTGATTGGCGGGCGAGGGCGCGGTTCGCGGTGTCTTTTAACGGATGGATCGGTCTGCGCTGCGCGGGCGGCGGGTGTATTCGGCGACGGGCTCGGTGCGGCGGGGCGGCGCACCATTGGCTCGGTGAGCGCCGTCACGGTGCGCGTCTGCGCAAGAGCGGAATCGTCAACGTAGGTCAGGCTGCCAATGGCGTCGAATACCGCGCGGCACTGGCCGCACCGGACCAGCCCGCCGCGCAGCTTGATCTGATCCGCAACGACGCGAAAGAGCGCGCCGCATTGAGGACATTTGGTCGCAAGCGCCATCAGAAGTCAACGGAAGAAAGGCGCGTTCCCGCCAAACAGACCCATCCTTCTTCGCTTCGCCACACGCGCAGCGGTACGGTGTGATCCGCGCTGCGGTAGGTTGCGATCAGGTCGTCCGCCTGGCGTTCCAGAATGCCCGAAAGAACCAGCGCACCACGCGCCGAAACGCGCGCAAGCAGCGCAGGAGCGAGCAGCTTCAGCGGATTCGAGAGGATGTTGGCAAGCACGATGTCGAAGGTGGTCGCACTCTGACTCAGTCCGTGCGAGTCAGTGTAGCTGGCGGCGACGCTATTGGCCCTCGCGTTTGCGCGGGCTGCATCGAGCGCTTGCGGATCAATATCGACGCCGATTACGGAGCCGGCGCCCAGCTTCGCCGCGGCGATTGCAAGGATGCCCGAGCCACAGCCATAGTCGAGAACGCTCGCGGCCGGCCGCAACTCTCGTTCGAGCCACGCCAGACACAGGCGTGTGGTTGGGTGGGTGCCTGAGCCGAACGCGACACCGGGATCGAGCCGCACGACGACCGCATCGCCCGCGGGTGGGTCATGCCAGGTGGGAACGATCCACAGCCGTTCGCCGATTTGCGTCGGCGAAAACTGCGCTTGCGCCCTGCTCACCCAGTCCGTGTCTTCGACGACGATGCGCTGCTCGATCACAGCAGGCAGGTGTGTCGCCCCGCTCGCCGCCTCGACGATCTGATCGACGCGATCAACGTTGGCCAGTACGCGCAACCGGCTCTTCACCCACGCGGCGTGTTCAGGCTCGGATCCGGGTTCGCCGTACAGCGGCTGCTCGTCGGGCGTTTCGGCGTGCGCGTCCTCGATCGACACCGATAGCGCCCCGAATCCAATGAGCGCGTCGGACAATGCTTCGACGTCGTGCGCATCAACACGCAAGGTGATCTCGATCAACACGATCCGAACGTGGCTCGCGCGTTGAACCTAGACGTTATCGCCTGCCGGCAGCAAGGCAGGCTTCACTCGGCCAAGTGGCGCGCCGCCAGCCGCTTTTCCAGATAATGGATGCTGGTGCCGCCCAGTACGAATTTTTCGTCGATCAGCAGCTCTCGATGCAGCGGGATGTTGGTCTTGATACCTTCTACGACCATCTCCGACATTGCGATCCGCATGCGCGCCAGCGCCTGATCGCGCGTGTCCCCGAAGCAGATAACCTTGCCGATCATCGAGTCGTAGTTGGGTGGCACGAAATATCCGGTGTACGCGTGCGAATCGACTCGCACTCCAGGGCCGCCGGGCGGATGCCACGCTGTGATGCGCCCGGGCGACGGGGTGAAGCGATACGGATCTTCGGCGTTGATGCGGCACTCGATCGCGTGGCCTTTGGGCACGATGTCACGTTGCCGCAGCCGCATTTTCTCCCCGGCTGCAACTCGGATCTGCTCTTGGACGATATCGATGCCCGTCACCATCTCTGTCACCGGATGCTCCACTTGGACGCGAGTATTCATCTCGATGAAGTAGAACTCGCCGCCTTCGAACAGGAATTCGAACGTTCCCGCGCCGCGGTAGTTGATCTTTTTGCACGCCTCGACGACTTTCTCGGCCATCTTGTCGACGGTGCGGCGATTCAGCCCCGGCGCGGGTGCCTCTTCGATCACCTTCTGATGACGCCGCTGCATCGAGCAGTCGCGCTCACCGAGACACACAGCATTGCGATACTGATCTGCCAGCACCTGAAATTCAATGTGCCGCGGATTCTCAAGAAATTTTTCCATGTACACCGATGGATTACCGAACGCGCTCTGCGCTTCTTGGCGTGTCATGTTGACGGCGTTGATCAGCGCAGCCTCGGTGTGCACGACCCGCATCCCGCGTCCCCCACCGCCGCCCGAAGCCTTTATGATGACTGGATACCCGATCGCACGCGCGAATTTGACGATCTCGCGCGGATCCTCCGGCAGCGAACCATTCGAGCCCGGCACAACCGGCACCCCCGCGGCCACCATCGCCTGCTTAGCCGATATCTTGTCGCCCATTGCGCGAATCGACTCCGGGCGGGGGCCGATAAAGCAAAAGCCGCTCTTTTCAACGCGCTCCGCGAAATCGGCGTTTTCGGACAGAAACCCATAACCAGGGTGGATCGCCTCGGCATCGGTGACTTCAGCCGCGCTGATAATCGCCGGAATATTCAGGTAGCTGTCCTTCGAGGGCGCCGGGCCGATGCAGACCGATTCATCGGCGAGCTTCACGTACTTTGCATCGGTGTCGGCTTCTGAATGCACGACCACTGTGCTGATGCCCATCTCTCTGCATGCGCGCTGCACGCGAAGCGCAATCTCGCCTCGGTTGGCGATCAGGATCTTCTTGAACATGGGCAGTCAGGAGTCCGCGGCCGGGCTGCCACGCAGCGATCGCTGTTCAAAGGGCTACTCGACGATGAAAAGCGTCTGGCCGTATTCGACCGGCTGACCGTTTTCGACCAGGATCTGCTTGACCGTGCCGCCCACCTCGGCTTCGATCTCGTTCAGCAGCTTCATCGCCTCGATGATGCACAGCGTATCGCCTGGTTTGACGGTCTGACCAAGCTCGATGAACGCGGCTGCACCGGGGCTCGGTGAGCGATAAAAGGTGCCAACCATCGGCGACTTGACGGCGTGTCCCTCGGGTTCCGTGGGCGTAGCGGCAACCGCCGCCGTCCCATTCGTAGTCGGCGCGGGTGTCGGCGTGGTCATCACGCTGGTCGCAGCAGTCGGTGCTGTCGGCGCCGGGCTGAACTTGGCAATACGCACGCGATCTTCGCCCTCAGTAACCTCGAGCTCGGCGATACCCGATTCAGCAACCAGATCGATCAGCGTCTTCAGTTTGCGTAAATCCATCGAGTCCCCCTGCTCTTATATATATTCGCGGTGGGCCGACTACGCCGTGCCGGGATCGCTAAGCGCGAAATCCAGGGCGTACCGATAACCGGCTGCGCCCAACCCGACAATCGATCCGGCGGCAATATCAGACAGGTACGAACGGTGCCGAAACTCCTCGCGTCGATGAACATTTGAAAGATGGACTTCGACGAACCTGACCGAGATGGCGGCCAGCGCGTCGCGTAGCGCCACACTTGTGTGGGTCAGCGCGCCCGCGTTGATGATGATGAAATCGGTGCCGTCGGTAGCTGCTTTGTGGGCGCGATCAATCAACGCGCCTTCGTGATTGCTCTGAAAAAACGTGATGCTTACCTGTCGTTGCTGAGCGATTACCGAAAGTTCCTGTTCGATGCGGGCCAGGGTTTGAGTTCCATAGATTGACGGCTCGCGGGTTCCGAGTAGGTTAAGGCTGGGACCGTTAAGGACCAGTATATGGCTAGCCATTAAAGCTCCAACAAAACATAGGGTTGCTAGGCACCAGGGGTTCGGGGATTTTGAACGAGGAAGACGCACAGAACGCCGAAGTTTCCGCCGTTTATTGGAGACTGTCTAGCCAACCCATGCACCGGGGAAGCCGAGCACGCCT
>JBDUCU010000003.1:0-61024 GCA_040003315.1 Burkholderiaceae bacterium | reverse complement strand
TCTAAAGAGCGCCCCAACTCGACCTAAGACTCATTCGCACGAACAAACCATGGCGACAGCAATGCTGGCCGTGGCAGCGCGGCTTCGCGCCTTACTTGTCCCGGACAGCCTCCATCAAGCGCTACCTACAATCCTTTCGCGAGCACGAGGTCGAAAATGCCGCGCAGGTGCTTGCCGTCGCTCTTGAGATCGATCGCCAACGAGGGCTTACGGCTCGCAAAAGGATCCTTGGCGATGAAGGGGTCGCCTTTGAAATAAAGCTGTGTGGTTAGCGGAATATGCAACGATTCCGATACCCGAAAGTGAATATGGGCCGGACGCGTCATTCCTGCGAATTTCTCCAGCCCCGGGAGGCCCGGCGGGATCGCATATCTTCCCGGCATAATGGTTTCAAACTCGTAATGCCCCTGCTGATCCGTCAGCATCATGCCCCGCAAGCGAAAAGCGTTGCGTTCGGTGAAGTTGCCAGGCTTATCGGTGTCGTACAGGCCGGCCTTGTTCGATTGCCACACCTCAATCAGGGCGTTCGGTACGCGGCTACGGCAATCAGAGCTGTAGACCGTACCGGCGACGATTACCCGATCGCCGGCTTCGTCAGGACCAGCTAGCTTGGTCTCAAACGGCGCGCCAAAGCGATAGAACGGACCAATTATGTCCTGCTCCGTCGGCCGACAGCCTTTCGCAGCAGCAACGGCATCGGGCAGAAAAGCTCCGCCAAGCAATGCCGCACTCCCCTGCAGGAACATCCGCCGTGGCATGGGCGCGTCGAAGTTCGGTACAAAAACTTTGCTCATGGTCTCCTCCTCTCGTATGCGGTTCGCCCGCACGTGGCCTAACTTGTTTTTAGACCGCAAGATTCTGCTCCTAAATGCGGTCGCAGCTGGAATAACACGGGTGGCCGTTCGTCGCCAGACCGCGCTGCGCCTTGCTTTATGCGCCTATGCTGTATAAAAACACAGCACTAACAAACCCGATACAAGGCGCATGCCCGGTCGTGCCACGGTCCCGCGCTTCGCGTCAGATCAGCAGCGCCGCAACGAACACTCCGATCATCGTGAATGCGATCGCGAGCTTGACCGCTGTGCCGATCAGTAATCCGAACCAGGTCGCAGCGCCGACTTTGCCGGCGCGCAGTGCATCCTGGTGCGCCAAGAACTCTCCGACCGCGGCGCCCACCAGCGGCATGAAGAGCAATCCCCACAACCCACTGAAGACGCCGGCGACGGTTCCAACAGCCGCACCGATAATTCCTTCCTTGCTCGCGCCGGCACGCTTGGCAGAGATCGCCGCTGCGACGTAGTCAATGACGATCCCGATCACGGCCAGCACCGCGAGCACGACGACGGTGAACACGCTGATGAGCTGAAAGTCGTCGATCCATGCCGCCAGCAGCACGCCGCCGAAAATCAACGGCACGCCCGGCAACGCTGGCAACACCGTGCCCGCGACGCCGAGCAGGATCAGCGCGATCGCAACAACCCACAGCGTGATGCTCACCGTCATCTCAGCGCCAGGGCCTGCACTTCGG
Source organism: Burkholderiaceae bacterium (assembly GCA_040003315.1). GTDB lineage: Bacteria > Pseudomonadota > Gammaproteobacteria > Burkholderiales > Burkholderiaceae_F > JACCZX01. Next base: position 59,496 of record JBDUCU010000003.1, on the reverse strand, counting down.
CGGCGGCGTGCTTGCAGGCGTCGGTCAGCTGCTCCAGCAACTCATAGATTGCGCGCAGCTTCACCAACTGGCGTGTATCGGGCTCCTCGCGAAACAGCTTGGACATCGCCGAACGCATCACGTGATCGGCCTGCGCTTCGAGATCGTCCACTTCCTGGCATAGCGACAACACCGCGCGCGGATCGTCAACCGCTCGCAGCTCGGCCACGGCCGCACGGAGTTTGTCAGCGCCCTGCACTGCCAGGTCGGCCAGACGATGTGCGTCAGGCGTCAGCATGGTTACGTGATAAAGATGCAGTGACTGCGCGACGTCTTCGGTCAGATCAGGAATGTCGTCCAGACGGTTGATCAGCGCGTGAATTGCACCGCGTGGAAACGGTGGCAGCAGCGAGCGTCTGACCAGCGACAATGTTTCTGCGACGACGGTATCGGCACGCTTCTCGATCGCCTCTATCTCGCGCACCCTGCCGTCCGGATCGCGCACATCGGACAGCAGCTGCGCCAGCGCAGTCACGCCTTCGACGCACAGTTCTGCATGACTGTCGAACAGCGCAAAGAACCGGCGGTCGCGCGGCAGCAGACGCCGCAGCACGTTGCGCAACGGTCGCGGGGCGCGACGCTCGGGTACAAAGCTTGAAGTCATGCGAGCGTCAATACGATGTATTGCGGGCGAGGTTCTCGAACTTCGTGTATTGCCCGTCGAAGCGCAGGTTCAGTCGGCCAATCGGCCCGTTGCGTTGCTTCCCGATGATGATCTCGGCAATGTTCTTGTCGGTCGTGTCCGGGTTGTAAACCTCGTCGCGATAAATAAACAGAATGACGTCGGCGTCCTGCTCGATGGCACCGGACTCGCGCAGGTCGGACATCACCGGACGCTTGTCGACGCGTGTCTCGACGGTGCGGTTCAATTGCGACAGGGCCACCACCGGCACCGCGAGCTCTTTCGCCAGCGCCTTCAGACCGCGCGAAATCTCGGAGATCTCGGTCGCCCGATTTTCGCCGCTCGCACTCGCGCTCATCAGCTGCAGGTAGTCGACGACGATCAATCCAAGCCGGCCGCAGGTCCGTGCCAGACGCCGCGCGCGTGCCCGCAGATCGATCGCGGTCATCGCCGCCGTCTCGTCGATATACAGCGGAGCCTCGTGCATTTTCTGAATCGCAGTGGTCAGGCGCGGCCAGTCGTCGTCCTGCAGACGGCCGGTGCGCAGTCGCTGCTGGTCGAGCTTGCCGACCGAGCTCAGCATGCGCAAAGCCAATTGCGAGGCACCCATCTCCATCGAAAACACTGCGACCGGCATGCCCTGATCGATGGCCACGTGTTCGGCAATGTTCAGTGCCAGCGCAGTCTTGCCCATCGACGGTCTGCCGGCGATGATGATCAAGTCGCCGCCCTGGAATCCAGACGTCTTCGAATCGAGATCGACAAAGCCGCTCGGTACACCGGTGACGTCCGACGGATTGGCGCGCTCGAAGAGTTCCTGAATCCGCTCGACGACACGCGTCAGCAGCGGCTCGATCTCGATGAATCCCTGACGTCCGCGCGCGCCTTCCTCGGCGATCTGGAACACCTTGGTTTCTGCTTCGTCGAGGATCTGCTTGGTATCGCGCCCGGAGGGATTCAGAGCACTGGTTGCGATCTCATCGCCGGCGGTCACCAGGCGGCGCAGTATCGAGCGCTCGCGCACCAGCTCGGCATAACGCCGAATGTTGGCGGCCGATGGTGTGTTCTGCGACAGCGAGTTCAGATAGACGAGCCCGCCCGCCTGTTCCGCGCGGCCGGTGTTGCGCAGTGCTTCGAACACCGTGACCGCATCAGCGGGCTTGCCGCCGTCGATCAGGCGGCTGATCGCGCCGAAGATGTACTGATGATCCTGCCGATAGAAGTCATTGGTGCCGACGAGGTCGGCGATGCGGTCCCACGCGGTGTTATCGAGCAGCAACCCGCCGAGTACCGATTGCTCGGCCTCGATCGAATGGGGCGGCAGGCGAACCGCCGCAAGCTGGGGATCAATCGGCTGATTCACAGGCGCCAGCCGTTGACTCGAAATCACGTCCGAAGAAGCCGACGTCAGCCCTGTTCGCCGACCACCGTCACGGTGATGTCGGATACGACGTCGGTATGCAGCGCGACCGACACGTGATGCTCACCGACTGCCTTCAGCGGACCTTGCGGCATCCGCACCTGCCCCTTGTTGACTTCGAATCCCTGCTTGTTCAAAGCCTCGGCAATGTCGAAGTTGGTCACCGAGCCAAACAGGCGGCCGTCGACGCCCGCCTTGGCGGGAATCCGCACTTTCGAACCAGTCAGCTTTTCATTCAACGTTTGCGCCGCCGACAATCGTTCTGACTGCGCCTTTTCGAGATCGCCGCGCCGCGTCTCGAATTCCTTGATCGCGACATCCGTTGCACGGCGCGCCTTGCCCTGCGGAATCAGAAAATTCCGTGCGTAGCCTTCCTTGACTTTGACGACATCGCCCAACTGACCGAGGTTGATCACCTTCTCCAACAAAATGACTTGCATGTTCTTGTCCCCGGCGGTTCGTCAGTGCGTGTCGGTGTAAGGCAGTAACGCCAGGAAGCGAGCGCGCTTAATGGCGGTGTCGAGTTGGCGCTGATAGTGCGCTTTGGTCCCGGTCAGCCGCGCCGGAGTGATCTTTCCATTTTCGCCGATGAAGTCGCGCAGGACGTCGACATCCTTGTAGTCGATCTGGTCGACTTTCTCGACGGTAAAACGGCAGAACCGCTTGCGCTTGAACAACGCATTCTGCTTGTTATCGCGCTTGGGACCTTTGCCCTTGCCCTTGAATTTCCCGCGTGCTCCGAATGCCATTTGAAACTCCGATTTTCGTTAGACAGTTACTTCGTATTCAGTGATGTGCACAACCAGCCGCATCGAACGACGCGTGCGCGGCGCAATGAACCCTGCGAGCATCAGCGACGCGCCGAGCGGCTCCCGATCCAGCGCCTGACCGATCGCACCCATTGCCACAGTCGAAAACTCGAACGCCAACGTCCGGTCGAGCCCAGCCTCGCTGGCTGTGCTCTCGTGAACGAAGCGCGCTTCGAGCACGGCGGTGCCGGCTGGCGTATAGCGCAATGCACTTTTCGCCACTGCTTTGGCAACGATGCGAATCTGGTTCACAGACGCGCTGCAACCGCTTCACCCTGCACGGCTGGTGCCGCACTCCGTTCAGGCCGTGGCCTCAGCGGCCGGTGCTGCAGCCGGGACTGGTGCACTCGCCTGTGACGGCGTCTGGCTGGCCGATTGCTCGGCTGCAGCTTTGCGCGCCTCTTCACGCTCGACGATCTTCATCATCGGCGATGCAGTGGTCTCGGCTTTCTTCAACTTGACGGTCAGGTGGCGCAGCACCGCATCGTTGTAGCGGAACGCGTTTTCGAGTTCGTCCAGAGTTTTACTGTCGCACTCGATGTTCAGCAGGACGTAGTGCGCCTTGGCGAGCTTGTCGATCGGATACGCCAGCTGACGGCGGCCCCAGTCTTCGACGCGATGGATCGAGCCCTTGTTGCCGGCGATCATTGCTTTGTAGCGATCGATCATCGCGGGCACCTGCTCGCTCTGATCGGGATGCACGATGAAACAGATTTCGTAATGACGCATGAGTGATCCTTATGCCTTATGGGGTAGGCCACCCGGGGCGTCTCCACGGTGTGGCAAGGTCACGCCGAGCCGCTGTAACTGCCGGCCGACGCTCAAAAAGCGTGCGATTCTATCCCAGATGGCAGAGAGCCGCACAACTTCCGAATCGGTTCAGAGATCGGCGAGGAGCCCGGGGAGTGCAACCGCTGCAGGCTGCCGAACGACGACAGTCGCCAGATCGTCCAATTCGCTCGGCTGCGGATTGACGATGATGATTTTCGCGCCGCTTCGCTGTGCGAGGGCTGGCAATCCAGCCGCCGGATAGACCAGTCCGCTGGTCCCGACGACCAGCATCAAATCGCATTCGGCGGCAGCCTGCTCGGACCGCCGCAGCGTTGCCACATCGAGCATTTCACCGAACCAGACAACGGCCGGGCGCAACCAATCGCCGCAGTTGGGGCACCGCGGTGGCTCGCCGGGCGGCAGCTGGTTCGGATCGTTCTCGACGAAGCCGCAGCGGGCAAGGCACTGCGTGCGCATGATGTTCCCGTGTAGTTCGATCGGAGAGCTGCCTGCGCGCGCATGCAAGCCGTCGACGTTCTGGGTAATCAGCGTCAACGCTTGAATCCGGCACAGTGGAGCTGCGAGGGCGCGATGCCCTGCGTTGGGCTGCGCGTTGTCGACCAGACCACGGCGCCATGCATACCAGCGCCACACCAGCGGCGGATCTGCGCGAAATCCGTCCTCGGACGCGAGCTGCATCGGATCGAACTTCGCCCACAGTCCTGACTGCGCATCACGAAATGTCGGAATGCCGCTTTCGGCGGAAATGCCGGCACCCGTTAATGCGGTGACGCGACGGGCGCCAGCAACTTGGCGCTGCGCAGCGGCCAGGCTTTGCACGATCAAGCGAACTGCGGTATGCGGCGATCCATCACGGCAAACCAGGCCGGAGGCACAAACGCCAGCAGCAGCATCGCCGGATACCCGGCCGGCAGCTGCGGCGCCGAGGCAACCGTGCGCAGCTGCTCGTAGCTGCGTTCAATGTTGATATGGTGGTCGGGATGCAGCTGGAGGTTAAACAGCATCCAGTTGCTAACCACGAAATCAGCATTCCACGAATGCTCTTCGCGCACCGCCTCGAAGCGAGCGCCGATCCGCTTTCTCTGCAGACCGTAATGCTCGATGTAGTTGATGGTCTCGAGCAGAGCGATCGCCCACGCGGCCTGAACCACGAACAGAACCGCGGCCTTCGGCCCACCGACTGATGTGACAAGCAGCAGCAGGCCTATCGAGATCAGGCTGCCGGTTAACGTCCAGTTGCGCAAGTTCCAGGCCGAGCGGCGCTGGTGCTGCAGCCGCATCGCCTCGAGTCGCCACGCGTGGATGAAGGTCCCCACGACCGAACGAACGATGAAGCGATACACCGACATGCCGCGCGGCGCGGTCGCCGGATCCTCCGCTGTTCCTACCCGCACGTGGTGACCGCGTACATGCTCGACAACGAAGTGGCCGTAAGCGACGCTGACCAATAGCGCCTTCGCAATCACGCGGTCGATCAGCGCCCCACGATGCATCAGTTCGTGCGCGATGGTGATGCCCAGACCGCCGGTCACCGTGCCGACCGCAGCGCCAAAGAAAAGCAGTTCGCCCCACGACAGCGTCGCAGCGATCCGGGTCGCCTGTATCAGCAGTATCGACTGCAGCAGCAGTTGGACGCGAGGAATCCAGCGCGCGAACGACGCGCCGCGCATCCTCGCGGCAGGCGGTCGAGCAACGCGCGGCGGGCCGACCCACATGTCGATCAGCGGAATCACGAAGAAGACAACAACCAGCGATGCCCACGGCGCTCCCACGCTGACCCACTGCAGCGGCATCAGCGCGAAGACAACGAGAAACAGGATTCCGGCTAAGCCGGCTGCGATCGACATCGATGAATGCTGCTGCAATTGGGCGACCGGTTCAAGTCCCGGTAACAGGCGAGATTGGCACCGATTCGCGTTGCCGCACGGCTTCGAAAAGGCAAATCCCAGTGGCCACCGACACGTTGAGGCTTTCAACGTGGCCAGCGAGCGGAATGCGCGCCAGCGTGTCGCAGCGCTCACGAGTCAGCCGGCGCAGCCCCGTATCTTCGGCACCGAGTACCCAAGCGAGCGGGCCAGTCAAGTCGACATCGAATAACGAACGCTCTGCTTCACCGGCTGCTCCGACCCGTTGCACGCCCGCGTCTCGCAGATCGTCCATGGCCCGCGCGAGATTGGTGACCGCAATCAGCGGCACGGTTTCGGCTGCTCCGGCCGCCGCCTTCATCGCCGAGGGCGTCAGTCCTGCGGACCGATCGCGCGGCACGACCACGGCACTAACACCCGCAGCGTCGGCCACGCGCAGGCACGCGCCCAAATTGCGCGGGTCGGTCACACCGTCGAGCAACAACAGCAACGTCGTCGCGTCGATCCGATTCAGCACGTCATCCCACGAAACGGCTTGTTCGAGCTCCGCCGCGAGCGCCACCACACCCTGATGCGGCGCCTGACCCGCCAGGCCGCGCAATCGCTCGACATCGGTCGGCGTTGTTCGCACGCCGAGCGACTTTGCGCGCTGCTTCAAGTCGGCCATGCGCGCATCGCGCCTGCGCTCGTCGACGTAGATCATTTCGATCGACTCGGGCGCATGCCGCAAGCGCGCGCCCACCGCATGAAAGCCCGCGAGCACGCGTCGTGTCATCAGCGCCCGCGCTTGGCCGCGCGCACCTTGCTGTCGCGTCCGCGAACACCTTTTTTTCCGATCTTGTGCAACTGGCCTCGCCGAGCCTGGCGACGCTCCACCTTCGCCTGCCTCGCCCTGCGCTCTTCCACGCTCTCGCCGCGCTTGCGTTCCTTGTCTTTAATTTCGGGCACAGCGGCTGCCAGCAAAGACTTGCGCGTGTCGCTCTTGACCAATCTGAAATCGATTCTGCGTGCCTCGAGGTCGACGCGCGCGACTTGCACCGTCAAGCGATCGCCCAGTCGATAACGCAGGCCGGTTCGCTCGCCGCGCAGTTCGTGCAACGCCTCGTTGTACAAGAAATACTCGGATCCGAGCTCCGACACATGCACCAGGCCCTCGATATACAGATCGTCGAGCACGATGAATGCGCCGAACGGAACCACCGAGCTAACGGTGCCGGTATACGTTTCACCGACCCGCTCGCGCATGTAATAGCTCTTGAGCCATGCTTCGACGTCGCGCGATGCATCGTCGGCACGACGCTCGTTGGCCGAACACAGCAGACCGAGCTTTTCCCACACCGCGATACCTTCGCTGGCTCCCGCCGGCCTCTTTCCGTGCAAGACACGCAGCGCAGCGCGTGCAGCGGCGGGCGCTGCGGCGGCGTCCGGATTGCCCGAAACCTGCGGCACGTAGTTCTGCTTGGCCAGCACAGACTTGATCACGCGGTGCACCAGCAGGTCCGGATAGCGTCTGATCGGCGACGTAAAGTGCGTGTAGGCCTCGTAGGCGAGACCGAAGTGCCCGGCATTGTGCGGACTGTAGACAGCCTGCTGCATCGAACGCAGCAGCACCGTCTGCAACAGTTGAGCATCGGGGCGGGACTTGATCTGCTGCAGCAATCGCGCATAGTCCGCAGGCTTCGGCTTGTCGCCGCCGTCGAGCGTTAGACCCAGAGTCTTCAGCAACGTCCGCACGTTCGCCAGTCGCTCGGCAGTCGGGCCCTCGTGCACGCGGTAAAGCCCCTGCTTCTTGGCTCGTGCGATGAAGTCAGCCGCGCACACGTTGGCTGCCAGCATGCATTCCTCGATCAGTTTGTGAGCATCGTTGCGCGCACGCGGCACGATTTTCTCGATTCGGCCGTTCGAATCGCACACGATGTAGGTCTCGGTCGTATCCAGGTCGATCGCACCGCGCGCCTCGCGCGCGCGCTTGAGCACCTCGTAAAGCGCATACGCGTTCTGCAAGTGCGGCAGCACGGCAGCGAGTCTTTCAGCCTCCTTGCTGTCCGGCGCGGATAGCGCTTCCCAGACCTCGTCGTAAACAAGCCGAGCGCGGGAATGCATCACTGCGGGGTAAAACTGATAGGCATCGACGATGCCTTTGGGAGACACCACACAGTCGCACACCATCACCAGCCGATCCACCTCGGGCTTCAGCGAGCACAACCCATTGGACAGCTTCTCCGGCAGCATCGGAATCACGCGCCGCGGGAAGTACACCGAAGTCGACCGGTTCTGCGCCTCGACATCGAGCGCGTCCGCCGGCTTGACATAGTGGCTGACGTCGGCGATTGCGACGATCAGCCTCCACCCTTTGCGTCGACCCGCCTGCACCACCGGCTCGCAATAGACCGCGTCGTCAAAGTCGCGCGCATCTTCGCCGTCGATCGTGACCAGCGGCACGTCGCGCAGATCGACACGTCCACGCAAATCTTTCGGCCCGACGGAATCCGGCAGCGTCGCAGCGAGCTGCAGCGCGGCCTCGGGAAACTCGTGCGGCACGGCGAACTTGCGAACCGCGATCTCGATTTCCATGCCCGGATCATCGATGGCTCCGAGCACTTCGATCACACGGCCGACGGGTTGCACGTAACGCTGTGGCTGCTGCAGGATTTCAACCACCACCACCTGCCCGGGCTCAGCGGATAACGACGCCCCCGGCGGCACCAGAATGTCGTGCGCGATGCGCTGATCTTCCGGAACCACGATCGTCACGCCGCGTTCGTTCAGAAGGCGTCCCACGAGCTTGTTGGTGCGGCTCTCGATGACTTCGACGATCTCGCCTTCCGGACGCCCGCGGCGATCGGCACCGGTGATCCGCGCCAGCACGCGGTCGCCGTGCAGCACCTTGCTCATCTCATGCTCGGACAGCACCAGGTCTGCGCCGCCATCGTCGCGGATCAGAAATCCAAACCCGTCGCGATGTCCTTGTACCTGCCCCGACAACAAATTGGCGCGCGCAGAAACCAGCAACAGCCCGGCGCGGTTGCGCACGAGGCGCCCGGCCCGCTCCAGCTCTTCAATCTGCAGGTTGAACGACGCAAGATCGTCGGAAGCGAGTGCAAGCCGCTCCGCAAGATCTACTGGCGTCAGCGGCGCACGCGCCGCGGTCAACGCCTCTACGATGGAATCGCTATTAATGCGATTTATTTTTGTATTCACAATTTCCTTCTGCGGCCGCCAATCGGCTCACCGCTCGTTAACTACATACTTAATTTGACTAGACGTCCACCACCGCTAGAATTCGGCGCTTGCCCAGATGGCGGAATTGGTAGACGCACTAGGTTCAGGTCCTAGCGGTGGCAACACTGTGGAGGTTCGAGTCCTCTTCTGGGCACCATGGTTTCAGGTTCAGGGCGCCGGCCGCTGGCGCGGCTGGCGACGAAACTACTTGTTGGTTAGTCGTTTTGCCAACTCTTCCGGCTCCATCGCGTCGTAGACCTCGAAGGGCTGATGAATCCAGGGATTCGCGGGCAGATGCTGGACGAAATAATCCGGCTTGAAAACCGAGCGCGCCTTGTACCAAATGACCGCAGTTTTTAAATCGTCAATTGCCGGATAACGCGCTTTCAGGTGTCCGACAACGCGCGACAGCGTCACGCCCGAGTCGACCAGATCATCGACCAACAGCAGATTGCCGTGCAGCACATCGCTAGTCATCGTGATGTATTCGCCGATGTCGAGCTGGCCCTGCCGCGTGCCGGCCGCGGCACGATACGAGCTCGCGGCCAGAATTGCCAGTGGCACGTCGTAGATTCGCGAGATCACATCTCCGACGCGCAGTCCACCCCGGGCCAGACACAGCAGCGAATCGAAGTGCCAGTTGGATTCGTGAACCAGCAGACACAATCGTTCGATCAGGCGGTGGTACTCGTCCCAGTCAACGTGGAGATCGGATTCTGAGCGGGCCGGGTTGCTCATTACAGTGCAGGCTCAGTCAAAGGGATGGCGCAGCACGATTGTCTGCTCGCGGTCAGGTCCAGTCGACACGACCACGATCGGCACACCAAGCACCTCGGAAAGCCGCTCGAGATAGCGCTGCGCCCCGGTCGGCAGCTTGGCCCAGTTCTGCACGCCAAAAGTTGATTGATTCCAGCCAGCGAACTCTTCGTACACGGGTCGGCAACGACTGACCGCATCGGCACCATACGGGAGAATATCGACAGCCTTGCCGTCCATGGTGTAACCGGTATTGAGCATCACGCGCGGCAGGCCGTCGAGAACGTCGAGCTTCGTGATGCACAAGCCGGTGGTGCCGTTCAGCTGCACCGCGCGCTTGAGCCCCGCGGCGTCGAACCAACCACAGCGACGCGGACGACCCGTGACCGATCCGAATTCCTGTCCCTTATTGCGCAGATGCTCACCGGTGGCATCGGCGAGCTCGGTCGGAAACGGGCCCGAACCCACGCGCGTCGAATACGCCTTCGTAATGCCGAGCACGTAATCGAGTCGCTGCGGCGCCACCCCGGCGCCAGCGGCCGCTGCACCTGCCACCGTGTTGCTCGACGTGACGTAAGGATACGTTCCGTGATCGACGTCGAGCAACGCGCCTTGTGCGCCTTCGAAGAGCAGCCGTGCGCCGCCCGCTATCACGCTGTTCAATTTGTACGAAACGTCGGTGATCAATGGTCGCAGACGATCGGCCAGTGCCAGCGTTTCATCGATGACGCGGCTGGCGTCGACCGGTTGCGCACCCAGGTAGTGCTCGAGAACAAAGTTATGCAGATCGAGTGCTTCACGCACTCCATCGCCGAAGCGCGCAGCATCGAACAGGTCCTGCGCGCGCACCGCACGCCGCGCGACCTTGTCCTCGTACGCAGGTCCGATGCCGCGACCTGTGGTTCCGATCTTTGCAGCCCCTCGTTTGAGTTCGCGCGCGTGATCGAGCGCCACGTGATACGCCAGGATCAGCGGGCAATTGCCGCTGATCGCGAGGCGCGACGTCACATCGACTCCGGCCGCCTGCAGTTCGTCGATTTCGGCAAGCAGCGCGGTCGGCGACAGCACAACCCCGTTGCCGATGTAGCACGCGAGACCGGGACGCAGAATGCCGGACGGAATCAGTCTAAGAATCGTCTTCTTTCCGCCGATTACCAGCGAATGCCCGGCGTTGTGGCCGCCCTGAAATCGCACGACCCCGTCGACACTCTCGGATAGCCAGTCGACGATCTTGCCTTTGCCCTCATCGCCCCACTGCGTGCCGACGACCACAACGTTTTGAACCATCAGCGTCCCTGCCCGAGTTTCGGCGATGCCACCACGGTCCAGCCATCACCTTGCCGCGCTATCACGCGGTCGAATATGATTTCGCCCTCACGCCCTTGTGCGGTTTCATCATTTGCCTCGCCGGGCAGCCGCTGCACTACGGTCTCGCCTTGCCCGCGCAGTTTGTCGATCAACGCGCGCAGACGCGGATCGGTGCCTGTCGGGGCGCGAATCGCGCGCGGGGCGGCGTGTTCTGCGAGATCGGCCAGCTCGCGCAGATAGACCGAAAATCCAACCGCCGGACGCGCACGCCCGAACGCCTTTCCGATGTCGTCGTAGCGGCCGCCGCGCAACACCGCGTTCGGAGCGTCGGCGGTGTGCACTGCGAAGGTCACGCCGGTCAGGTACCGATATCCGTGCAGATCCGACAAATCGATCGACACGGTCTCGGCTCCGCAGCGTTCGACGATCCCAGCCAGTTCGTCCAACGCTGCGGTAATCGCCAGCGATGCAGGCAGAGACTTGCGCGCTGTCGCCAGTACTTCACGGCCGCCGTTCAGGCGCGGCAGACCGAGTAACGCCGATCGCACCTCGGCCGGAAGCGTCATCGACTGCTGCTTTAGCGAGGGCACGTCTTTCGCGCTGAGCGACGCCAGCAGGTCGTCGACCAGCAACGACGGAATCTGGGTCAGCTCAAGAATTCCGCGCACCACGCCGGTATGGCCGAGATCGAGTCGCACGTTTTTCAAGCCCGCCAGGTGCAGCGAGGCAACAGCGAGTTCGAGGACCTCGACGTCGGCAGCGACTCCGCCCAGTCCGTAGAGCTCGGCACCGACTTGCAGCGGCTCGCGTGTCGCCAGCGGATGCAGCGGACGCGCATGGACAACGCTGCCGGCGTAGCACAGCCGCACCACGCCTTGGCGATTCAGAATATGAGCGTCGATTCGGGCGACCTGCGGCGTCGTGTCGGCGCGCAGCCCGAGTAGCCGCCCGCTCGATTGATCGGTCAGTCTGAACGTTCGCAAATCGAGATCGCTGCCGGTGCCCGTCAGCAGCGACTCGGCGTGCTCGATCAGCGGCGGTATCACCAGCTCGTAGCCATAGCTGCGATACAGATCGAGCAATGTACGGCGAAGATGTTCGACGCGCCGCGCTTCGTGCGGCAGCACGTCGGAAATGTTCTCGGGTAGTAGCCAGCGCGGCATGGCAACGCAAGTGCGCCCGCGAAGGCGACTCGCTGTATCGATCGATTTTGGAATTAAGGCGACTAACTCTGCAGCCAGAACAATAGCGCGCCCGCTGCGACTGCGATCAATCCGAAGAAACGAATCTGACCGTCGCTCAACTCGCTCAAGCGGCTGAACATCTGCCGCCACGCGTTCGGTGCGACCAACGGCATCAGTCCCTCGAACACGAGCATCAGTGCGATCGCCAGGCCAAAGACCGCCATCGCGCGCTAGCGAGGCGTGCCCTTCACGTTCTGACTGTTGCGCGGAGGACTCGAGCTCTTTAGATATTTGAAAAATTCCGACGACGGATCGACAACCAGCACGTCGTTGCGATTCTTGAACGTGGTCCGATACGCCTCCAGCGTTCGATAGAACTCGGCAAAGTCGGGGTTCTGCCCAAATGCCTTCGCATAGGTGGCGGCCGCCCGCGCGTCACCGTCGCCCTTGACCTTCTGCGCCGCGCTGTACGCCTCGGCCAGCAGCACTTCGCGCTGGCGGTCTGCGTCGGCACGAATCTTCTCGCCTTCTGCAGCCCCGATCGAACGCTGCTCGTTGGCGACACGCTTGCGCTCGGCCTCCATCCGCCGGTACACCGAGTCGCTGATCTCCGGCACAAAGTCGATCCGCTTCAGGCGCACGTCGACGATCTCGACCCCCAGCCCTTTTACGCTTTCCTGCACCGCGACGCGTATTTCTTCCATCGCCTTTTCGCGCTGGCGCGATGTGATCTCGTTGACCGTGCGCTTGTTGACAGCCTGGTTCAAGGCGTCGCGCACCAGGGTCGAGATGCGTTCTTCGGCAGACCGCTCGCCGGCCGGAAAGCTGACACGAAACGCGCGCGGCTCGTTGATCCGCCAGCGCACAAACGAATCGATCAACAGATTTTTCTTCTCCGACGTCTGGACCCGATCGGCGACTGGAGAGTCGATCGTCAGAATGCGATTGTCCTGGTACTCGACGTTCTGCAGCAGCGGGATTCGGAAGTACAGCCCCGGCTGGGTCACCACCCGCACGATCTGGCCGAGCTGGAACACGATCGCGAAATCGCGCTGATGAACGATGAAGGTGCTGGCGCGTACCACGACCGCCACCAGTACCAGGCCAATCACAAACGCCACAAGTCGATTCATAAACTGTTCTCGGTCTAGCGCGCGTCGCGATCGCGGGTGCGCAGGTTTTCACGTCCGCGCGTTTCGGGTACCGGCGCTGGTTCGGGCGCCGCGGCAGGTGCAGGGCGTGGCACAGCGGAGTCCTGCAGCGCTTGCTGCATTAGCTTGTCGAACGGCAAATACAGCAGCGGGCTGCTGTTCCGTACGTCGACCATCACCTTGCTGGTATTTGAAAAAACCTGCTGCATTGTGTCGATATAAAGGCGGTCACGCGTGACCTGCGGTGCCTTCTGGTATTCAACGAGGATCTGCTGGAAGCGCGATGCGTCGCCTTGAGCCGTCTCGACAACGCGCGAGCGATAGCCGTCGGCCTCCTGCAGCAGACGCGACGCCAGCCCGCGCGCTTTGGGCACGACATCGTTTGCATACGCCTGCCCCAGATTGATTTCGCGCTCGCGATCCTGGCCCGCCTTGACGGCGTCGTCGAACGCGGCCTGCACCTGTTCGGGCGGCTGAGCATTTTGAATCGCGACCGCCTGCACCAGAATGCCGGTGCCGTAGCGGTCCAGCATGTCCTGCATCCGCTTGCGCACTTCGACCGCAATTTCCTGGCGCGACTCGTACAGCACCGAATCCATCGTCTTGCGTCCAACGACCTCACGCATCGCCGACTCGGCCGACTGAATGACGGCTCCGGTTGGATTGCGGCTGTTAAACAGATAATCGCGCGCGCCGTTATCTCTGATCCGGTACTGCACCTCGAACTGAATGTCGACGATGTTTTCGTCGTCGGACAGCATCAGTGCTTCCTTCAATCGATCGGGGCGCCCGCGCGTTCCGACCTCCACGCGGCGCAACGACAGAATATCGACCAGCTCGTTGGTCTGGATCGGCCACGGCAGCCGCCAGCGGAATCCCGGCGAAGTCGTCTCCTTGTATCGGCCGAAGGTCGTCACCACGCCGACCTGCCCTTCCGGAACGATGTAAAACCCGCTGCCCAGCCAGATCAACCCGATAACCACCAGCACCGCCGCGAGGCCCAGACCCGCTCCTTTGCCACCGGGAGTGAAGCCGCCGAACGGACCCCCGCTCCCGCCCGAGCCACCGCGTCGCGCTGCGCGCCGCCCGAACAGACTCGAAAGCCGCCGATTAAAGTCGCGCCACAGCTCGTCGAGGTCCGGAGGACCGTCGTTGTTCGGTCGTTGCGGCTTCTGCGGGCGCAGCTCCGGTTCGCGTCGGGGCTCGTCCTTGCCGTCGTTGTCCGAGCCGTTCGAGGCGCTGCCTCGGCCCCACTTGGGGTCGTTGAGCGACATTAAATGCGGACCTGAAAATGAATTGTCATATCGATTGCGCAATGTCGTTCATTACGCGGCTGCTGCGCGAGGCCAAGAAGGAGCGTTTTCGCCCGCGGGTTCGAGCGCGTTGCCTACGGTACCCACGTTGGCGCCATTCAAACGCGCGGAACATTCGATGAACTCAACTATCGCGCCGCGCAAAGATTCCAGCCCCAAACCCGATTGCGCGCTGACCGAAACCGCGATGATGTTATCACGCGAGTCACGCTCAATTGCCGCAGCGCGTCCCGTCAAATCAATCTTGTTATATACAACGATGGTCGGAACCTTGTCAGCGCCGATGTCGCGCAGCACGCGCTCGACCTCCGCCATCTGTTCAGCACGCGCCGGCGACGCAGCATCAACGACGTGCAGCAGCAAGTCCGCCTCGGCGGTTTCGTTCAGGGTCGACTTAAACGCCTCGATCAATTGATGCGGCAACCCGCGGATAAAACCGACGGTGTCCGAAACGACTGCCTCGGTCTTGACTGTGCCGTTGATGCCGAGGTGGCATTTGCGCGCGGTGGTGTCCAGTGTGGCGAAAAGCTGGTCTGCCGCGTACACATCGGCTTGCGTCAGCGCATTGAACAGCGTCGATTTACCCGCGTTCGTGTAGCCGACCAGAGATATCGAAACAACGTCGTTGCGCGAGCGCGCGCGGCGCCGCGTGCGTCGCTGCTTCTCTGATCGCTTTAAACGATCCCGCAGCCGACGGACCTTGACGCCGATCATCCGTCGGTCAAGCTCGATCTGCTTCTCACCCGGACCACCGGTCTTTCCCAACCCGCCTCGTTGACGCTCCAAGTGCGACCAGCCTCGCACCAGCCGGGTCGAAAGATGTTCGAGCTGCGCCAGCTCGACTTGCAGTTTGCCTTCCCGGCTTTGCGCACGCTGCGAGAAGATGTACAGAATCAGCGCGGTTCGATCGAGGACCCACAGTCCAAGCGTCTGCTCGAGATTTCGCTGCTGAGCCGGGGACAATGCCACATCGAAGATCACAAGGCTCGCTTCAGCAACAATCGCCTCGGTCTTGACCTCATCGACCTTGCCGCTGCCGATGAAGTATGCCGCGTCAGGACGATCACGCCGCACGGTCAACAGACCCACCGGCTCGATATCGGCCGACACCACGAGTTGCTTGAGTTCCTCGATCGCGTCGGGATCATCGCGCCGCCCGACAGCAACACTGACAAGCAGTGCCCGCGGCGTATTTGGCGCGCGTCCGGAGTCAACCTTAAAAACGACGCTCAGGCTTCTGGCTCCGCAGCAAGATTGACTGGCCGCGCCGGGACCACTGTCGAAATGGCGTGCTTGTAAACCATCTGCGTCACGGTGTTTCGCAACAGGACCACGTACTGATCAAACGATTCAACCTGGCCCTGCAACTTAATGCCGTTTACCAGATAGATCGACACGGGAATGTGTTCCTTGCGCAGCGCGTTGAGGAAGGGGTCTTGTAGGAGTTGCCCTTTGGTAGTCATTTTCTCTCCAGCGTTTTGACACGCTTGTTCGTATGCGGTTCAAAAAGAGTGAACCGGGAAGTCCGCGGAAGCCGGGCATTGACCTAGATTGCGATCAACCCCTCCTGAATTCAATGTAAAGCAAAAGACGAGCCCTGGCGAGCGAAGGCACGACTGTGAAATACCATCGAAACGGCGTTCAGCGGAATCATTCTACGTACGGGTTTCTGCTAGTTCGGAACTCTACCCGCAGAGGGGTTCCGGTGAGATCGAACTGCTCGCGAAACTGGCCCTCGAGGTAGCGCCGATACGGGTCAGAGACCTGGCCCAGTGAGTTGCCGTGAACGACGATGATCGGCGGATTGTGGCCACCCTGGTGCGCGTATCGCGGCTTCGGACGAGAGTGGCCTGAGCGTGCGGGTTGCTGCCGGGCTACTGCCGCCAGCAGGGCGCGCGTCAGTTTGGGTGTGGGCAATCGTGCGAACGCGGCGCCATATGCTTCAGTCACCGAACGCATCAAGGCCTTCAGTCCGGTCTTCTTCAGCGCCGAAATCTGATGAAAACGGGCCCAGCGCAAGAAATGCAGCTTGCGCTCGATTTCATGTGTGATGCGTTCGCGCTGATAAGAATCCAGTCCATCCCACTTGTTGACAGCGACCACCATTGCACGGCCGCTCTCGAGCACAAAGCCGGCGATGTGCGCATCCTGGTCGGCGATCTCCGATGCGGCGTCGAGCAGCAGGATCACAACGTTGCTGTCTGCGATCGACTGCAACGTCTTGACCACCGAGAATTTCTCGACCGTCTCGAACACCTTGCCACGACGGCGAATTCCCGCCGTATCGATCAGCGTAAAGCGGTTGCCGTCGTAATCGAATTCGATCTCAATCGAGTCGCGGGTGGTACCGGGTTGATCAAATGCAATCAGACGCTCCTCGCCCAGAAGTGCGTTGATCAACGTCGACTTTCCGACGTTGGGCCGCCCGACCGCGGCGACGCGAATGCGCCGATCGGCCCTCGGCTCGTCGGTGGCCGAAGCGTCCGCATTCGCCTCGACAAACGGATCGAGCGCGACTTGCATCACGGTTTGCACACCGTCGCCATGAGCCGCCGAAATCAGCCACGGCTCGCCCAGCCCGAGCTCGTGAAACTCGGCGGCCGCTTGGTCGGCGAGGCCTTCGGCCTTGTTGACAGCAAGCACCATCGGCCGGCCCGCAACCCGCAGCCGCGCGGCGATCCGTGCGTCCTGACCGGTGAGCCCTTCCCGCGCATCGAGTACGAATATCACGGCGTCGCATTCGGCGATCGCCTGCTCGGTCTGCGCGGCCATCTCGCGCACGATGCCCTCGGCGTTGACCGGCTCGAAGCCGCCCGTGTCGATCACGATGTAATCGCGCGGCCCAATCCGGCCTTCGCCATAGTGACGATCTCGGGTGAGGCCCGGAAAATCGGCCACCAGTGCCGATCGCGAGCGCGTCAGTCGATTGAACAGCGTTGACTTGCCCACGTTCGGGCGACCAACAATCGCAACGACGGGTTTCATCGAGAATCGGGGGCGCGGCAAGCGCCTCTTTTATTCGATCAAGATCAGTGCGACCGTTCCGTCGCGCGCTTGCACGACAGTACCGGCACCCAGCGCGCGCGGAGTCGCGGCGATGCCGGCACCGAGCGAGGCGCGGCCCACCAGCGAGCCGTCTTCGGGCGAAAGGAGATGCACGAAACCCGCGAAGTCGCCGGTAATGATCGCGCGGTTCAGCGCGAGCGGCGCTGACAGCTCCCGGTGCAGCAGTTTCTCCTGTTTCCATGCCGTCGAGCCGGCTGCGCGATTGAACGCGACCGCAGCGGACTTGGCATCGACGACATACACGCGCCGTTCGTCTGCCGCTGGTCCGGTTCCAGCCGAGACCTCGCTCGACCAGCGCAGGCTGCCGTTACTCGATGCAAAACAGGCGACGCGTCCTTGATATGACGCTGCGCATACTTCGTTGCCCATCACGAGCGGAGCGCCGACGACATCGGCAAGGCGCTCGACCTCGGTGGCGCCGCGCGGCTCGGAGACCGCAACATCCCAGCGAACCGCACCATTGGCCGCGTTCAACGCAACCAGCCGCCCTCCAGGAAAGCCGGCGATCACCGAATCGTCCGCGTAAACCATTTCGGTCAGGCCGCGCAATGTCAGAGGCACATTGGCACGCTGATAGCTCCAACGGCGCTTGCCGCTGGTGGCATCAAGTGCGGTGATCCGGTAGTCGGTCGAGCGCACCAGGACCAGGCCGCGTCCAACCAGCGGCGGCGATCGCATCTCACCGCCCACCTGCGAGCGCCACAGCTCCTTTCCGTCGGCGCCAAGTGCGATCACTTCGCCACGCGCGCTGGCAACAGCAACGGTCGCTCCGTCGCTGCCGACGCCGGCACTGATGCGCGACTTGATATCGCTGCGCCAGACCACCTGCCCCGTAGCGGGCGACAGGCGCACAACGGCACCGTCCGACGCAGCCGCATACACGGCGTTTTCCGCGACCGCAGGCTGTAATACCTCGGTGCGCCCGGTGCCCACCGACGTCCGCCACGCGATGCGCGCATTTACCGTGGGCTTGAAGTCAACCAGCGGAGTCGGCTGCAGGGTTCTCGATGGCGTGCCGCCGAGCCAAGACGGAAGCCAGGAACACGCCGCCATCACACTGAACCCTGCTGCCAGCGCTACAAGCTTCGCCGGCCTCGCGATTGTCAGACGCGACACATTGCGCATTGAATCGGATCTCATGAGCTTGCAGTAGGTGGCAGTCCATCCAGCTTCAGCTGGATCAGTTGTCGCAGCGGGTGCTGCGCGTCGGCTTTTGTCAATGCATCGCGATACGCAGTACGCGCTTCCTCGATCTTGTTTTGCGCAAACAGAATATCGCCGCGGCGGTCGGCGATCGCGGCCGCATCGATCGCGGGATTCGCCGCAGCATTAGCCGCATCAAGAACCTTCAACGCTTCGTCATATTTTTTTTCGTCGAGCAGCACGCCCGCCAGGCGAACCCGTGCAATCGCAACGATCTCCGGCTGCTCCGCGTGATCGATGACCCATTGCAGCCGCGCGCTTGCCGCTGCAGGATCGCCGGCGTCGGCGTACCAGCGCGCCGCTTGCAACGCGGCCATCGGACCGTAGGCTGTGCCGCCGTACTTATCGGTCAACGTCGCGCTCAGCGCACTCACTCGCTCGGTGTCGCGGGCGGCCATCGCGCGCTCCAGCTCGGCATAAACCCCAGCAGCCTTTTCGGCCTGGCTGCGCTGGTACCAACGCCACCCGTTAAGTGCTGCGAACGCCAGCAACACCACCGTGACCGCGGTCATGATCAGGTTGCCGTATTTACCCCACCAGGCTTTTAGTTCGTCGAGCTGTTCCTGCTCTTGTAAGTCGTAAGCCATCGCGTCTTCCGTTGTTATTGCTGCTCGGTCTCGCTGAGCGCGTCTACGAGTATCTCTGCCAAGTTTTCGAGCGGCACGATACGCTGCTCTGCCGCCTGCGCTCGCAAAGGCTTCAGCGCTGCCGAGCCCGATGCGAGTTCAGCCTCCCCGATGATCACTGCAAACTCGGCTCCACTCGCATCGGCCCTTTTCATTTGCGATTTCAAACTTGCATCGCCCGCGTGAAAAACTACATCAAGGCCTGCGTCGCGCAATCGTTCGGCCGTCAAGAACGCCTGTATCGCGGTAGCGCCGCCTTGATGCGCGACATACACATCGGCTTGAGCGCCAACATCGATCTGCCCCGCCTGCGTCAGGCACTCGATCACCCGCTCGACACCGATTGCAAAGCCGACAGCCGGGGTGGGCTTGCCACCAAGGCGCTCGATCAGCGGGTCATACCGGCCGCCGCCGCACAGTGTGCCCTGTGAACCCAGCTCGTCGGTAATCCATTCGAACACGGTCAGGTTGTAATAGTCGAGCCCGCGCACCAGCCGGGGATTGACTGTAAATTTGATGCCTGCCTTCGTCAGCAGTTCCTGCAGCCCCTCGAAGTGCCGACGCGACGCATCTCCCAGAAAGTCGGTGATCGGCGGGGCTTCTGCCAGTAGCGCACTCATCGCTGGATTCTTGGAGTCGAGAATGCGAAGCGGATTCGAAACCAGCCGCCGTTTCGAGTCGGCGTCGAGTTGATCCTCGCGCTGGTCGAAATACGTGACAAGGTCGGCGCGGTGCCGCATTCGCTCCTCTGCTTGGCCCAGCGAATTGATCTGAAGGTGCGCGCTTTTTAGATTCAAGATCTTCCACAGCCGCGCAAGCATCGCGATCTGTTCGGCGTCGATGTCGGGACCCGCGAAGGCCAACGCCTCGACGTTGACCTGATGGAACTGCCGAAAGCGTCCGCGCTGCGGTCGTTCGTGTCGAAACAACGGACCCATCGACCAGATCCGTTTCGGCCCGTCGTAGGTCAGGTTGTGTTCGATGGCAGCCCGCACGGTGCCTGCTGTGAATTCGGGGCGCAAGGTGAGTCGTTCCTGGTTCGAACGATCCTCGAACGAATACATTTCTCGCTCGACGATGTCGGTGACCTCGCCGATACCGCGCACGAATAGATCGGTGTGCTCGAGAATCGGCGTGCGCACCAGCTGATAGCCGTACGAACGTACCCAGTCGGCAACTCGCGCTTCGAACCACTCCCACAGCGGCGACGCGGCAGGCAACAGGTCGTTCATGCCGCGCACCGCGGCAATCTTCACCGGTGGCATGTCTTAGTGATGCGCGGAAACTTCGGTGACCGCATACGTGCGGCGCACATACGCGTCGACAATGGCTTGGAACTCGGCGGCAATGCGATCGCCTTTCAGTGTGACGGTGCGCACACCGTCTACGAATACCGGTGCCACCGGCGCTTCACCCGACCCCGGAAGGCTGATCCCGATATTGGCGTGCTTGCTCTCGCCCGGCCCGTTGACCACGCAACCCATGACGGCGACACTCATCGCCTCGACGCCGGGATAGCTGGAACGCCAGACCGGCATCTGCGCCCGCAGCCACGATTGAATATCGTCGGCCAGCTCCTGAAAGAATGAGCTCGTGGTCCGCCCGCAACCGGGACACGCGACTACCATCGGCGTAAACGCGCGAAGCCCGATCGTTTGCAGGATCTCCTGCGCCACCTGCACTTCGGTGGTCCGTGACTCTCCCGGTGCGGGAGTGAGCGAAATGCGAATCGTGTCGCCAATTCCCTCCTGCAGCAACACCGACAGCGCCGCGGTCGACGCCACAATGCCTTTGCTGCCCATTCCGGCTTCCGTCAATCCAAGATGAAGCGGATAGTCACACCGCCGCGACAATTCGCGGTAGACCGCAATCAAATCCTGGACACCGCTGACCTTGGCCGACAAACAGATCATGTCGCCGGGTAACCCAAGTGTCTCCGCATGCTGAGCACTTGAAATCGCAGACTGGACCAACGCTTCGCGCAGGACTGCCTTTGCGTCGAGCGGATGTGCGCGCCGCGCGTTGTCGTCCATCATTTTCGCCAGCAATTCCTGATCGAGGCTGCCCCAGTTAACACCGATGCGCACCGGCTTGCGATACCTGCAAGCGACCTCGATCATCTGCGCGAAGTTGTCGTCGCCCTTAGCGCCCCTGCCGACGTTGCCCGGATTGATGCGGTACTTTGAAAGCGCCCGCGCGCATGCAGGGAACTGGGTCAGCAGCTTGTGGCCGTTGTAGTGGAAATCTCCCACCAGCGGCACGTTGATTCCCATCTTGTCGAGCTGCTCGCGAATCGGCTCGACTTCTGCAGCGGCATCGGGCGAATTCACCGTGATGCGCACCAGCTCCGAACCCGCTTGGGCCAGTTGCTTGACCTGAATTGCGGTTGCAATCGCATCGGCCGAATCGGTATTCGTCATCGATTGCACGACCACCGGAGCATCGCCGCCAAGGTGCACCCGAGTGTCGGCCCACTTTACGAGCATCTGGCGCGTTGGCCGACGTTGCCCCGGTCTCGCCGCCTGCGGCAGACAATCGAGCGGTTCGACCGGCCGGTTCATCTGCACCTCACTTGACCGTGAAACGCGCAACGTTGTTGCGAGTAAACGGAGCCAAGTTGAACGCCTCGCCGCGTATTTCAACCGATGCTTTGTTCGCATCGCCAATCACGACGGTCAACGGCAATTCGCCATCGAGTGCATGCTCGCCGCCGGCAGAGCCGAGCTTCGACAGCAGGACTTTGCCGGTGCGGTCGGTCACTTCTGCCCACGAGGCCCCCTCGAACCGCAGCATCAGAACCGGGGCGACCGGGCCGACACTCGACTCGGGGGTCGATGGCGAATCGGACGGTGGAAACGGCTCGGTAGCTAGCACAGCCGGAGCAGCGGGCTCACTCACCACGGATTGTGGCGTGTCGCTGCCACCGGCAGCAGGTGCAGGCACCACAGCGGGGGCAGGTTCGGCAATCGCTACAGTAACTGGCGGCGGCTGATTGCGCAGCGTAGCTTGCCAACCCAGAATCCCGAGCACGATCAGAACCAGTAACGCGCTGCCGATGACCAATCCGGAGGTCCGCTCGCGTGCCGCCGCTGAAATCACAGAGTACCGAGTTCCGTCACCCGGTTCGATTGCGGGCGTCGGTGCAAGCTTCGCGTTTAGATCAGCCAAGAGCGGCGTTGGATCGATGTTCACCACGCGCGCGTAGCTACGAACGAAGCCACGCACGTACGCCAGTTCGGGCAGGCGCGAGAGGTCTTCCTGCTCGATCGCGCGGACCTGATTGGGATGCAGCCGCAACTCCGCGGCCACATCGGTCACACCAAGTCCAACGCGTTGTCGCTCCCATGCGAGGCGCGCACCATAACTGCCAGGTGCGATTGCACTTGAGTTGACTTCATCCACCGCTGTGGACGCCTGCTCGGTGATCAGCGACGGCTCATCCATCGATCAATTATCAAATTCGCCGCGGGCCAGAGCAGCCGTTTCGGTTGCTTGCGGAAACCGCTGACGAAGCTCATTGGCGAGCTGGCTCTCCGTGCGCAAATCCGCGTTCGCCCGCGCCACCCGCAGACCCAGCCACAAGCTTTCAGCCGATGATTCGACCGATTTCGCAAGAACGTTGTAATAAAAGGTCGCCTTCTCAACCTGACCTGTCGCAAGGTACAGCCGCGCAAGCAGAAATTTCGGGACGGCCAGTCCCGCGTCCAGCTCGAAAGCGCGCTTCAGATACCGCTCCGCAGCTTCGTAGTCCTTCACTTTCATCAGGCACGAACCGGCATTCTGATTTGCACGCGCCGGTGTTCTGTAAAGCGGGTCGCGGATCGCGCGGTTGAAATACTCGACCGACTCGCGCTCGCGCCCGCTGTTGCACAGAAAGAAACCGTAGTTGTTGTTCAACTCCGAGTTCGAGGGGTCGAGCTTCAGCGCGCGCTGAAAGTTCTCTTCCGAATCGCGCCGCTCGTTCATGTCCATATAGATCAGGCCGAGTAGGCCATACGCTTCCGCATAGTTTGCATCGATCGCAGTTGCGCGTCGGGCTTCTTCCAGGGCAACGGCCAGCTGACCGTTTCGATAATAGCCAGCGGCTAGATCCGTCCGCGCTTGCGCCCGTGCGCGCAGCCCCGCCTCAGTCCCTCGCCCCGACCTGTCAGCGTTGGTGATCTTCGAGATGCCATCGTTGCTGACCGTGGTGGTCGTCGTGGTGGTGCACGCAGCGCTCAACAAGGTCAAGACAATCAGGCAATTTGGATGAAATCGCATAGTTGTTCCTAGTGCGCGCGGAATGCGATCGGAATGGTCTTGCCTAGGGTACGCTCGGTCAAGCCGGTGCGATCCCGAATATCACCTGCCAGCTGCCCGCACGCCGCGTCGATATCGTCGCCGCGCGTCTTGCGAACCGTGGTGACAATTCCTGCATCCGACAAGCGGTGCGCAAAGGCACGGATGCGCTCCGGTGATGAGCTTTTCAGACCCGACTGCGGAAACGGATTGAACGGGATCAGATTGATCTTGCAGGGCACGTCGTTCACGAGCTCGGCCAGCTCGGATGCCTGCACATCCTGGTCGTTGATGCTTTCGAGCATGACGTACTCGAATGTGATGAAGTCGCGCGGTGCAGCGCGCACGTAGCGCCGGCATGCATCGAGCAGCGTACTGAGCGGGTACTTTCGATTCAATGGCACCAGCGTATCGCGCAACGCGTCGTTTGCAGCATGCAACGAAACGGCGAGCGCGACCGCGCATTCGGAAGCGAGGCGATCGATCTGGGGCACCATTCCGGAGGTCGACAGCGTGACTCGACGGCGCGACAGTCCATAAGCATTGTCGTCGAGCATCAACCGCAGCGCAGGCAGAACGGCATCATAATTTTGCAGCGGCTCACCCATTCCCATCAGCACGACGTTGCTGATCGCACGCTCATCTTCACCGGCACCTGCATGCGTGCGCAGCGCGTGCTCGGCCATCCACAACTGGCCGATGATCTCAGCCGTCGTCAAATTGCGGTTGAAACCCTGCTTACCGGTCGAACAGAAGGAGCAGTTGACCGCGCACCCCGCCTGGGTCGAAATGCACAGCGTGCCGCGATCTTCCTCGGGAATGAACACCGTTTCGATCGCATTGCTGGCGCCGACGTCAAGCAGCCATTTACGCGTGCCATCGTCGGACACCGAGTCACTGAGCACGTCGGACGAGGTGACGTGGGCGGTTTCCGCCAATTTCGCGCGAAGAGATTTGGCGAGGTCCGACATCGCATCGAAGTCGCGCGCGCCCCGCCGATGGATCCAGCGCAACAGCTGACGCGCGCGAAACGGCTTCTCGCCGAGCGACTCAACGAACGCCGCCAATGCAGCCGCGTCGAAGTCGAGCAGATTCACGCGCGACATTTGGCAAGCGCCCTATCGGGGATAAACATTCATCTGCGCGAAGAAATACTCGATCTCGACCTTTGCGGTGGCAGCCGCATCGGAGCCATGGACCGCATTGGCGTCGATGCTATCGGCGAAATCTGCGCGGATCGTGCCAGCGTCCGCCTTCTTGGGGTCGGTGGCGCCCATCAGTTCGCGGTTCCTCGCAATCGCATTCTCGCCTTCGAGTACCTGCACCATGACTGGCCCCGAGATCATGAACGCAACCAGATCTTTGAAAAACGGCCGTTCGCGATGAACTGCATAAAAGCCCTCTGCTTCGGCGCGCGACAACGAGACCATTTTCGCCGCGATGACCTGCAACCCACTCGATTCAAATCGGGAATAAATCTGCCCGATCACATCCTTTGCGACCGCGTCCGGTTTGATGATCGACAATGTGCGTTCAAACGCCATGATCTGGCCTTCACCGGTTTGTGTTGGTTCGAGCTTGAGACACCTCACAAAAGCTCGAAAAATGAATGACTTGCAAGATATAACTTAGCGCGAAATGTTAGCACGCGTGCTGGTGAATGAGCCCCTATTCAAAGGTTGGCCAGGCGGCTCGAGCAAGGCGATCGACTCAACATGTGAGGTGTGCGGAAACATGTTAATCACGCCCGCCGCGCGCAGTGTCCAACCGCCCTGATGGACCAGCAAGCCGCAGTCGCGCGCAAGGGTTGCCGGGTTGCACGACACATAGACGATCTTCGACGGTTTCAGGTCGGCCGGCGCTGAGGCAAGCGCCTGGATGATCGCCAACGCGCCATCGCGTGGCGGATCGATCAACACCTTATCGACCGCACCGTGACGCTCGACCAGCGATCGCCAGTCGTCGCCCGTGAAGGTTGCCAGATTGCGCGCTTCGAACTGCGTCCGCTTGCCCAACCCGTTAGCGGCCGCGGCTGCCGATGCGCGCTTCACCAGCGAGGCGCTGCCTTCAAACCCGATAACCTTCAACGCACGTGTCGCCAACGGTAACGTGAAATTTCCGAGACCACAGAAAAAGTCGACCACGACATCGGCGGCGCTCGGCTCGATCAATCTAATCGCGCGCCCGACCAGCACCTGGTTGGCTTGATGATTGACCTGAGTGAAGTCGGTCGGGGAAAAGGGCAATGCGATTCCAAACTCCGGAAGCGGAAGTTCCAGATGGGTCGGCTGGTCCTCATCGAGCGGCGCCGCAGAGTCGGGTCCGGCCGGCTGCAGCCAGATCCCCACAGTGTTTGCGCGCCCAAATTCCTTGAGCGCGGCGCAATCTTTGGCGGTCGGTGGCTGCAGCACCCGAAACACCAGGACGATGGCTTCCGATCCGCCGATATTTCCGATCGCGAGCTCGATCTGGGGCATGCGTTCGCGGATCGTCAACGCACAGACAAGATCGCGCAGCGGCAGCAACAGGTCGCTGATCTTCTTAGGTACCACTTCACACTGGTGAATATCAGCAACGTAACTGCTCGCGCGCTCGTGAAATCCCACCAACACACCGCTCTTTTTGGCAATGTAACGTGAGGTGAACCGAGCCCGGTGCCGGTAACGCCACGCCGGCCCGGCAATCGGGCGCAGCATCATCTGCGGCCGGACCCGACCCAGATGCCACAGCGCGTCTTCAAGCACGCGTTGCTTGAAAGCGACCTGGGCGCGGGCGTCGACGTGCTGCATCGAGCAGCCGCCGCATGCGCCTAGATGAAGCCCGGCGTGCGGGCAACGCGGAACCACGCGCGTCGCGGACTCGCGTTCGATTGTGACGACGCGACCCGATTCATAGCGCGCCTTGTGGCGATGCCGCTGATAAACCGCGATCTCGCCGGGTAAGGCGCCGTCGATGAACACGGCCTTGCCGTCGCGATGCGCGACTCCGCGCCCCTGGTGATCGAGAGACTCAACCTCGACCTCGAACCGCTCGCCGCTCACGCCTCAGCTTGCCAGGCTAGCGGTGAGCCAAGCGCGCAGATATTCACTCCAGTGTGGCGCTGGCAGCCGCTCGAGCGCTTCTCGCACCAGCAGCTCCTCAGCGGCATGCTGAACCGCGTTGAGTACGCCGCGCATTTTCTGAAAACGATTGAACAAGAGGTACGTGTTGACCACGTCCGTTTCGCAATAACTTCTGATCTGATCGATTCCACCTTCACAGTAGGACTGCCAGACCTGCGCGCCGTTCATCCCGAGCTTGCCGGGGTAGCCAGCCAGTCTGGCCAATTCATCGAGCGGTGCATTCGAGCGCGCTTGATACATCGCCAGCACGTCCATCAAGTCCAGATGGCGTGTGTGATACCGCGCGATGTAGTTGTTGTAGCGGAAATCACGATCGTCATCGCCGAGGTCCCAATATCGCGTTGCCGACACGCCGGCCAGCAGTCCTCGATAGTGGAGCACCGGCAAATCGAAGCAGGTGCCATTCCAGCTGACGAGCTGCGGCAAATGGCGATCGATCATTCCGAAAAAACTCTGAACCAGCGATGCCTCGGTGTCGGCAGCAGCCCCGATCGAGCCGACTCTGAAGCCGGCGTCGTTTCGCAAGACGCACGAGATCGCGATGATCCGATGCAAGTGCAGCGGCAGAAAGTCGTTTCCGGTTTTCTCCCGGCGTTCGGCGAACGCGCGGGCGGCGACTTCAAGTTCGGACAGGTCGCGCCAGTCCGCGTGCAGGCGGCGCAATCCGTCAACGTCGGGGATCGTCTCGATATCGAATACCAAAACCGGCGTCATCAACCTGCTGCCTGCTATCGCGCGGGCAAATACTTCAACGGATCGACCGGTTTGCCCTGGTGCCGAATTTCAAAGTGCAGCTTGGGGCGATCCGCATCGGAGCGTCCGAGCTCCGCGATGGTCTGACCTCGCTTGACGGGCTGCTTCTCTGCGACCAGCACTTTCCGGTTGTGTGCATACGCGGTGATGAATTCGTCACTATGCCGAACAATCACCAGGTTGCCGTATCCGCGCACTGCGCTTCCCACGTAAACCACTTCTCCATCGGCGGCTGCCTGCACCGCGGCGCCCTCGACGCCTGCGATATCGATCCCCTTGTTGCGCGGATCATCGAAAGTCTCGACAACCTTACCCGCGGTCGGCCACTGCCACGGAAGTGCACTCGACGGGGTGCGTGGCGCCTCCGACGGTGCTGGCGTCGCAGCCGGCGGAGGCGCTGACAACGGTGGAGCCGGGGCCGTCGGCGACGGCGGAAGCGGTGCCGGCGACGGCGCGGGTGATGCAGCACCCGGCATCGGCAGTTGCCGAACTTCGGGTGTCCCACTGCCTGGGATCGGACTGACAACCGCGACATCCGTTGGCGGAATCACTCGCAGCGTCTGCCCCGGCCTGATTGGAGCGCCGTCGACAATACCGTTCCAGCGCTCGAGGTCGCGTTGATCCACGCCGAACGCGAGTGCCACGCCATACAGCGTATCGCCACGCTGTGCGATATAAATGCCATCCTTCGCTTCGCGCGTAGCGGGCGAAGCCGGTTGCGCAGACGCTTGAGCGGTTGCAGCCCCGCGGCCCGAGCGGTCGACAACCGGGGCCGGCCGCTGACTGACGCATGCGGCCATCGCGACGATCGGCAACACGGCGGCCCACCGGAAATTGGAAATACTCGTCATCGATTCCTCATGCCACTCCGCCGCGCAACGGAACAAAGCGCACAGCTTCCTTGAGCGTTCTCTGCAGGCGACCACTCGAATCCTTGATGGCGACGGTCAACTGCTGATTCCAGGTTCCCAGCGGCGCCACGATCCGCCCACCCATTTTCAGCTGCTCGTCCCATGCCGGAGGAATGTCTGGGCCACACGCAGCAGCGATAACGCAATCGTAAGGCGCCGCCGCGCTGACGCCTTGGAAGCCGTCACCGATGATCAGCCGAAGATTTGCGAGTCGCAACGGCCGCAGGTTCTCTCGCGCACGTTCGTGCAACGCGCGCAAGCGCTCGACGCTGACAACTTCGCCAAACAATTGGGCGAACACGGCGGCAGCGTATCCACAACCGGTGCCGATCTCCAACACGCGCGCCACGCGCGGATCGGCCATACCTTCAAGCGCAAGTTCAGCCGTCCGCGCAACGATATAGGGCTGCGAGATGGTCTGCCCGTGGCCGATCGGTAGCGCAGTGTCTTCGTATGCGCGGCTCGCCAGCGCTTCATCGACGAACACGTGGCGCGGAACGATGCGGATCGCTTCGAGCACGCGCGCGTCCTGCACGCCGAGCTCACGCACCCGCTCGACCATGCGATCGCGCACGCGCGCCGAGACCAATCCGGCGGCTTGCCCCTCGGCGCCCGCGCCGAAGTCCGCACGATTCATGGCGCTCCAGCCGCGGTCAGCCACTGGCTCACCGCCGGCAGCTGCTCGACATGGGTCAGGTCGACTTGCAGCGGTGTGACCGACACGTAGCCCGAAGCGGTGGCGTGGAAATCGGTTCCGGGCCCGCCTTCGCGCGCAGCACCCGCCGCACCGATCCAGTAGATCGGATCGCCACGCGGATTCACCATACGAATCACAGGCTCCGAAGGATGGCGCTTGCCCAACCGAGTTCCGACGATGCCCTTGATTTGTTGGCGCGGCAGACTCGGAATGTTCACATTCAACAAGAACGGACCTTGAATGGGCCGCTCGATGTATCGCTGCACCACTTCGCGCGCAACATCGGCTGCCGCACTCAGATGCTCGAAGCCGCGGTCGAGCAGCGAGAACGCGATGGCGGGCACGCCGAACAGATAGCCCTCCATGGCCGCAGCGACGGTGCCTGAGTAAATCGTGTCATCGCCCATGTTCTGGCCGTTGTTGATGCCCGACACGATCAAGTCGGGCATCTGGCCAAGCAGCCCGGTCAACGCGATATGCACGCAATCACTGGGCGTGCCGTTGATGAAGGTGAAGCCGTTTTCCGCCTTGCTGATCGTCAGCGGTCGGTTCAGAGTCAGCGAATTACTGGCGCCGCTGCTGTTCTGCTCAGGCGCAACCACAGTGACCTCGCCGAGCGGCCGCATGGCATCAGCCAGCGCGACCAAGCCCGCAGCCAGATAACCGTCGTCATTGGATACCAGAATGCGCATTTCAAAAAGAAAGGAGCCGGTGGTCGCGAAGCGAACACCGGCTTGTCCAGGTAACCCATCCGTTGGTCGGGGCGGCGGGATTCGAACTCGCGACCCCTTGCACCCCATGCAAGTGCGCTACCAGGCTGCGCTACGCCCCGAATGCACGCAGTATAGCTACCGGCGACGCAATAGTTGACTGATCGCGGCGAGTTCTGCGTGCAGTGACGAGAGGTCAAGCGTTTTCATCCGCGAGCCATCACCATTTGCCACTGCGGAATCATTTGCAGCAACGGCAGCGCTGAGCGGCGCGTTGCGCTCCGCTGCAGTGGCATGTTCGTCGAGCCGATTGCGAGCGCCGCTGATCGTGAACCCCTGCTCGTAAAGCAACTCGCGAATTCTGCGAATCAACAGGACTTCGTGGTGCTGGTAGTAGCGCCGATTGCCACGCCGTTTGACCGGCCTGAGCTGGGTGAACTCTTGCTCCCAGTAGCGCAGCACGTGCGGCTTGACGCCACACAGCTCGCTGACTTCGCCGATCGTGAAATAGCGCTTGGCGGGAATCGATGGCAACTGGGCGAGGGCTTCGTGGCGCTGCATGTAAATCGCGCGAGACCGCTGAGTGGATCTAACGGCTTTCGCCGTCAGTGGATCGACGCCGCTGTGGCGACCGCGGCTTTCAACTTCTGGCTGGCGTGAAAAGTCACGACCCGCCGGGCAGTTATCGCAATCTCCTCACCTGTTTTCGGGTTTCGCCCGGGACGCTGCGGTTTGTCTCGCAGCTGAAAATTTCCGAATCCCGACAGCTTGACCGATTCTCCACGCTGCAGGGCTTGTCTGATCTCGTCGAAGAACCCGTCGACCATGTCCTTGGCTTCGCGCTTGTTCAAGCCGAGCCGATCAAACAGTGCTTCGGCGAGCTCGGACTTCGTCATGGTTCGTGCTTGGCGCTCTGCAGCGTGTACGCCACCAGCCGCTCTTGGCAACGCCGGAAACTTAAAGTCGGCAGGCATTCGCGGGTTGTCTCGCATATGAGCTCATTCGCGCAGGCGCGCTCCAAATCTTTGCTGCAGGACTTCAACAATCACATTCACGGCAGCGTCAGCATCGGAGTCACTTACCGCGTGCTTAGTATCTTGCAGAACAATCCGAAACGCAAGGCTTTTCCCGTTATTTAACAACACGTTAGCACTTGCTTCCGCGACTTTGCTTGAATTTGGCGGCGCACGATACACGTCGAACAGACGGAACTCGCGCAGACCCGACAGACGGCCATCCGAGGACGACAGCGCGCGGACGGCTTCGACCATTGTCTGTGCCGGCACCGTATCGTCGACCCATAGTGAAAGGTCGCGCTGAACCGGCTGAAACCTCAAGATCTCAACAAAGCGCGGCAGGGCTCGCTTACGCAAAGCCGACATGTCGAGCTCGAACACAATCGGCGCCTTGGGCAGCTCATAGCGTTGTTGCAGGCGCGGGGTTAGCTGACCCAGGATACCAACCGGCCCTTCGCCGAACTCAATGATTGCACTGCGCCCGGGGTGCAGCGCTGGATGCGGGGCCGCGACAAAACGGGCGTGCGGCAGCAGCCGCTCGACCTCTGCCTTCACGTCGAAAAAATCGACGTCGCGCGATGGCGTTGCCCACTGGTCATCGTCATTGGATCCATAGGCAAGGCCTGCGATGCGATTGGGCTGATCGACTCCTGCGACTTGCAAAGGGCCATCCGGCGCAGCGCTGTTGCGCCGGTAAACACGGCCAATCTCGAACAGCCGCGCGCGTGTCGCTTTCCGTTTCAGGTTGTACGAAAGCGCGTTGATCAAGCCACCCAGCAGCGTGCTTCGCATCACAGACATCTGTGTTGCGATCGGATTCAGCACCGCAATTGGATCGTCGTTGCCTGCAAAGTCTTGCTCCCAGGCCGCATCGACAAATGAATAGTTGATCAACTCTGTATAACCGGCGAGCGATATCTCGCGGCGGATCTCGTGCACGCTGCGACACTCTTCGGGATCCGCTCGCATCACGGCAGGTGCGCGCGGAGGGTGCGACGGAATTTGGTCATAGCCAATGAGTCGCGCGACCTCGCCGATCAGGTCCTCCTCGATTTCGAGATCGAATCGGAAGCTCGGAGGGGTCACCGTGAACACCTCGCCACGCACGTCGAAATTAAATCCGATCCGCCGAAACGCAACGGCGATCGCATCGACGCTGACCGTAAAACCGAGCAGGCGACAGCAGCGCTCGACGCGCATCGAAATGCGCTGTCGCTGCGGCAGAGCGATCACCTGATCGTCAACCGGCCCGGCGTGGCCACCGCAGGTCTCGAGAATGAGTTGAGTGATGTACTCGACGTGATCGGCATTGGTCCCGAAATCAACGCCGCGCTCGAAACGGTGCGCAGCATCGGTCGAAAAGTTATAGCGCCGGGCACGGCCGCGGATCGAGTCCGGCCACCAGAACGCTGCCTCCAGATAAAGATTTCGCGTCGTCAGAGACACGGCAGTCCGGGCGCCGCCCATGATTCCGGCAAGCGCTTCGGCGCCCTTCTCATCGGCGATCACACCCACGGTCGGATCGACCTCAACAGTCTGCCCGTTGAGCAATTCGATCTGCTCGCCCGAGCGACCCCAGCGCACCTGCAATCCGCCGCGGATGGCGTCGAGATTGAACACATGGGTCGGACGGCCGAGTTGCAGCATCACGTAGTTCGAGATGTCGACCAACGCCGAGATCGGGCGCTGGCCGCTGCGCTCCAGCCGCTGCCTAATCCGACTCGGCGTAGGCGCGCTGGCGTCGACGCCTCGTATGACCCGGCCGCAAAAGCGACCGCATAAATCAGGCGCTTCGATAGAGACCGGCACCCGATCGGCGAGGCTAGGCGGCACCGGTGGCGTCGCCGGCATCACCAGCGGACCCGTCGACATATCCAGCGCTGCCATTTCGCGGGCGACGCCGACCACACTCAAACAATCGGCGCGATCGGGTGTCAACTTGATCGTCAACCTGCGATCGTCAAGCGCGAGGTATGCGCGCAGATCCACGCCAACGGGAGCGTCATCATCGAGAATCAGCAACCCGGCATGTTCATCCGACAGTCCGAGCTCGCGCGCGGAGCACAGCATCCCGTGCGACTGCACACCCCGCACAGTGGCCGCCGTAATCGTCGTACCTCCAGGTAACACCGCACCGACGACTGCGCATGGCGACTTGATTCCCGGCATCACGTTCGGCGCGCCGCAGATTATCGACAGCATTTGCTTATCGCCAACGTCGACTTCGCAGACCGTAAGCTTGTCCGCATTTGGATGCCGATCGACGCGCTTGACATGCGCTACCACGACGCCGCAAAACGGCGGGGCAACGGGCTCGTTACTTTCGACTTCCAAGCCAGCCATTGTCAGACGGCCTGCCAGTTCCTCGGTCGAAATGGGCGGGTCCACGTAACTGCGCAACCACTGTTCAGAAAATTGCATCGAGTTCGTCTATCTGAACTGATGCAAAAAGCGCAGATCGCCTTCGAAGAACAGTCGCATGTCCTCGACCCCATATCGAAGCATTGCCAAGCGCTCGAGTCCGGTACCGAACGCGAAACCGATCGTCTGCTGCGGGTCGTACCCGAAGTTTCGGATCACGTTCGGATGCACCTGGCCTGCGCCGGACAGCTCGAGCCAGCGACCTTTTCGCGCACCGCTGGTAAACATCATGTCGATTTCGGCCGAGGGCTCCGTAAACGGGAAGTACGAGGGTCTGAACCGCAGCGCGAGTTCATCGGTTTCGAAGAAGCAGCGCAAGAAATTTGTGTAAACCGCTTTCAGGTCGGCGAAGCTGATGTTTTCATCCAGCCACAGGCCCTCGACTTGATGAAACATGGGCGAGTGCGTCGCGTCACTATCGACGCGGTACGTCCGACCGATCGCGATCACCTTGATCGGCGGCCGATGCATGCGGGCATAACGGACCTGCATCGGGCTCGTGTGTGTGCGCAGTACCAGCGGGCGACCGGCGCCGTCGTTGCAGTCGACGTAAAAAGTGTCTTGCATCGAGCGGGCCGGATGATTCTCCGGGCTGTTCAGCGCAGTGAAGTTGTACCAATCAGTTTCGATTTCGGGGCCATCGGCGAAATCAAACCCAATCGAACGAAAGATCTCCTCGATCCGCATCCAGGTGCGCGCAATCGGATGAATCGTGCCTGGGCTGCGGGACCGTCCCGGAAGAGTGACGTCAATCGATTCGGCGGCGAGTTGCTGGTTGAGCTGCAGCTCGGCCAGAGCCTGGCGCCGCTCTGCAAGAAAACGCTCGATCGTTTCCTTGGCCGCATTGATCAGCGCGCCAGCCTCACGCTTCTGTTCCGGGGCGAGCTTGCCAAGCGCCTTCAGACGCTCGGTAATCGCCCCGCTCCTGCCGAGAAAGCGCGCCTTGGCGTCTTCGAGCGGCGCCGGCTGCGTCGCAGCCGCAAATGCGGCGCGCGCTTCGTCCACCAATTGATCAAGCTCAGCTGACATCGTCGTAAACAAAAACGGGGCCCAAGAAAGGCCCCGTCTGCTCCTAAAGTCTTATTGGGTGTCGATCAAACCGCGAGCGTGGCTTTCACTTTCTCGACAACAGCCGCAAAGCCAGGCTTGTCGAGGACCGCCATGTCGGCCAGCACCTTGCGATCC
The DNA here is from genome assembly GCA_040003315.1 of Burkholderiaceae bacterium. Taxonomy (GTDB): domain Bacteria; phylum Pseudomonadota; class Gammaproteobacteria; order Burkholderiales; family Burkholderiaceae_F; genus JACCZX01. Next base: position 25,027 of record JBDUCU010000003.1, on the reverse strand, counting down.
AGGCCGATTTCGGCCTTGCTGAGTCCGTTCATGAATACGCTGTACGTGATCCCATGCTCGCGGACCGCAGCGTTGATGCGCGCGATCCATAGAGCTCGAAACACGCGCTTCCTGTTACGGCGGTCGCGGTAAGCGTACTGCCCCGCCTTCATCACCGCCTCTTTGGCGACGCGAAATACGTTCTTGCGGCGGCGCGTGAAGCCGACAGCCTGTGCCAAGACTTTCTTGTGCCGCGCGCGCGCCGTGGTACCTCGTTTAACTCTTGGCATCGTCTCGCTCCCTATGCGTAGGGCAACATACGCCGCACCGACTTCACGTCAGCTTCGTGCATGTTGACGGCACCGCGCAAGTGACGCTTGTTCTTCGTCGTGCGCTTGGTCAGCAGGTGGCGCTTGGCCGCCTGCCCGCGTTTGATCGATCCGCTGGCGCGAATCGTGAAGCGCTTGGCAGCGCTCTTTTTGGTCTTCATCTTCGGCATCGCCGTCCTTTCATTATTGGATGATCACAGGCGCTCGATTAGGAGACTTGAAGCCCGTTCTCACTTGTTAATAACCGCTGCCGCAAATGCGGCCGGCAGCTTACTTCTTTTTCTTCGGCGCCAGCACCATCACCATCTGGCGCCCCTCCAGCCTGGGCATCGATTCGACTACCGCCGACGCCCCCAGCTCATCACGCACCCGTTCAAGCAGTTTGACTCCAAATTCCTGATGCGCCATTTCACGTCCGCGAAATCGAAGAGTGATCTTTGCCTTGTCGCCTTCTTCCAGGAACCGAATCAAGTTTCGCATTTTCGTCTGGTAGTCGTTTTCGTCCGTTTGCGGTCGAAACTTGACTTCCTTGATCTGAATCTGCTTCTGCTTGAGCTTCGCTTCGTGCGATTTCTTCTGTTCCTGGTACTTGAACTTGCCGTAATCCATCAAGCGGCAAACCGGGGGAACGGCGGTCGGGGCTATTTCGACCAAATCAACCTGCGCCTCTTCCGCCATTCGCAAAGCGTCAGTCAGTTTGACCACACCTAGTGCTTCGCCCTCGATCCCAGTCAGACGTACTTCCGCAGCGCTGATTTCACCGTTGATCCGGTGCGAACGTTCTTGAGCGATATTTACCTCTCGTCAAAAATTGAATTAAGCCGTACTTGCAACCGCATCCACAACGTTCTGGCGCTGCTCCACGTTCAACTTCAAACGCTCGGCAAATGAGGACCAAGGCATCACGCCCAAGTCCGCGCCACCGCGGGCACGCACGGAGACTGTATTCGCTTGCTTCTCTTTGTCACCAACAACGAGAATGTAGGGGATTTTTTGCAGGCTGAGCTGGCGAATCTTATAGTTGATCTTCTCGTTACGCAAATCGGACTCAGCCCTAAAGCCTTGTTTTTGCAGCAATTGCGCAACGCTCTCTGCGTAATCCGCCTGATGCTCCGAGATGCACGCCACCGCGACCTGCACCGGTGCGAGCCATGGGGGCATCGCTCCAGCGTAGTTTTCGATCAGCATCCCGATGAAGCGTTCGAGCGAACCGACGATCGCCCGATGCAGCATCACCGGCGTCTTGCGCGTGTTGTCCTCCGCCACGTACTCGGCGCCCAGGCGTTGCGGCATCTCGAAATCAACCTGCATCGTGCCGCATTGCCATTCGCGGCCGATAGAGTCCTTCAGGTGGTACTCGATCTTCGGTCCATAAAATGCGCCCTCACCCGGCGAGACCACGAACTCGACTCGCGACCGCTGCAAAGACTCCATTAACGCTCGCTCGGCCTTTTCCCAGCTGTCATCCGAGCCGATGCGCTTATCTGGACGCGTTGCGACCTTGTACGACACGTGCTCGAAACCGAAGTCACGATAAACCTTCTGCAGCAACGCCGTGTAGGCCACGCACTCATCCAGGATCTGATCTTCCGTACAGAAGATATGTCCATCGTCCTGGGTAAAGCCGCGCACGCGCATCAGCCCGTGCAAAGATCCTGACGGCTCATTGCGATGACACGCACCGAACTCGCCGTATCGCAGCGGCAGCTCGCGATAGCTGTGCAGGCTGGCGTTGTAGATCTGCACGTGGCCCGGGCAGTTCATCGGCTTGAGCGCGTAGTAACGGTTCTCCGACTCGGTCGTGAACATGTTCTCGCGGTACTTTTCCCAGTGCCCAGACTTTTCCCACAACGACCGGTCGAGCACCTGCGGCGCCTTGACCTCGTGATAACCATTGTCGCGATACACCGCGCGCATGTACTGCTCGACGGCCTGCCAGATGGCCCAGCCCTTTGGGTGCCAGAACGCCAGTCCTGGCGCTTCTTCCTGAAAATGAAAGAGATCGAGCTCCTTTCCGAGCTTGCGGTGGTCGCGTCGCTCGGCTTCCTCAAGCATCTTCAGGTACGCGTCCTGATCGTCCTTGCTTCCCCACGCGGTGCCGTAGACGCGCTGCAGCTGCTCGTTGGCCTGGTCTCCGCGCCAATAGGCGCCGGCGACCTTGGTGAGCTTGAATACCTTCAACTTGCCCGACGATGGAACGTGCGGGCCGCGGCATAGATCGATGAAGCGACCTTCTCGATACAGCGAGATGTCTTCGTTCGCCGGGATCGAGGCAATGATCTCGGCCTTGTATTTTTCGCCGATTGACTCGAAAAACTTCACCGCGTCATCGCGTTTCCACATCTCGCGCCTGACCGGCTCGTCCAGCCGTGCAAGTTCGGCCATTTTCAGCTCGATCGCGCTCAAATCCTCCGGCGTAAACGGACGCTTGTATGCAAAGTCGTAATAAAAACCGTTTTCGATCACCGGGCCAATCGTGACCTGCGCTTCCGGAAAGAGCTCCTTGACTGCATACGCGAGCAGGTGGGCGGTCGAATGCCGGATCACGTCGATACCCTCTGCGTCGCGGCCGGTGATGATCGCGATGTCAGCATCACGATCGACCAGATAGGACGTGTCGACCAGCTTGCCGTCGACCTTGGCAGCAACTGCGGCTTTGGCGAGTCCCGCTCCGATCGACGAAGCGATTTCGGCTGCCGTAACCGGTTGGTTGTAACTTCGGCTTGAGCCGTCAGGCAATCGTATGGAAATCATTGATCATTTTCCCAGTCAAAAAAAAGTGCGGCGAGCCGCACTTTTCTGAAAGGCGAACTCGTCCCGTCATCAAGAAGCGGTAACCGTAGTTCGAAAAGTCATTTCATTCCCTTTGTATGCCAGGCCTGGTAGGCGCGATTGGACTCGAACCAACGACCCCCACCATGTCAAGGTGGTGCTCTAACCAGCTGAGCTACGCGCCTGAAAGAACGCAAGTATATATCTCGGCACCCGATGCAAAGCACTGCCAACGCGTTAGCGTCGCCGTGCGCTGAAGACGTCTTTGACTTCGCGCACCGCCGCCAGTACCCGGGCGACGTCCGACGCACCGCCAATTTCGACGGTAAACAGCATGCGGGCTTCTCCCTTTGCACTGCTCGAATTGACGCCGATCACATTGAGCTTCTCGCGCGCATACACCTCGGAAACGTCGCGCAGAAGGCCGGGGCGATCCTGCGCCATCACCAGCAGCTCCACCGGATACACCGCGTCGCGCTTCGTTCCCCAGGTCACGTCGACGACGCGCTCGGGCTGGCGTTGCAGCAGTGACTTGAGGTTGGAGCAATTCGTCCGATGAATCGACACGCCTTTGCCGCGGGTGACGTAGCCGACAATATCGTCGGGTGGCGCCGGCCGACAGCACCGTGCGAGCTGCGTGAGCAACGAATCAACTCCAACCACCAGCACCTCGCCCCTGCCGGTGGGGAGCGACCGTGGCTTGCCGATCAGTGTGGGGGGCGGCTCGCTTAAAACAGCTGCCGGCGCCAGCGCCTGCTCGATTGCCCGAACGCTGAATTCGTCCTTAGTGGCCGCAGCCGCCAGCTGGTCGACGCTGCCAAAACCCAGGCGCTTTGCGAGATCGTCGAGCTTTAGCGCGGTCCTGCCGAGTCGCTGTAATTCTTTTTCGATGATCTCGCGGCCAGCGGCGATCGACTGCTCAAGCTCGACTGCATTGAACCATTGACGTACCTTCGCACGGGAGCGGGCACTCTTCAGATAGCCGAGGTCGGTGTTGAGCCAATCCCGACTCGGGCCGCCCGCTTTTGCGGAGATGATCTCGACCGTCTGGCCCGTTCTCAATCCGGTCGTCAGCGCAACGATCGCGCCGTCGACGCGCGCGCCACGGCAGCGGTAACCCAGTTCTGAGTGAATATGGAACGCGAAGTCGACCGGTGTTGCGCCTGCCGGCAACTCGATCACTCGCGCCTGAGGCGTCAAGACGTAGATGCGATCGTTGCCACCTGCAGCGGGTGCCGCGCTCGGCGCCGCGGAAAGATCGACCTCCTCGCGCCACGCCAGCAACTGGCGCAGCCACGTCACGCGTTGCGTATCGGTGTCTTCGCCATTGCCGGCTCCTGCGCTTTCCTTGTAGCGCCAGTGGGCCGCCAAGCCGAGCTCTGCCTGCTGATGCATCTGCCGTGTGCGTATCTGAATCTCGAGCGCTCGACCGCGCACATCGTTGACCACGGTATGCAGTGATTGATAGCCGTTTGGCTTTGGCCGCGCGATGTAATCGTCGTAGTCGCTGTCTGCGGCTATCCACTCCCGATGGATTGCCGACAGCATCTGATAACAATGGGCAACATCGTCGACGATGACACGCAGGCCGCGCACGTCGCGCAACTGGTCGAACGCGAGCCGCTTGGTGCGCATCTTGTTGACGATGCTGTAAATGTGCTTGGGTCGGCCAACGACGTCGCCCGCAATCCCCTCTTCGGCAAGGATCACCCGCAGCCGCTGCGCCGCATCGTCGATGAAACCCTCGCGCTCGGTGCGTTTCTCGTCGAGCAGGCCGGCGATCTCTTTATACGTTTCCGGCTCGAGGAAACGAAACGACAAGTCCTCGAGTTCCCACTTCATCTGCCAGATGCCGAGCCGGTTCGCCAGCGGCGCATAAAGTCGCATCGTCTCGCGCGCGATCGGCCGAGGGTCGGCGTGGCGCGTGGCCGCGTAATAACGCAGCGTCTGCAGGCGTGAAGCGAGGCGCAACAGGACGACGCGCAGATCGTTTGCCATCGCGAGCACCATGCGCCGAAGCGGCTCCGCCTGCTCGTCGACGCCGTGCCTCTTCGCCTCCGCACCACCGTGTTTGCGGGTCAATTCGGACAGCTTCATCAACTGCCGCAGATCGCTCACCAGCCGTGCAACATCAGCTCCGAACCGTGTCCGCAGCCAGTCGTCGGGGTCGCGTAGAACGTCATAGACGCCGAACAAGCAGGCGGCGTGTAGCAGGTCCGCATCGCCGCGCAGCGGCGCAATGATTTCTGCGATCCCGCGCGCGTGCGCGGTGAATGGCTCGCCCGTCGCGAGCGCTCGGTCCTGGTAAAGCGGCTCAACCAGAGCCAGCGTGCTCTCGAGCAGAGCCGCCGGCGCGGAATCGGACGATTGCTCGGAAGGCATCTGCCAAGCATAAGGTGCTGCACAATCTCGCGATGCTGCAAATGTTGCTGGATCGATTGAAGCGCTCATCGGCGGTGGTCATCGCCGATGAGCTGTGGACAGCTACCCTCGCGGCGGTACCGTTCGTGGCGCGTCTCGATGCCAGCGAGCGCGCCCGGCTGCGCACGCTGGCAGCACAGTTGATTGCACGCAAGCAGATGGCGAGTGCAGCCGGGCTCGATTTGACCGCAGAAATCCAGGTCAATATCGCCGTCCAGGCATCGCTACCCGTTCTGAATCTGGGCTTCGATTGGTATCGCGGTTGGAGCAGCATCGTGGTGTATCCACGCGAGTTCATGGTGCCGCGGCGCGTAACTGACGACGACGGCGTTGTTCATGAATACGTCGAGCCGCTCGCGGGAGAGGCATGGGACGGAGGGCCGGTCATTCTGTCCTGGGAAGACGCGCAGCGCAGCGCGAGCGAAACCGGCAGCGCGTGTTGCGTGGTGATCCACGAGTTCGTTCACAAGATTGATCTGCTCAATGGCGTGGCCAACGGCGTGCCGCCGTTTTCCGCCAAGCACTCGCACTTAACCTTCAACCGCTGGCGTGCTGGTTTGGACGATGCGTTTGAGCGCTTCACAGCCGAGGTGGAGCTGGTCGAAGCCGAAATGCCGGAAACGCTCGATCCGGAGTCGGACGAAGCGCAGCGGTGCTACGCCCATTTGCCGATCGACGCCTACGCGGCAGAAGACAAAGCCGAGTTCTTCGCAGTTTCGAGCGAGGCATTCTTCGTGCAACCGGCACCGTTGCACCAGGCGTTTCCGGATTGGTACTCGCTGCTCGCGGAATTTTTTTTGCAGGACCCGCTGCCTGCTAGCTAATCGCCACTCAACAGAAACTCGCGCACGATCGCGATTTCGCTATCCAGCATCAGCGTCGGCGCATGGCCAACGCCGGCAATTTCCACCGTCCGCGCCTTCGGTCCGCGGGCGGCCATCTCGTTCGCGGTCGCTCGCGACAGCAGATCGGAATTTTCGCCGCGCATCACAAGCGTCGGACATCGGATCGCATCGTACAGGGACCACAGCACCGCTTCGTCGGCTGCGATGCGCTCCGGCGTTGAAGCCTTGAAGGGCTCGGCGATACGCCGGTCGTAGTGCAGCACCCAGTACGCGCCATCACGCTTCAGACCCGGCTCAACCAGCTCGCGCCAGTCCTCGCGGCGAGTCAACCCAAAGGGCGCGGCAATCATCGAGATGTAGTCGACGGCCTGATCGATGCTGTTGAACGCGATTGGCGCGCCGACATACGCGCCGATGCGGGCCAGCGCGGCTGCATCCAGACGCGGCCCGACGTCGTTGAGGACCAGCCTGCGAATCGGTGAATTGGTCTGGCCTGCGAGCGCAATGCCGATCAGGCCGCCCATCGAAGTGCCGACCCATTGCACGTGCTCAACGTCGAGGCGCGCAATCAATGCCACCATGTCGGCGACGTACTGCGCAATGCCGTAATGCATCGGTTCGCGCAGACTGTCGCTGCGGCCACGGCCAACAACGTCCGGACAGACGACGCGATAGTGCGACACCAGCGAGCGCGCCAAGCGGTCGAAGTCGCGCCCAAGGCGGGTCAGGCCGTGGACGCAGATCAGCACGCGTGGGTTATCGATATCGCCCCACTCGGCGTAGCCCATCGTATGCAGTCCTGACGGGCTCACGCACTGGACATGGCGCAGGTGAGGTTCTGTGCGGATAATCACAATGGCATACTCATCGGGGCATCACTGACTTGAGCGAGGTTTTATGTTGAAGGGCAAAACGGCGTTGGTGACCGGCTCGACCAGCGGCATTGGCCTGGCAATTGCGCATGCGCTTGCAAGCGAAGGCGCGAACATCGTGATCAACGGATTCGGTGCGCCCGACCTGATAGCGGCGGTCGAGCGCGACCTGCAGGCGCGCGGTATTCGAACGATGTACCACGGCGCCGACATGAGCAAGCCGACAGAAATCGAGCAAATGATGCGGACGGCCGAATCCGGGTTGGGCGGAGTCGACGTCCTTGTGAACAATGCCGGCATTCAACATGTCGCGCCGATCGAATCGTTTCCGGTCGATCGCTGGGACGCAATTATCGCGATCAATCTGAATTCTGCGTTCCACACGACTCGGCTTGCGATGCCAAGGATGAAGAAAGAAAACTGGGGCCGCATCATCAACATCGCCTCGCTGCATGGACTGGTGGCGTCGGCCGAGAAATCGGCATACGTCGCGGCCAAGCACGGCCTTGTCGGCCTGACCAAGGCGGTGGCGCTCGAGACGGCGCAAACAGGAGTGACCTGCAACGCGATTTGCCCCGGCTGGGTGCTGACGCCTCTGGTGCAGCAACAGGTCGACGCCCGGGCGCAGCGCGACAAAATTGATGTGCAAGCCGCTAAGAAAGCACTGCTGGCAGAAAAACAGCCGTCGCTGCAGTTCGTGACAAAGGAACAGCTCGCCGCGCTCGCCGTTTTTCTGTGCAGTCCTGCAGCCGATCAAGTACGTGGCGCTGCGTGGAACGTCGACGGCGGGTGGTACGCACAGTAGAGCGCTGCGCTCTGCGTGCATCCTGAACGTCAACCCGGTGCCGGTTTTTTCTTTTGCTGGCCCGCAACCAATTGCACCGGCGCGGATTGCTCGCCCTCGACGCGAGCCGGCCGCGGCGCACGCACCGGCTGCTCGACGTCGGTCTGCAGGCGGGGGGCTCCGGGCGGCACGTACGAATCGAGCCATGTCGGATCCGGGATTTCGCTGAACACCTGTTTCAGTCGCGCGCCCCACGTATCGCGAATCATGTTCATGTACTGATTCGAGCTGTCGATATGAACGAACTTCGTTACTCGCAACGCATCGGCCTCGTAGACCAGCAGGTCGAGCGGCAGCCCGACCGATATGTTCGACTTCAGCGTCGAGTCCATCGAGATCAGCGCGCATTTCGCTGCCTCGTCAAGCGGTGTTGATGGCTGGATAACGCGGTCGATGATGGGCTTGCCGTATTTCGCCTCGCCGATTTGAAAGTACAAATTCTCGGGCGTGGCTTCGATGAAGTTGCCCGCGGAGTAGACATGGAACAGACGCATGCCCTCGCCTCTGATCTGTCCGCCCAAGATAAACTTCGCGTTGAATTCGATCCCGAACTCGCCCAGTGCCGCCGCGTCGCGGTTGTGAACTTCACGGACGGCGGCGCCGACGACCCGCACCGCCTCCACCATGGTGGTCGCGGTCCACACGCTCTTGTGCTCGGGCCCTACTCGTTCGCTCAAGATCTGCGTGACGGCCTGCGTGACGGCCAGATTGCCCGCCGTCAGCAGCACCAGCACCCGCTCACCTGGATTTTCAAACACTGTCATCTTGCGAAACGTCGAAATCTGATCGACGCCCGCGTTGGTGCGCGAATCGGACAGGAACACGATGCCGGCATCGAGTCGCATCGCCACGCAGTAGGTCATCGAGGCCCTCCGTTAGTGGGCCTGCAGCGGGACTAGGAAGTCCTCACTGATGCGTTCGCCCAGATCATTGATGCGTTCGAGAAATTCCGTCAGGAACCGATGCAACCCATGCGCAAGAATGTCCTCAATGCGACCGTAGCAGAGTTCGGACTGCAAGAGCCCGGCCCGGCGCCGCGTCTCGCTCGAGCGACTGTTGCGCACGTTTTCCAGATTGGCCGCGACCTCGGTCAGGCAGCTTGCCAGCGAACGCGGCATGTCGCCGCGCAGTATCAGCAGCTCGGCCACGCGAGACGGCGTGATCACATCGCGATAAACCTTGCGATAGATTTCAAACGCGGAAACCGAGCGCAGCACCGCGGCCCAGTGATAAAAATCGCGCGGCTGATCGACGCCGCCATATTCGTCATCGCCGCCCGCACTTCGATCGAGCTCATCTTTGACGCCGTGGTATTTCACATCGATCAGGCGCGCGGTGTTATCGGCCCTTTCCAGGAACGTACCGAGCCTGATGAAGTAAAACGCCTCGTCTTTCAGCATGGTGCCGATGGTGACTCCGCGCGACAGATGCGACCGGAACTTGACCCATTCGAAGAACGCCTGCGGATCGCGCTCCGGCGTGCGATCGGCCAGCTTGCGCCGCAGGTCGAGCCACGTGTCGTTGTGTGTTTCCCACACCTCGGTCGTCAGAGACCCCCGCACCGCGCGGGCGTTTTCGCGCGCTGCTTGCAAGCAGGTACAGATCGACGATGCGTTGCTCGCGTCACGCACCATGAAGTCGATTACATCTCGCGGCGACACAATCGGATAGCGCTCGTCGAATTGGGGTGTTAATTCGGAGATGCTCAGAAGCGCGCGCCAGCCGCGCTCGGAGGCGTGCGCCGACTGTGGCAGCAGCGAAGTCGACAGTGTGACATCGAGCATGCGGGCGGTATTTTCCGCACGTTCGATATAGCGCGCCATCCAGAACAAATGATCCGCTGTACGGCTAAGCACTTCCGTTCCACAAATGCACACGATCGCGGCCGGCGCGCTTGGCCGAGTATAGCGATTCATCGGCGCGCCGCACCAGTTCGCTCGAATCTCCGAAGTCCGACGATTCGCACAGTCCAATGCTGACCGTCACTTGCATTTCACTATCGAGATCGGCCCATGAGTACTTGCGGACCGCATCGATCAGCCGTTCCACCACGGCCATTGCTGCGCCGCCCTCGCTGTCAGCCAGCAAAAGCGCAAACTCATCACCCCCCAAGCGCGCGGCGAAGTCCGTATCGCGCAGATTCGCGCGGATCACACTGCCGAGCTGGCGCAGCACCGAATCACCAGTCAGGTGCGAGTAGCGGTCATTGATCTGCTTAAATCCATCGATATCCGCCACCACGAGCCCGAATCGCAGCGTGCCCGCCCGCGCGCGCCCGCACCAGCCTTCCAGCTCCTTGGTGAACGCACGGCGGTTGGCAAGGCCCGTCAATTCGTCTTCCAGCGAAAGGCGCTCAAGACGCGATCTCGACTGCTCGAGGTCACGCGCCCGCTGATGCAGAGCTGCCGTTTGCGTCCTCAGGTTATGCAACTCGGCACGGGCTTCGTGCAATCGCGCACGCTGGGTGCTGAGCCGACCGTCGAGTCGGGTTTTAACGTCGACGTAGCGCTTATGGTGAAAAAGCGCGAGTTGAAAATCGGCACGAGCCTCGTACAGCGCCGACAGCTGCTGATGCGAATCGGCCGGACGTCGCAGATCGCCGAGTTCCTCGGCTTGTATCAATGCTGGCGCCCAGACCTTGAGACCTTCGTGCTCGCGTCCCGCTCCGACGAGATGATAACCAAGCTCGAGTCTCGCCTGGACTTCGCGCAGGCGAAAACCGCTTTGTGTCGCTTCGACAACGGCTGCGTTCAAGTCCGCCAGCCCCTCGCTGAACTTGCCGAGCCAGCAGCGCGCCGCACCGAGCTGAATGCGCGCCGCAATGGCGTTCGAGCGATCGGCTGAGCCCGTCAGCAACTCCAGCGCAACGACAAAGTGATCCTCCGCGTCGGCCATCCGGCGCGCCACCTTGTCGCCATCGCCGGCCAGCGCAGCGCGCAATCCTTCGCTCGCATCCACCAGGCCCGATTGCAATACCACCATCCCCTCGTCTGCGGCCGATCCTGAAGGAAGTTCCAGCGCCGATTTAAGCGACTCGCGCGCCGCTTCGAAGTCTCCGAGGATCGTATGCACCGTCGATTGGTGCACCAGCGCGCGGCGCACGCCCGCGTAGTCCTTGTGCTGCCTCGCGAGCTTCTGCACTTCGGCGAATCCATCGAGCGCTTCGCCGTACTCGCCCAGCTCGCAACAGGCACTGGCGAGAAGGATATTCACCTTGCCCTGAGAAGCAACGTCCTGTTGCGCGCGATATACCTGCTCGGCCTGCGACAGCTGGCGAATGGCGCCCGACCAGTCGCCGACCTGCATCAACGCCGAGCCGGCGATGAAATGCGCGCGCGCCATCAGACCATCGGCGCTGCGCGCGCGGGCGACACTCTGCGCGCGCAGCGCGAACACCACCGCATCGTGCGGTTCGGTATTAATCAGTTTTTCGGCCCGCTCGATCAGCGCGTACGGATCGATCTGATCGGTCGCGCGGCGCGCTGCGCTGTCGTGTGCGGCATCGTCTGCGCCAAACCCGTTGGCCGACCCCAGCGGTTCGCTCGAACGGTTCATGGTTCGAGCACCCACGTGTCCTTGGTGCCACCACCCTGCGATGAATTGACGACCAGCGATCCCTCACGCAGCGCAACGCGGCACAGGCCGCCGGGAACCGTGATCACTTCCTTGCCCGACAGCACGTATGGGCGTAGATCGACATGGCGAGGCGCCAGCCCGGACTCGACGTAGGTCGGACACGTGGAAAGCGCCAGCGTCGGCTGCGCAATGTAGTTCTCCGGCGTGGCGCGCAAACGAGCCGCGAATTGTTCTCGTTCCCCGCGAGTCGAAGCGGGCCCGACCAGCATCCCGTACCCCCCAGCCCCATGCACTTCCTTGACGACGAGATCAGCGAGATGCGCCAGCGTGTACTCGAGCTGCTCGCGCTCCCGGCAAACATGGGTCAGCACGTTCGACAACAGCGGCTTCTCGCCAAGGTAGAAATCGATCATCTCCGGAACATAGGGATAAATTGACTTATCGTCGGCAATTCCGGTGCCGATTGCGTTTGCGAGGGTTACCTTGCCTGCGCGATAGACCGACAGCAGTCCGGGCACGCCAAGTTGCGAATTGTGATGAAACGCGAGCGGGTCAAGATAGTCGTCGTCGATGCGGCGGTAGATCACATCAACGCGCTGAGGACCGCGCGTCGTGCGCATGAATACGTGATTGTCCTGCACGAAAAGATCCTGCCCTTCGACCAGTTCGACACCCATCTGCTGCGCCAGAAACGCGTGCTCGAAGTACGCCGAGTTGTACATCCCGGGCGTCAACAGCACGACCGTCGGATCGACGACGCCAAGCGGCGCGACTGAGCGAAGGTTTTCAAGCAGCACGTCGGGATAATGCGCGACCGGCGCCACCCGGTTACGCGCAAATAGGTCGGAAAACAGGCGCATCATCATCTTGCGGTTTTCCAGCATGTAGGAAACCCCGCTCGGCACCCGCAAATTGTCCTCAAGGACGAAATATTCGGCGACGCCGTGCCCATTTTCGGCGCGAACGATGTCGACCCCGGCCACGTGCGAGTAGATGCCCTGGGCAACGTCGACCCCCTGCATCTCAGCGCGATATTGGGGGTTGCGCAATACGTATTCGGCCGGGATGCGTCCGGCCCGAATGATGTCCTGGTCGTGATACGCGTCGTGCAGATACATGTTCAACGCACGCACTCTTTGCTTGAGCCCTGCTTCAAGCTGCTTCCACTCGGCGGCCGGGATAATGCGCGGCACCACGTCGAACGGAATCAGCCTCTCGGTGCCCTCCCCGTCGGGCCCCGTCGCCTGATCTTTTTCGCCGTACACCGCAAAGGTCACGCCGACCCGGCGGAACACCAAGTCGGCCTCCTTGCGCTTGAACTGCATGGCCTCGGGAGTCTGCGCGGAAAGCCAGCGCTCATACTCGCGATAGTGCGCGCGGACACGCTCATGCCCGTCGTACATTTCGTCGAACGCCTTGTGCATTGCCTCCCCTAACCGCCTGATCGGACGCGGTGCTCCGCTCCGTGCGCCGACCTGTGCGCCCGTACGAACGTACGCGAGCACGTCAGGCTCTGTTCACGGCCGGCAACAGAGTTTTCAACTCCGCAGCAGCCGGAACGGTCAGTTTAGCTGCGAACAAATGGCTCTGGCGGTCCCGGAATTGCGTCGGGCACCGCTGAGTCGAGGTCGGAGCCTTCAGCAGCATCCGATGGCTGCCCAGCGCCGGCGCCAGGACGGTTATGCCAGTAGCGAACATTGCTCTGGCGCGCGGCGGACACTGTGCTTGTCGCATCGCTTCCAAAGCGCCACTGCACCGCACCCGCGTGGTCGGTTCGCACAAGCTTGATATGGTTGGCGCGGTATCGTGCAACGACCGATGCGTCGGGATGACCAAACCGGTTGCGGTAACCCGCTTGCGCCACCGCAGTGGCCGCACCGAGCGTGCCCAGCAGTAACGCACCCGACGAACTGCGGCTGCCATGGTGCGGGACCGCCAGCCAGTTTGCGCGCAGCGCAGGCTCGCGGGCAAGAAAAGCAGATTCGTCTGCCAGCGGAACATCGCCGGTCAGCAGCAGGCGCGTTGCACCCGATACGACGAGGATCACGCAGCTCATCGAGTTCGTCGTACGCCTTAATTCGTAATCTGCGCGCGTTGGATGAATTACTGCAAACGTGAGCGAGCCCGACTTCCACTGCATGCCTGCGGCGCACCGCTCGACGTCGTTGCGCGCGCCCAGCGCCGGATGGCCGGCCGGAATCGACGAGATCACACGCTCGACCTCGATCGAGCGCAGCACCGACGCTGCGCCACCCGAGTGATCGCTGTCGAGATGCGAGATGATCATTCCATCGAGGCGCCCGATACCTCGATGCCTGAGGTAGGGTAGAACCACTCGCTCGCCCGCATCGGAATCACTCGAGTAACGCGGCCCGGCGTCGTACAGCCACGCTCGATCGCGGGTTTCGATCAGCAACGCCGATCCTTGTCCGATGTCGAGCGCAGTGATCCAGACATCGTTACCGCGCGGGCGCTCCGATGGCCAAACAAACATCGGCAACAGAGCTGCGACTCCAACCGCACGCAGCGGAACACCCGGCGGCGCCAGCAACCAGATTGCGCCAATGGCGGCCAGCACGATCAGCGCTAACGGTGGCGTTGCAACGGGCAGCACCGCCCACGAAAGTGATGCCGACCACTGCAACGCCGCTGCCAGTGCAGCGAAGATCGCGTTGGCAATTGCGAACAGCGGCTCAGCGATCGAAGACAGTGGTGTCGGCAACGCCGCAAACGCAGCACCGATCAATGCGAGCGGCGTGACCGCCCAGCTGACAACTGGAATTGCGACGGCGTTCGCCAACGGCGAAACGATCGACAGCTGATGAAACAGCAGCACAGTGGCCGGAATCAGACCGACTGTCACGGCGATCTGTACCCGCGTCGCCGCGCGCACCCCATCGCGCCAGTTGCGTGTGGGCTCGCGAAGCGATCTTCCCTGCACTGCCCAAACGATCGCTGCAACTGCGCCGAACGACAGCCAGAATCCCGGTGCGAGCACCGCCCATGGATCGATCAGGCACACGAGTGCTGCGGCCAGCGCGAGCGAGGTACCCATTCCGACGCGCCCGCCGAGAAGCCATGCAATCCCTACCGTTGCCAACATCACCACAGTTCGCTGCGCCGGCACTCCCCATCCTGCCAGCAGCGCGTACAACACCGCGGCGGCCAGGCCGCCGAGCACAGCGGCTGTCTGCACAGCGGCGCGAGTGAGCAACATCGGCGAGCGGCGCCACAGCGCGGCGACGATCAGTCCGACGAGACTGGCGATCATCGTGATATGCAGCCCCGAGATGCTGACCAGGTGGCCGATGCCGGTCCGGTTAAACAGAGTCCAGTCGGCGTCGCCAATCGCGCGCTGATCACCGAGGACCAGCGCCAGTAGCACGCCTCCGTATCGCTTGTCGGCAAGGTGCGGTTGCATGCGATCGCGCAGGGCCGAGCGCGCGCGTTCGACGATGTATTCCGGCCGCCAGACCATCGGCGTCATTCGCGTCGGCGGCGAATCGTTGCGACCCGCGCGCACATAACCCGATGCGCGCAAATTTCGTTCGAGCATCCAGGCCTCGAAGTCGAACGCGCCGGGGTTCATCGTGCCGTGGGGCCGCTTCAAACGGACGGTGAATTGCCAGCGCTCGCCCGGCTGAACGTTCTGATTGCCCGAGTACCAGCCCAGCAGGACATGCGTGGGTACGTGCACGTCGGGCGTGACAACAGCGTCGACATCGAACTCGAAACGCACTCCGCGCTCGAGCTTGACGGGCAAGCTAGCGACCGTACCCACGACTGGTATGTCGCGGCCCTCATTGTCGAAAGTCAGTTTGTCAGTCATGCGCCAGTGCGCAAAGCCGGCCGAATACGCAAAGCCCAGACCGATGGCGGCGATCAGCGCGACGCCTCGTGCGGCGATAGTCGCTCGAAATCGAGCGGCTACCAGCAATGTCCCTATCGCGCCGGCCGCGAGCAACACAATGACTGCCCCGCTCGGCAGCGTGGCCTGCTGCTGCAGCAGGCATACGCCAAGTACAAACGCGACTAACCCTGCAGGTCTGCTCATGGGCACACGAAGGCGCACTGCTTTCCAGGTGCTCGCAGTCTACGCAGCGCGACGTCGCATAAACTTCCGTCATGCCTCGCAAGTACTTTCGTAAGTTGATGCCTGACGTCGACAAGGTGCGCGAAGTCAGGGCGCTATCGATGTTCGGCGATCGTCTGTTTCATCCGGCGCTATGGCACCTGAGCCGCCGGTCCGCAGCAGGAGGCGTTGCGGTGGGTCTATTCTGCGGATTGATTCCAGGTCCGCTGCAGATGCTTGGCTCGGCGATCGTGTGCGTTTTCCTGCGCGTCAATCTTCCGCTGGCGTTGGCTACGACGCTCTATACCAATCCGATCACGATCGTGCCGCTGTACGTGATCGCCTACGAGATCGGCGGCTTTACGCTGGGCGCGGGCGGAGTCGTCACGCCGCCGGCGCTACCCGACTGGAATTGGATGCACATCGTGGATTCGATGCAAGCATTGAGTCGCTGGGCATTGGGCCTCGGTGCGCCGCTCGCGGTCGGGCTCTTGATGTTGGCCAGCATGCTGGCCGCGCTCGGGTACATCACGGTGCGCGCCATCTGGAGCGTGTACCTGCGCCGAGCATGGCATGCGCGGCGCAACCGCTCGCGCGCCTTGAGGACCTAGCGAGCCAACCGGTCGCGTCAGGCCGCTGCGAGCCGACCTTCCTGCAGGCGCAGCACACGGTCACAGCGCGCGGCCAGCTCGGGATCATGCGTGACGATGACCACCGCAGTGTGCAGGCTGCGGGCGAGCTCGACAAAGACATCGAACACGCCGCGCGCCGTGTCGCGGTCAAGGTTGCCGGTCGGCTCGTCGGCCAGCACGCACGCCGGTCGAGTCACGATGGCGCGCGCGATCGCGGTACGCTGCCTTTCACCGCCCGATAGCTCGGCTGGATGATGCTGCGCACGCGCGGCCAGCCCGACCGATGCGAGGGCGTCCTTCGCAACGGCCCTGGCATCGAGCAGGCTCTGACGGCGAATCGAAAGCGGCATCGCAACGTTGTCGAGTGCCGTGAATTCGGGCAGCAGATGATGAAACTGATAGATAAAACCGAGTCGCTCGTTGCGCACCCTGCCCCGCTCGACGTCGGTCAGCTGCGCGACATCGCGGCCGTCGATCATGATCTCGCCGCGATCGGGCGCATCGAGTCCACCAAGCACATGCAGCAAAGTGCTCTTGCCCGAGCCCGACGCACCCACGACCGCGACCAGTTCGCCCGCCGCTACCGCGAGGTCTGCGCCTCTAAGCACGTCGACCGACAGCCCTCCTTCGCGATACGATTTTTGCACGCCGCGCGCGACGAGAACTGCGCCATCGAAGGATCCGACTGGGCTAGTCATAGCGCAACGCCTCGGCTGGCTTGACGCGCGAAGCGCGCCAGCTGGGATAAACCGTGGCGACCAGCGACAGCGCCATCGAAATCAACGCGATCGGCACGATGTCGCTGGCGCGAGGGTCCGACGGCAACGAGCTGATGAAATAAATGTCCTTCGGTATCAGGGGAAAGCCGGCGATGCGCTCGATCGCGGGAAAAATGGTGTCGAGGTTGTTGGCGACAAAAAGTCCGCTTGCCACTCCGAACAGGGTCCCCAGAATTCCGATCAGTGCGCCCTGCACCATGAACACCATCATGACGCTGCCCGCGCTGGCGCCGAGCGTGCGCAGGATCGCGATATCAGACTGCTTTTCGGTGACGGTCATCACCAGCGTCGAGACAAGGTTGAAGGCGGCGACCGCAACGATCAGCCCGAGGATGATGAACATCATTCGCTTCTCGATTTGAACCGCGGCAAACCAGCTGCGGTTCTGACGGGTCCAGTCGCGCACCAGCACGCCGGGCTCGAGCGATTGAGCGAGCTCGACCGCGACCTCCGGCGCGCGCTGCATGTCTTTGAGCTTCAACCGCACCCCGGTCGGCCCGTCGACCCGGAACAGTCGCGCTGCATCGCCAATGTGGATTAGTGCGAGCGCGCTGTCGTATTCGAAGTGGCCCGAATCAAACGTGGCTATCACAGTAAATTGCTTCAGGCGCGGCACCACGCCCGCCGGTGTCACCTGTCCCTGCGGCGCAATCAGCGTCACCTTTTCGCCCAGCGAAACGCCGAGCGTTCGTGCAAGCTCCCCGCCCAATACGATGCCGAACTCGCCGTCCAGCAACGCGTTCAACGGCGCGCCGCGCACCTGCGATCCAACGTCGGACACAGCGGGCTCTGCCGCTGGATCGATGCCGCGTATCAGAACGCCGCGCACGCTATCGCCGCGAGTTAGCAGCGCCTGCGCGTTGATGTACGGCGCGACACCGATCACCGCCGGGTTGTGTCGCACGGTCTGCTCGACAGCGCGCCAGTCCGCGATTGCACCGTTGGCGGCGAAAACCTCGACGTGGGAGACGACCGAAAGCATCCGATCGCGCACCTGCGATACGAAACCATTCATCACAGACAGGACGACGATCAATGCCATCACACCAAGTGCGATGCCGATCATCGAAATGCCCGAAATGAACGAAATGAAGCCGTTGCGACGGCGAGCACGACGGCCGGCGCGCGTGTAACGCAGTCCTATTCGAAGTTCGTACGGAAGGTTCAAGTGGATCGATCGAAGCGCGCGGATTGTAGCCAAGCCCACCGACTGACGATTACAACGCCAAGCGGGCATCCGTAAAATGCGTCGATGCATTTCACGTTGCTGGTCGCTGGTGCTCTGATACCTGATAAGTTGGCGACCGAACTGACCCCGCTGCTCGATATTCCAAATTTGAAGACGCGCCTGTCGCGTGCCATGTTGATCGAAACCATCGCGCGATCATCGGATGCGGATGCAGACGGCTGCACCGCCCATTTGGACTGGCTCGCTCGCAAATTGTTCCATCAGGCGCCACCCGCACCCACGGCACCGTATGCGTTCGGACAGATTTCAGGTACGACGCCGATTTCGCCTATATGGCACGCCGATCCGGTCCACATCGAAATCGCGCGCGACCATCTGGTCGTACAGACATTCGACGGCGACGGCCCAACAGCCGAAGAGTCGCGGCACCTGGTCGGAATCGCCAACGAATTACTGGCGGAAGGCGATTGCGAGCTCGTAATCGTCGACGACCGCTGGTTCCTGGCAACCGAGCGTCAATGGACAATCGATGCGGCGCCGTTGTCCGGCGTCAACGGCAGGCCGGTGTCGATGCCAACCGGTGCGGACGCCAATGCGTGGACGCGGTTGCATAACGAGATACAAATGGCGTGGCACACGCATTCGGTCAATGCAGCACGCGAGGCAAACGGACGTCGCACGGTCAACGCGCTCTGGCTGTACGGCGGTGGTTGCTGGAAGCCGCTGCGATCGATCGAGTTTGCGCAGGTCCACTGCCATGCCCCGGAGTGGCAAGGCGCCGCAAGAGCAGCCGGAGCGCACGGAGCTCGGTTTGATGACAACGTGATCGACAGCGCTTTGCTGATCAGCGACGACGTGGTCTTAGCGCGCGAGCGCGAAGACTGGTCCGCCTGGTTGCGCGCGATGAAAGCGATCGACGTGCGCCTGGGCGATCATGCCGACGACGCGATCGACATCGTTCTAACAGGCGCCTCGGCTCGCTCATACGCGTCGAGGCCGTCGGACCGGTACCGGCCATGGCGCCGGCGTGCGCTGGCCGAGGCATTGACCGAATGACGGTTCTGACTGCGCGCGATTTCGATGGAGCCACCGCGCGTCGCCTTGCCGCGGAAGGAGTGCCGGCCGCACTTGCGCGCGCCCTAGCTGCGCGCGGCGTCGCCAACGTCGCTGAAACGGAGCTGCTGCTCAACGGATTGACATCACCCGATACGCTGTCAAACGTCAGCGATGCAGCGAAGCTGCTGGCCGATGCGATCGCCGCAAATGCGCGAATGCTGATCGTTGCTGACTATGACTGCGACGGCGCCACCGCGTGCGCAGTCGCGCTGCGCGGACTGCGCTCGATGGGCGCACAGGTTGACTATCTCGTCCCCAACCGCTTCGAGTACGGCTATGGCTTGACGCCTGAAATCGTCGACCTTGCTGCTCGAGGAGCCAATGGCGCGCCGGATCTGCTGATCACGGTGGATAACGGCATCGCCAGCATCGATGGAGTTGTGCGCGCAAACGAGTTCGGCATCTCGGTGTTGATCACTGATCACCATCTGCCGGGGGCCGAGTTACCTGCAGCTTCGTGCATCGTCAATCCAAATCAGCCGGGGTGCGGATTTCCGAGCAAGCATCTGGCGGGCGTTGGCGTGATGTTCTACGTGCTGCTCGCGCTGCGTGCGGAGCTGCGGGTCCGCGGCGCATTCGACGCCGCGAGCCAGCCGCGGCTCGGCGAGTTGCTGGATCTGGTTGCTCTGGGTACGGTGGCCGATGTCGTGCGGCTTGACCGCAACAATCGCATCCTCGTTGCGCAGGGGCTACAGCGAATTCGGCAGGGGCGCCTTCGTCCGGGAATCGCGGCACTGTTTCAGATTGCCGGCAAGGACGCGCGCGCCGCGTGCGCTCGCGATTTGGGTTTTGCGATTGGACCGCGCATCAACGCCGCTGGCCGGCTGACCGACATGACGGTGGGCATCGAATGCCTGATCGCCGACAGCTTCGAACGCGCGCTCGAGCTGGCGCGGCAGCTCGACCAGTTGAATCGCGATCGCCGCGACATCGAAGGCGACATGCAGCTCGACGCGCTCGCCGAGCTCGACGATAAGGACATCAGCACGCGCAGCACAATTTGCCTCTACAACGAAGACTGGCATCAGGGCGTGATTGGACTGGTGGCATCGAGGATTAAAGAAAAATATCACCGACCGACAATTGCGTTCGCCCGCGGCACAGACGGCGAGTTGCGGGGATCCGGCCGCTCGATCGAAGGCGTGCACTTGCGCGACACGCTTGACCTGGTCACCAAGCGGGCGCCGACGCTGGTGCGCCGCTTTGGCGGCCACGCAATGGCCGCTGGCCTGACGATGCAAGCTGCCAATTACGACAGTTTTGTCATCGCATTCGAGGATGCCACTCGGGGATCATGCGATCGTTCGCTGTTTGATCGGATCATCGCAACCGACGGGCCGCTTGCACCGGGAGACCTGGTGCTGTCGCTGATTGAGGCGATCGATTCGCATGTGTGGGGTCAGGGCTTTCCACCGCCGCTGTTCGACAACGATTTCGTGGTCCTGGAGCAGCGCCTGGTGAAAGACCGTCATCTGAAGCTGGTGCTTGACCTCGACGGACGCCGCTTCGATGCCATCTGGTTTCAGCACACCGAGCAGTTGCCGCCGTCGGTCAGACTCGCCTATCGCCCGATGCTCGACGAGCACATGGGTTCGCGGCGCCTCCAACTCGTGATCGAGTACGCCGCCTTATAATCCGCCGCCCGCCGGCAGTCAGTCGACGGGTGGATCTCGAAGCCGGACTTCAACAAAGGACACCATGGAACCCGAGCGCCTTAATCAGATCGAGGGGACCGTCGCCGATTTGCGCGGCCGCCTTGCCGAGCTGCGGAGGTATCTTTGACGTCGACATGAAGGAGCGCAGGCTCGCGGAGATCGGGCAGGCGCTCGAAGATCCGAAAGTCTGGGACGACCCGAAGCGAGCTCAGGAACTCGGCCGGGAAAAAAAGAGCGCTGAGGCGATCGTGCAAAAAATGCGCGCGCTCGAAACGGCTGTACGCGATTCGGACGAGCTCTTCGCGATGGCGCGCAGTGACAACGACGATCCGACCTTGGTCGCGGTGGAGTCTGACGTTGCGCAACTCGCCAAGCAGGTGGGCGAGCTTGAGTTTCAGCGGATGTTCAACAACCCGCTCGACCCCAACAATTGTTTCATCGAGATTCAGGCAGGTGCCGGTGGCACAGAGGCGCAGGACTGGGCGTCGATGCTCGAGCGCATGTACCTGCGCTACGCTGAACGGCACAAGTTCAAATCGGAGTTGCTCGATGAAACCAGTGGCGAAGTAGCTGGAATCAAGGGTGCGACGATTAAGCTCGTCGGCGACTACGCATTTGGAATGCTGCGCACCGAAACGGGCATTCACCGGCTGGTGCGCAAGTCGCCGTTCGATTCGAATGCACGCCGACATACGTCTTTTGCTAGCGTGTTCGTCTATCCCGAGGTCGACGAAACGATCGAGGTCGAAATCAACCCAGCTGATTTGCGGGTCGACGTGTATCGCGCGTCGGGCGCAGGCGGGCAGCACGTGAACAAGACCGAGTCGGCGGTTCGCATCACGCATCTGCCGACCAACATCGTCGTGCAGAGCCAGAATGATCGCAGCCAACATCGCAATCGCGCCGAAGCGATGGCGATGCTGAAGTCAAAGCTTTACGAGCAGGAACTGCGCAAGCGACAAGTGCAGCAGACCGCACTCGAAGACGCCAAGACCGACATCGGCTGGGGTCATCAAATACGCTCGTACGTGCTCGATCAATCTCGCATCAAGGATCTGCGGACCAACGTCGAGGTTGGGAATACCCAGGCAGTTCTCGACGGCGATCTTGACGACTTCATTCAGGCAAGCCTCAAACAAGGCGTCTGATGCACAGCTCAACCGGCCACACTTGATGGACGAGCCACAAACAGGCACTGCCGCGCCTGACGAAAACCAGATCATCGCCGAGCGGCGAGCCAAGCTCGCGGCTTTGCGCACGCCGGGCCCGGCGTTTCCGAACAACTTTCGCCGCACGCATTTGGCCGACGAATTGCACATCAAGTACGGTGCGCGCGATCGCGAAACACTCGAACAGGAAAGCATTCTGGTCGCCGTTGCGGGCCGGATGATGCTCAAGCGCCTGATGGGCAAAGCGAGTTTCGCCACGGTGCAGGACGGCAGCGGGAGGATTCAGTTCTACATCTCGGATGACGACACGGGCGCGGCGGCGCACGAAATGTTCAAGCACTGGGATATCGGTGACATCGTTGCAGCGCACGGTGCCGTTTTCAAGACCAAGAAAGGCGAGCTCAGCATCCGATGCACCGAGCTGCGCCTGCTGACCAAATCGCTGCGCCCTTTGCCCGACAAATTTCACGGGCTCGAGGACCGCGAGCTTCGTTATCGCCAGCGTTATGTCGATTTGATGATGAGCGAGGAAACGCGCGCGCTTTTTGTCGCTCGAAGCAAGGCGATCACGGCCACGCGCGACTTCATGGTGGCTGACGGGTTTCTCGAAGTCGAGACTCCGATGCTGCAGGTGATTCCGGGCGGAGCGGCTGCAAAGCCATTCGTCACCCATCACAACGCGCTCGATATCGACATGTTTCTGCGAATCGCGCCGGAATTGTTTTTGAAGCGACTCGTTGTAGGCGGATTCGAGCGCGTCTTCGAGATTAATCGAAACTTTCGCAACGAAGGGATCTCGCCGCGGCATAACCCGGAGTTCACGATGCTCGAGTTCTATGCGGCCTATCAGGACTACATGTGGCTGATGGACTTCACCGAGCGCCTGCTGAATCACGTTGCCTTGGCGACCACTGGTTCCGCACGCATCGCATACCAGGGCCAAACGATCGAGCTTTCGCCGCCGTTTGCACGCCTGACCATCGTGCAGGCGATCCGGACTCACGCAGCTCAGTACTCGGAAGATCAACTGGCTGACCGTGAATTCATGCACCGCGAGCTCCGTGCACAGGGCAGCACGCACGCCGAGGAAGCGGGACTCGGTGCGCTGCAGCTCGCACTGTTCGAATTGACTGCCGAGCAGAAGCTGATTCAGCCGACGTTCATCGTCGACTATCCACTCGAGGTGTCACCGCTGGCGCGCGCATCGGATTCGCGCCCAGAGATCACCGAGCGCTTCGAGCTCTTCATCGCCGGGCGGGAAATAGCCAACGGATTTTCGGAACTCAATGACCCCGAGGACCAAGCCGCGCGCTTTAACCAGCAGGTCAAAGCCAAAGCGGCCGGCGACGAAGAGGCGATGTACTACGACGCCGACTATGTGCGCGCGCTCGAATACGGCATGCCTCCCGCTGCAGGGTGCGGTGTCGGCATCGATCGGATGGTGATGTTGTTGACCGATTCGCCCAATATCCGAGACGTCATCTTATTTCCGCACATGCGACCGGAAACGTAGTGAGCGACGCCGCCCGGCTGCAACAGCTTGCTGCACGCTTGCTTGCCCGTGCACATCCACCGCCTCCTCCGGGTTTGGTCGAATTTGTCATCGGTGGGGCACGCGTCGGTGACGCCCAACCGGCCGTCGCGCAATTCATTGCGCAACAGATCTCTGGGTTTGCTTTGAAGGGCGCGAGATTGCTGATGCTGGACGACACGCTCGACGTCGCGGCGCGCACCGAGCTGTTGGCACGCGTCGCGCGCAAGCTGCAAGAAGCCAGGTTGATCGTTGGATGGCGCGACGAAGTATTGTCCGTCGGCAACCCTGCTCTTGCCTCGCTCGAGCGAGCCGCATGTCGTGCGTTGGGGATCACCACCGAAGCGGTGCACCTGAACGCGTACGTTGACGCCCGCTCGATGCTCGTAGCGCGTCGCGCCGCCCTCAAGCAGATCGATCCAGGCCAATGGGACAACCTGGTCGGGGGCATGGTCGCAGCGCACGAGACCTTGCACGATGCGTTGTCGCGCGAGGCGATCGAGGAGGCGGGCTTGCGGATCGACGGCGCCGCGCTGCAAAAGGGTCGCTGGTTTCAGATGCGCCGGTCGGTGCCAGAAGGCGTGCAATCCGAAATCATCCACGTGTATGACACGACACTCGCAGCCGATATTCGATTGCAGAATCAGGACGGCGAAGTCGATGCGATCGAGTGTCGCCCGGTCGACGATGTGATTGCAGCAATCGAGCGCGACGAATTCACACTCGAAGCATCGCTGGTCGTCGTTGAAAGCCTGACGCGCCGCGGCGGAATCGATGCTCCGGCCGGACTGTTTCACTGAAAGCCAGCACCCGCCTTTACGTTTCGTCGATCCACGCCATCTGAATCGCTTCTAGAATTTTCTCGCCCGATCGCTTGGGATCGTCCGCGAAATCGTCGAGCTCGCACACCCATCGGTGCAGGTCGGTGAAACGAACGGTGTGCGGATCGACGTCCGGCATCTTCTCGGCCAGCGCGATCGCTATTTCCTGGGTGTCGATCCATTTCATGACGGTTCTTTCTGTTCGATTTCCTTGGCGTGGTTGATGCTGTACTTTGGAATCTCGACCACCAGATCTTCGTTCTGCACGATGGCTTGACACGACAGGCGCGACAACGGCGTCAGCCCCCACGCGCGATCAAGCAGATCTTCCTCGTTGTCTTCTGCGGGCGGCAGCGAGTTAAAACCCTTGCGAATCACGCAATGACACGTCGTGCACGCCGCGACCTTGCCGCATGCGTGTTCGA